>JAUIEA010000032.1 GCA_030429045.1 Bacteroidia bacterium | reverse complement strand
CTCATTCCTTATTGTTCATTTCTCAATTTCCCGGGCCTTGAAATGCCCCCTTCAGGACATGTTCAATTGCCAGAGGCTTGTCAAGTTTGCTCCCTTTCTCATTCCTCATTCCTAATTTCTCATTCCTTATTTTTCATTTCCCGGTTCCCGTCTGGTCCTTGCCTGAACGACCCTCGTTACAGGGCTATCGAGACCATTCCAAGCCCGGGCCTGGCAGTATCACCCCTACAGGATGATAGCGGTGTTTCGTATCTCCAGCTATAAATCTTGTACCCCTACGGGGCACCGGCCCCTCGCTCCACCCTGTCAGTCTACTGATCAATCTGAAGCCCACATGAAGGGCCATATTTTGGTTTGACATCCTGGGCCGAGGAGGTCAAAGATCCATGGAGAACTGCAGGCCGATCCTTCCGGCCAATTCGTGAGCATCCTTCCCCTGGCATACCGAATACACCCTGAATACCAGCCACCTGAATGCTCGCATTGATCCTGGCGTTTGTCAAGCGTGACCTGCTCTGCTTATCCTGAACAAATCTGGCCCCGTAGGGGTCAAAGGTTTATAGAATAGACCCCAAACTGAAATTATCGGCCCCGTAGGGGTCGTACTGCCGATGTGAACTTGACATCGAACGCTGACATCCATGATAGAAAGCTCGACAATTTGTCTGTTTAATCCTCTCACTTGGGGATCTGGCTCTCCACGGAGAAACTGAAATCTACCTCGGCCACAGGATAACGGGGAGAATCACGGATATTCGTCCTCCCGCCCTGTACAGGCGGGTCAAAACGATCCACGAACACATACCATGGACCCGGGCATCCAGCATATCCATCACCTGCAGCGTATTCTCGCCATCGAGAAGAAGGCTGATCTGACGACCTGGCAGGAAAAGGTCCGTCGGATGAGCGGCGATGATCGGGTGCGCCATGGCCTGACCTGGAAACCCGTCCAGGTCATCAAATCGGGTTTTGCCATGGGCGACAAGGCCTTTGTGACACTGCAGAGACCGGTTCACCATCGCCACGACTCCCAGTTCAAAGCCGGCTCACCCGTGACCTTCTTCACCGAGGCAGCCATGGCCAGAAGAAACCGTATTAGTGGCGTAGTACACTATGCATCCGAGCAGAGAATGCAGGTCATTCTCAACACGGAAGACCTGCCAGACTGGCTGGATCTGGGTCCACTGGGCGTGGACCTGGAGTTTGACAATCGCAGCTATACCGAAATGGAGAAAGCCCTGGCCCGCGCACTGGAGGCAAAGGGCACAGCCCTGGCCGCCTTCTGCCAGATCCTCAGCGGAGAACGTCAACCTGTGTTTGGTACGGCACCGGACCTGGCTTATCCGGAGACCCTGAACCACGCACAGGCAAACGCCGTCCGGGGTATCCTGGCTGCAGACGAACTGGCCCTGGTCCACGGGCCTCCGGGCACTGGCAAGACCACCACGCTGGTGGCCGCCGTCCGGGAACTGGTGATCCGTGAACGAACCGTCCTGGTCTGTGCCGCTTCCAATACAGCCACCGATGTGTTGGCGGAACGACTGGCCGCACAGGGATTGCAGGTCGTCCGGATCGGACATATCTCCCGGGTAGACGAACGGCTACTCGACTTGACCCTGGATGGCCAGGTCGCCGCACATCCGGACAGTCGGGAGATCAAAAAGGTGAAGATCAAAGCCGCCCAGGCCCGGAAAAAAGCGGGCACCTACAAACGGACATTTGATGCCGAAGCCCGGGCCGACCGCCGTGACGGGTATAAAGAAGCGCGCGAGTTGATGGACTGGGCCCGGCACCTGGAGACCCGACTGGTGGAGCAGATCCTGGATGGAGCACAGGTGATCTGTACGACGCTCACCGGAGCGGCGCATTCCCTGCTGAACAAACGGCGGTTTTCCACCCTGATCGTTGACGAAGCTGCGCAAGCGCTGGAACCCGCTGTGTGGATCCCCCTGGCCAAAGTCAGCCGACTCATCCTGGCCGGAGACCCCCATCAGTTGCCACCCACGGTCAAATCCAGTGAGGCCGCCCGTGCAGGATTGAATATGACCCTGATGGAGCGGCTGTTGCCCACCCTGGCCCATGTCCATCTGCTGACGACCCAATATCGGATGCATCCGGCCATTATGGCTTTTTCGAATAGGTGGTTCTATCAGGATCAGCTTCTCTCTGCTGAGGGTCTGGAGAAAAACCAATTGCCTATCCGTGATCCCCGGCCGGTGCTGTTCATCGACACCGCAGGATGTGGATTTGAAGAAAAGGTCAACCCGGAAACAAAATCACGGTACAATCCGGATGAATATGTATTGATCACCTGTCACCTGGAACTCCTCCGCCAGGATCTCGTCGAAAAGGAATGGCCGGAAATTGCCATCCTGTCGCCCTATCGCGAGCAGGTCGAATATATTGAGGAGGAGATCCAGAAAGACGAACATTACGCAGACTTACCCATTCGCGTACAAACCATCGATGGCTTTCAGGGCCAGGAAATGGATGTGGTCATACTGTCCCTGGTCCGGTCCAATTCCCGAACTGAAATCGGCTTTTTGCAGGATTATCGCCGGATGAATGTAGCGATGACCCGGGCCCAGCGTCAACTGGTAGTGATCGGTGACAGCGCCACCATCGGGAATGATGCATTTTATGCTCAATTCCTGGATCATTGCCAGGAAACCGGGGCCTGGAAATCGGCCTGGGAATATGTGAATGGGTAATGGGTATTGGGTATTGGGTATTGGGTATTGGGTATTGGGTATTGGGTATTGGGTATTGGGTATTGGGTAATTTAAATTATATCCTTTAATTGGGTAGATATAAACGAATAAACTCATAAACGAATTAACCGGTCTTGGTAATCGGTAAAATCAATTTCAATATTTCTAATGCTGATTTCCGAACAAGCTTCACTCCTTAATTCCTCAACTTGAAAAAAGAAATCACTACGCGCGAAGACATTACACTCCTGGTAGAATCCTTTTACTCCCGGGTCCAAGACGATGATGTCATCGGCGCTATTTTTCGCGACCTGGATCATTTCTCCTGGGACACGCACATTCCGGTCATGATCAATTTCTGGAGCACACTGCTGCTGGATGAAGCCTCTTACAAGGGGAATCCGATGATAAAACATATTGACCTCCATCGCAAGACGCCCTTAAACCAGGCACATTTTACGCGTTGGAAAGCATTATTCTTCCAGACGCTGGATACCCATTTTACAGGAGAACGTGTAGAGGAGGCAAAAAAACGGGTCAATGCCATGGAGATCCTCATGTTGATGAAAATCAGGGACAGCGAAGAGGGGCATTTTATTCAGTAATGGATCTATCCAAATTATAGCCGTCCAAAAACAAACCTTGCACCGCTTTTCGCCAATTATTCCTCCTCCGGTTTGTTGCTGACAGTTATTCACCTCAAGATGCCTTTTCGATCGCCAACCCAAGCTGTCCATTCCATGATGTCTTCACTGATAAATACTTTGATGAGGGGATATCAACGTCTATTAAAACACGGGCGAGCCACCGAACAATAGTGGGTCCGGTCTTCTTTACTCTGCTGAATGGTTTATTGCGCCATGATTTCTCTTTCACAATTTTCCTATCTTTCAGTAAAACCAGCACCAGATGATCCGATCAGCCCTAAGCACTCTGCTCCTGCTTCTCCCGTTTATATCTGCTTTCGCCCAGGTCAGCCAGGGGGGTGGGGACATTCCCATACCTGTTCCAGAGCACCCATGCCTTTCTCCTGAGGCATACGCGGTTATTGAACAGGAGATCGAAGAAAACAGGGTACTGCTGATCGAACAGGGAATCCTCCCGGCTACACCAGATTCCCGTGCTGCAGTCCAACTGGAATGGCCCCTGAAACAGGCGGACGGTTTTGATCAACCCTCCTATTACACCACCGTCAATTTTGTCGATCTGGATCCGGGCACCGGCATCCAGGATTTTCAGTGCAACAGCCGATCCTACAATGGCCATAAAGGCCTGGATGTCAGCTCCTGGCCATTCTGGTGGCAAATGATGGAAGACGATCAGGTAGAGATCATTGCCGGAGCCCCGGGTGTGATCATCAACAAAAGTGACAACTACTTCGATCAGAACTGTTCCTGTGTCGGTACCTGGAATGCGGTTTATATCCAGCACATGGACGGCTCGGTTGCCTGGTATGGCCATATGAAAAAGAATACCCTGACTGCAAAACCGGTCGGTGCCTCGGTCGTGACGGGAGAATACCTGGGTATCGTGGGCAGTTCCGGATGCTCGACAAACCCGCACTTGCACCTCGAGATACGCGATGCATCCAACAAGGTCATTGAAACCTATGAGGGGCCCTGTAATGCCACCACCCCTTCCTCCTGGTGGGCCGATCAAAAACCCTATTACGAACCGTCTATCAACCGACTGACCACCCATGGCAACCAACCGGAGATGAACGGATTTTGTCCCGATGATGAAATTCCCAATCTGCAGGATCAGTTCGATCCGGGAGATCTGGTGTACTTCACAGCATGGTATCGGGATCAATTGCTGGATAGCAAGGCCACATTTGAGATCCTGGACCCCACGGGAACTGTTTTTAAATCCTGGGAGCAGGGCGGGCCTGGTAATTATGCCTGGGCCTGGTGGTATTGGGCCTATTTTATACCCGTCAATGCCATAGAAGGGATCTGGACATTTGAATCGACCTACGGGGGCACGACCCGGACTCATCATTTTCAGGTGGGAGAGGTGAGTGCTGTTCACACATTCGGACAGGATGAGATCCGGGTGCTATCCAACCCGGTGAAGACAGATCTGACACTACAATGGAACGGGAAGCGAGATCTGCAATATCAGCTGACAGACCTTTATGGAAAGCGGACAAACAGCGGACTCCTCCAACCTGGCATTCACCAGGTCACGATGACCGGATTGCCTTCCGGTCCCTATGTCATCCAGCTGATCGATCCCGGTTCCGGGGAAATCTGGACCAATACGGTGATCAAAGTAGATTGATTCTAAAGTCAGAACTCGGCAGTCTGGTGCATGGCGATCCAACCCTGGATTCGTATATTACGGGAACAAGAGAGAACTATGCATGCAAACAACCAACTGATTCACACCTTTTTCGAGGCGTTTCAGCAAAAGGATTGCGAAACCATGCAATCCCTGTATGCTGATCAGGCGACCTTCTCTGACCCTGTA
Source organism: Bacteroidia bacterium (assembly GCA_030429045.1). GTDB lineage: Bacteria > Bacteroidota > Bacteroidia > Chitinophagales > Saprospiraceae > JAGNXB01. The sequence continues at coordinate 26,679 of JAUIEA010000032.1, read as the reverse complement.
TTCTACAATTTGAATCACCTTCAGCTCAAGGGTATGTGGGAGATGTTCTGCAAACGTTCGAAAGACTTGCAGATCGAATTCCATCATTCCACTGCAGACGACCAATCGGGAAGTGCGACCTGGCACGCGATGTATACGTTTTCCCCGACCGGGCAGGGAGTAATCAACAAGATCCAATCAGAATTTACCTTCCAGGATGGCAAGATCCTGACCCACAAGGATTCCTTCTCCTTCTACAACTGGGCACGTCAGGCCCTGGGATGGAAGGGATTGCTCTTCGGCTGGACACCGATGATTCAGAACAAGGTCAGGCGAATGGCCAATGCCTCTCTGGATCGTTTCCTTTCCTGGAAAGAGGCGGAAGGATAAACAGACTCAGACCCGTTACTTCACGATCAATTTCGATACCGTTGACCGGTATCCCCGGGTTATATTGACCAGCATCATTCCGGTGACACCCTCAGGCAATTCCAGAAGCTGGCCGCTCTGAACATCAGTCCAGAAAGCCACCTGTCGCCCTTCCAGGTTGACGACGGAAACATCAAATGCTGGGGCATACTCTGATGTGACTGTGAAGCTTCCCGTGCTGATCGTCGGCTGTATGGATATGCCTTCCAGTTCAAGATCCGTTGTGCTGACCGAATTGGCCTTGACCTTCCACAATTCGAACCCTTCCGCCGCTGTCCGGGCACCAAACAGGACCTCATCACCGACCAGTGTAAATCGATTCGGGTCAGAACCGTCTCCGGTTGACGGATTGATCTCTGGCAAAACCATAGTCCCGGCTTCTGTTCCATCCGAGGTCCACAGTTCGACATTGAATGCACTGCCCTTGGCCCCGCCAAAGTAGATCCGGCCATTGATGGCGGTCAGGAAAGAAGGCAACCAGAAGGAGCCCTGACTTCCAGGCGTAGCATCTTTTACCATCCAGGTACCGGATTCGGTCCCGTCGGAGCGCCACAGTTCGATGCCATGCGTCTCATCATCAAACTTGTAGTAGAGGATATCATCCATCACAGTGAACAGTTGAGGAGAATATCCGGGAACTTCGGCTGATCCATCCTTCACCATCCAGGTGCCGGCAGTAGTGCCGTCCGTTCGCCAGAGTTCACGACCGTTTGTCCCGTCATTGGCAGCAAAATAGATGACATTCCCGATTCGGTTGAACCGGTTTTCAAACGAATTCGGTTGGGTGTCAAAACTGCCCGTATTCGGTGCCGTATTGATATCCTTGATCATCTTGGTTCCAGTCGGGGTACCATCTGTTGCCCATAGTTCTGCGCCCAGGTCGTTGCCTTCGGCATAAAAGACCAGTTGTCCATTGACCTCCATCTTGTACCGGGGATCCACGCCTCCGGTCACGCCGGGAAAGGTGTAGAATCGTTCGGTTCCGGCCGGCGTACCGTCCGTGACCCACAGTTGTTCACCATCGTTGCTGTTTTCATGAGCCGTGAAATAGAGCTTGTCACCCAAGGTCCCATAATATCGTGGATTACCGTTTCCATTGGCGCCAAAGATGGGTTGGATGTCCTTGACCAGCCAGGTACCAGATTCGGTCCCATCCGATCGCCACAATTCATTCCCGACCTGACCATCATTCCCGGAGAAGTAAAGGACATCATTCCAGACAAAGAAGTAGTCATTTATGGCGACGGTATTGTTGACACCATTTCCCGATCCCGGACGGATATCCTTGACCATGTTGGTCCCTGCCGGAGTGCCGTCAGTGATCCACAGTTCCTGTCCGTTGGCTGCTGTTTTCGCCTGGAAGACTACCTTGTCACCCAGGTGGAAGAAGTTTTTACACTCGGATCCGGCCGCTCCCGGATTGATGTCCTTCAACAGGGTGGTTCCACCTTCTGTGCCATCGCTGATCCACAGTTCGACCCCGTTGGTGCCATCGTCTGCGGCAAAAAGGAGGACATCGTCATACCCGATCACTCCGGATGTTCTTGACCAGCTCGGGCAACTGTGCGGTAGAAGAGACCAGAAAGGAAATGCAGAGAAAAAAGGCGAAAAGGTGTTTCATATCAAGGTGTGGGTGAGAAAAGAAGGCCGAATATAGGAAGGCAAACCGCAAACGGGGCTTCCAATCACACCATTTTGTACGTCCATACCCTGTGCAAGGCTTGATGAATGGTTGCCTGTCGGGTTCGTTTTCAGGGTGTTTTGTCATCATTTTGGCATGTGGGCCAAAATGCCGCCAAAACGGATCTTTCCTATTCTTCATACCCCGGGCTGACGCCCGGGGCTATTGATATGGGACCCCGCCGGGGTCCTCTTCTGCTTGACCCTTTTCTCCTTGAGCATTTTGGTTATTCGAATTTGGTGCCTGGATTTTATTTGTTTCTTGGGATTTGTCATTTGGGATTTTTCTTCAGTTGTTTTGTCACCCTGTTTGCAGGCTATTGATATGGGGCCCCGCCGGGGTCCTCTCCTGCTTGACCATTTTCTTCTTGAGAATTTTGGTCATTCGAATTTGGTACTTGGATATTATTTGTGTTTTGGAATTTGTCGTTTGGGATTTTTCCTCAGTTGTTTTGTCACTCTGATTGCATTGCTGGCAAACAGGTCGTTTTTTGTAGAATCGGGAAACCCTGACCGCGGGTGGCGGTTGCAGAATCGATGGCGGTGCTTTGTCGGTGGGACACCAACCAATAGATCTGTTTCGGGTTGGATCAGTGTAGTCTGTCCGTATGTCCGGATGCTGGTGAGACACCGGCATGAACATCATATTAATTTCTAAATCCTTTATAAACCATCTGGTATCCCATCCTGGTTTTGGTCATTCGGTTTTGGTGCTTGGAATTTATTTGGGATTTGGGATTTGTTATTTCACTTTTTGGGTTTTGTCATTTGGGATTTTTCCTTCTTAATTTCCTCATTTGTCATTCCTTATTTATCATTCCTCATTTCTTTCCCCTCAACTCCATCTCAACGCTTCCACCGGATCGATCCTCGCGGCACGCGCTGCAGGGTACAGGCCAGCGATCAGGCTGAGTCCGATGGCAAACCCGATAGAACCCAGGATGAGCCACCAGGGGAAATAGAACAGGTCGACCGGCGCTTCGCCCATCTCCTGGATCTTCATATTGATGATGGCGCCGGCGGCGAGGGTCACCAACCAACCCAGGATGATCCCACCGATGGCGCCGACCAGACCGATCACAGCTGCCTCACCGAAGAAGACGCCCTTGATCTGCCCTTCACTGCCACCGATGGCCTTCATGATACCGATCTCCCGGGTGCGTTCGAGGATGCTCATCAACAGGGTATTGATAATCCCCAATCCAGCGACGATGAGGGCTATAAAGCCGACGACCCCCAGCACGGCATTTACCGCAAGAAAGGCCCGACGGATCTCCTTCATCTGTTCGGCCAGGGCAAAGACATTCAAGCCCATGTCTTCCAGTTCCTTCCGCACGGGTGTGAGGTCATTCGGACTGGCGACGGTGACCTGGATGGTGGCATACTTGTCAGAGCCACCTGAACCCTTGCGCAAGAATTCGGTGATACTGTTAAACCCGATGCTGGGGATGCCTGCGGCAAAGCCTTCCGGGATCAGGAGGTCGCCTCCCTTGCTGGCGCTGGGTCCGTCGTGGTTGATTTCCCGAACGCCAACTATCACCAAAGCTGAAGAACGTTCGCTCAGGGGGTTGGCATCCTGGTTGCCCATCATGGCACCCATCATTTGCATCGGATTGAAGGAGGCCGTACTGAGCAACAGGGTGTCACCAATGAGATCTTCAGCTTTCACATAGGTGTATACATTGGCGGTATCCTTCTTCTTGGCCCGCTCCATGTCTTCCCCATCGATCCGGATCTTGAGACGGCGCAGGAGGCTGGTTGAAATAACGGCCTGGCCCAGGGAGTCATCGGTCAGGAATGTGCCAGCGAGCAGATCCTGATACGCCTTGGTCTTGCCCACTTCCGGATCAATTCCGGTATACGTCAACGTGGTCTCGTGTTCACCGAGCCTCACCTTGGCGGGTTGCTGGATCTCTCCAAAAGCGTCAGATACACCGGACATCTTCTTGATATTGTCCAGAAGATCATCATCCAAGGCCACGCTGATGCCGCTGGTATCCGTCAGCGATTCCAGAGGCCGGTTCATATCGAGCTTGACCGGAGTCACCGTAATCCGGGAAAACAAACCACTTGTGGTGAAGGCATCTGTCACATTCTTCTCCATTCCACTGCCAAATGCGACCATGGAAATAAGGGCTCCAATGCCAATCACCACACCGAGGATGGTCAGGCTGGAACGAAGCCGGGTCCGCCAAAGATTGCGGAGAGCCATGCGGATGAGGTCGAGAGTGGTCATAATAGTTGGGCTGTTCAAGGTTCAAGGATGACCTGGCGGTCATCTTGTTCAACGTTTAAAGTGCAGTTAGCTATTTTGTAGTTGGCCGTCTTGCATGCGGATGGTGCGTTGGGCCACTTTGGCCATATCGGGATCATGGGTGATCATAATGACAGTACGACCCTGACGATTGAGCTCCTGTAATAAACCAAGGATCATTTCTCCGGTCTGCGTGTCCAGGTTGCCAGTCGGTTCATCTGCCAGTAGAATATCCGGGTCGTTCGCCAGGGCACGGGCGATGGCGACACGTTGGGCCTCCCCTCCCGACAGTTCTGTAGGATAGTGATCCGCCCGATCGGCAAGCCCCACCTGTTCGAGAAGGGCCAGGGCCCTGGCTCTGCGTTCGGACCGAGAAATACCCCCGAATGCCAGGGCCAACTCGACATTCTCCAGGGCCGTCTGGCCCAGAATCAACTGGAAGGACTGAAAGACCATCCCCACCCGATGTCGTCGATGTTTCACCAGGCCATCCTTTCCTTCGCCAAAGAGGTTGGCCCCGTCAAAGAGGATCTCCCCCGAAGTCGGCGTGTCCAATCCACCAAGCAGATTCAACAGTGTTGATTTGCCAGAGCCGGACTTGCCAACAATGGCCAGGAATTCCCCCTTTTCAATGGTAAAGCTGATATCATTGACCGCCGGAACGGTGACAGTGGCCTTACGGTAGATTTTCTGCAAGTGGTTGATCTCAATAAAGGACATATGGATGGTGTGATTATGCACACAACATCGGTATTCTTCCTAGGATGAGAGGAGATTTATCGACGATTAAGTGGATACTTCAGATGAACGATATTATGGAAATCGGAAGTGGGAACCCGGCCGATACCGCTATTGACACCATATTCGGATCCTGGCAAGCTGCACAGCAGCTTCGTCAGGGGCAGAGGTGCGAACCCGAGATATTCATTTCAGTCTTACGCATAAGGATGATGATCAAGGGTCAACACCCTGACACCAAGCTATAGTGTTGAACATTGAACGCAGGTCAACACGATGAACGAGATATGTAAAGATCTGTCTATTTCTCGCTGGATTCCATTTTGCAGGTCGACCAGCCGAAGGGTGCATACAAGGGGCAAAAGCTGACGAAACTGGTCAAGAGGAAGACAGCACCCAGGATCAACAGGATCATGCCCAGTGTACCTGTAATCATACCAGTGTAGTAGAGAATACCAATGATGATCGCAGCAACGATCCTGATCGTCTTGTCGATCGTACCCATGTTCTTTTTCATAGTGGGTGAATTTTAGCGAAAGCTAGTCTAACCCTGTCCACTATAATGTGATCTAAGTCACCCCATGAGGAGAGATTACTTACAGCCTACACGAAAACGCTCCACTAATGGCGCCAATGATTGATCCAAACTATCCGGTAATGGCGAATTACGCACAAATTCCAGGTAGTCCCGATAAGTCCCGACATAGGCATATTCCAAAATGACCTTGGTTTCCCCGATCCGGCCCTTGACACTCTCGCCCTGGTAGGCAAAGATCGGCTGGCCCGTGCTGTCACGCCAGACCGGATTGAAGCCACTGGTATCCTGCAGCTCGGTCAGGTTTTGCAGATGTACCCGATAACCCGCCCCATCAGTAAAATAGAACTCCGATGGAATAACCACCAGTCCGGGATTGTATCTGCTTTTCGAAAACATATTTCCATCCTGATCCAGGTTGTACACGCGATATTCCTTTTCCAGCTTTTCCTCCTGTCCACACTTCTCTTCGAGAAACACGTACAATGGCCCAGAATATCCTTCCGGAATGAGCCAGACAGCTGGCTCCTTTACCCGATTATCACTGGTGATGGAATAAATGGACACGAAGATCACCGCCGGCAACAGAAAGGCCAGCATCTTGTGGAAGACGGACAACCCACTCATCCAGACCATCACCTGTCCGACGAGAAAAACTCCCACCGCCACATACATCAGATTGCCTTCCACCAGAAAGATACTGTTGCAGCCGCCTATGGCCAGGAATAAACCCAATGCATAGAGCACATTGATGGAGGAGAGGTCCAGTTTCATCATCAATTATTCAGGATTAAATTGGTTCAACCAATGAATCACCCCCGGGATCAGGTCGGGGTGCAACGGCCGTTCGGATTCGGAATAGCTGGCTATATTATCTGCCTGATCGCTCACTGCTTTCAACACATGGTTCATGTCTTCGACAGACAGCAAAGTAGCATGCCGGGATGAACCTGACAACCGATCCGCATCTTCCGGAAAGACCTGCATATCTTTTCCGCCCTGTACCACCAGAACCGGAACATTCACCTTTGCGATTTCCTCTGCCGGATGGATCATCATCCACGATCTCAGATAGGGCTGTACACTGGGCCGGAACAGGGCCATCAGAAAGGGGGGTGACTGGGCTTCCTGGCCTTCCCGGATCTGACGAAAGAGACTGTCTGCAGCGACCCGTACAAATTCAGGTTGACGCTCCAGCTGGATCATGATCAGACTGTCGGCGGTTCGACCTGCCCCAGCCAGGGTGATCAGTCCATCCACGTCAGAATAACGGTTTGCCGCCAACGTAGCGACCAAAGCCCCTTCGCTGTGGCCAGCCAGGACAATTTTTGAAAAACGTCCATCTGTTGAGTAGTGAGCAATCCATTGCCCAAGATCAATGACCAGAGAATCAAAGCGCAGGTCCTCCTCCCGGATAGAATCAAAGGTACTTTGACCGATATTGCGTTTGTCATACCGGAAGGTCGACACTCCGTGGATCTCCAGACTGTCGGCCAGCATTTGCAGGGTGGCCGCTCCTCCCTGGGGTTGATTGCCATTGCGATCGGTGGGGCCAGATCCCGCGACAAGAATAACCAGGCTGGAATCAGAAGGGTGGGAGACACGCAGACTTCCTTCCAGGGTTCCGCCTGGAACGGAGAGGCGAATGGATTGATCCTGGGCATTCAATAGCAAGGACAAGAGAAAAATCAGGAAAGAAAGCTGGTACCTCAGATAGAATCGCCAATGCATCACATCCAGACAATTTTCCACAAAGTCGGTCGAAAATTTGACTTTGCACCTGTAGCAGTCAGGATAAGCGAAATGAGCGAGGCATAAGTCCAAAGTCTATCCTATATATGTTAAACAGTACTTTTACACTGTATACCCTACCCTGGTTCTCTGCCTGTTAATTGGATGGCCTTCAATTGGCTGCGTAATTTTTGAATAAAAAGAGACACATCTTCAATCACAAATAATTCTCGTTTCTCATTCCTGGTTAATATCAACAGTCCATTTCTGGCCAGATCATAGATCAGAAACTCTTCCACTTTTTCAATTTCCGAAAGAGATATCCACAAATTCAGATGACTGGATGTAAATCCATCTACATGAAAAATAATTTCACTCTCCCAAAGTTCCAGGATCCCAGGTAATTGAATTTTACCATCCCAGAGGGTAGCGGTAGATCTATAGACTGGCTCAACAACATTTGAATCCATTATATCATTGTGCTAATCAAACGAATTTAATCAACAACATAATTGTTGAATGTCAATATTTACGGGAAGAAGAAAGCAAGGCCTCTGCTCCGTTCGAAGCAGAGGCCTTCCATATTTATTGCTTTACAAATCGTTCGATCCACAACTGGCTTCCTTTCGACAACACTTGTACGAAATACAAACCAGTCGGCAATCCATCCGTTTGAATTGTTTGTTGAAGTGAACCTGACGTCGCCGGCTGTTCCAACACCACATTGCCAGCAAGTCCGACCACTCGGAATGTGATATCCTTCGTCGCATATTCCGGAAGCACAAGGGTGATCGTCCCAGATGTTGGATTCGGGAAGAGATGGAACTGCGTACTGATTTTCGGTGATTCAGTGGCAGTAAGCGAGGAATCTGCTGTACATACAAAGGACAGGAGCACTGTTGATTTGGTCTCAGCAGGATCACCCTGTTCATTGCTCAATCTGTTTCCAATGGAAATCACTGGACGGAAGGGCACGTTGTCTTCCATGGATGAACCACAGGAATCGGTCACAAATATCTGACTCAGGTCGTAGTCAAAAGTAAAGTCAACCCAGCCATCTGCATCCTCAGGAAATTCAAGGCAAGCCACTTCATAACAATCATTTCCCTCACATGGGTTTATGGACCACATATCTCCCTGAACCAGATCCACGAATACCATTCTCCTCTTTCCTTCAGGTTTAACACCATTGTCTGCTGCAGCGCGAATCAAAATTGTTCCCTCTCTGTTCATACATTTAGGCATATCCGTACTCAAAGCATCTGAAGTGTCATTATTCCCGGACAGAGCGATATACCATCCATCTCTGTCTTTGGTCACCGATTTACTCGAATCAATCACTTGCGGACTACCCGCAATTGCTATCCAGCCTTCTGAAGCTTTACTATTGGCCAAACTAACAGCATCTACATCTTTGAAATCAGGATTGTCTAACGAACTATTACAGCTCGGGTCTTCACCACCTGTGCATTTGATGTAGATCTTTTTACTGAATACTTCATCCAAGACGATTCCATTCGGGCAAATTCTTGACACATGCATTTCTACCGTATACAGTCCGCCTTTGGGAAAAGAAAAACAATACTGCTGTCGACCTGAGGTGGTTCCTAACGGATTGATATAATTGGAATCCAGTGGACTGATGGTCCATTCCACAAGATCACAATCCTTCAATTTCCCTGGTGTAAAACAGGCACGACATTGGGATATCACTGTGGCCGAATAAAATCCTGCCGATACATCCTTTTTGAAATCCGTCTCATCGCAAGGGCATTTATTCTGACAAGGTGGCATTTCAAAGCTAACCACACAAATACAGTCGTTCGTACCACATTTTCCCTTCAGACGAAGTTCGTAAACACCCCCAGTTACAAAATAGCTTTCGTTCAGGACGATACCAAACCAGGGGCTTGCTTGCGTCACATTGTTGGCAATCATATACGGTGAACCCGACGATGTATACCAAAGCTCCCATTCTACCGGTGTGGAAGCAGCACAATTTGTGCCTGAACACGTCAACATACCGGAAAACCAGAATCCCTGATTTGGATTGGGACATAGCACAGGCGTAATGGCCATAGAGTCGCAGGTAGTGGCAATAAATGGTCCTTTTTCATATCCGAAGCCAGTTTCACTAAAGACGCCACATGTACATTCATTCGGGCAGAATTCCTTTTGAATGCACAAGCTATCAAAGCGAAGCCAGGATGTTTCGTAAGGGTCCTGTTGACTTGAATTATTCCATACTGTAGCCACCAAATTATTCAGAGAAGAGTTCGTGGCAGTCCAGGAAAACGGACCATACCAAGCCCAATTATTCGTCAGCGGTCCGGAGAATAGAATTTGCTCACAGGTACCTGTCGGGCAATTTAAATAATTCGGCGGATTGGAACCGACAATAAATGGACCATTGGTTGCACGTAATCTCAATTGGACCGGTTGGGGACCGGATGTCGGGAAAACTTTTGCGGCAAAGGAGATCTCATAGCTACATCCCGGTTGGAAATTTGCGGCCTGGACGATACCTTCACCGACAACTTGATTCCCCCACATTTGCATGCATCCAGGTGTCAAATATCCATCACTCATGACCATTTGTGGAGAATAAATCGGCGACCATCCTAGTGCATTCCCTGGGAAGGGTAAGCTTCCTGGCTGACCGATCGAAAAGTTACCGTTTGTCAACAGACTGCCTTCGCAATCGCAAGAGAGTACATCAACCACTTGCGTAGCCGTGGCTGTACACCCGTTCAATTGAGCAGTAACGGTGTAAGAATATGTGCCCACAGTCGCGGGGGTCAGCGTAATCGTATTTCCTGAGCCACCACTGGACCAGGAATAGACATTCCCTGCTGAACCTGATGCAACGATAGTAGTACTTTGGCCGAGACAAATAGTTGGCTGATTCGTTGTGACAGATACACTGGGCAAAACTGGGACGGTCACCTGCACTGTATAACTGGCCATGCACCCAGCCTGATCTGTGATTGTCAGGATGACCGTATACGTCCCTGCACTCAAATAATGATGGGAAATCGTACTACCTGATCCGGTCGTATTATCTCCGAAATCCCAGGTGTAGGTGACACTCCCGGTTGTATTATTGGCATAGCCAGTGAATGTAAACCAACCACACGAATCTTCCTGAAAACTGATATCCGCAATGCAGGGATCACTCATCGAACAATCAAATGAAAATGGCTTACTACATTCTACATTCATCATATTTTCCTCGTAACCGGTGAATACGATCATATCATGAACGGCTCCACCAGTTACGCAGAAGGTGATCGGCGTGAAACTCCCAAAGGGGAGATAGGCGTTCGGAGGAAGAACTTCAATATACTGCGGGTTAATCTGGACAACTGACCAACCAGGGAGGATTGTATTCCAGCCAGTAATGAACAGACCCGCGTCCACTTGAAGATGGATGGAAGGAAAACATCCACCTTGTCCATTATCAAAAGTTAATTGATAGCAACAGGTATCCATTGATTTAGAAAAAGATTGAATGACCATCTCAATATCCTTGCAATCACAGGATGGACATTGGACTTCCACATCAAACGAACAATCTGTTGAATTACCACAAAGATCTGTGGCGGTATACGTCACTGTGGAAATACCCTTCTGGAAGGACAACCCACTTGCATCATAAGGTCCATAACCAGCGGTTGCACCAGTAATATTGTATACGACATCGGGTGTGCCGCAGTTGTCTGTAGCCGAAAATAAACCAATATCGTACACTACCATCTCACAATCTGGTAATGAAGCTTGCACAATGACATCTGGTGGACAGAAAATGGCGGGTGGTTCAAGATCGGCAGCAGAGACCATCTCACAATACTGCGCGCTGCATTGGTCGTGCGAAACCGTCAGGCACACCTCAAAATCATTACATGCATCATACGTGTGCATGGGGTCTTCAAGATTGGACGTATTTGAAGGACTTGCAGGTTCACCAAAATTCCACGCATAGGTCAGTGGTGACGGACCAGCAGATTGATTGGTAAAGTTGATCTTCATACCACATGTCACATCAGGCTGCCAATTGAATCCAGGCAGCAACTCCATACCAAATTCAATATCATCTATACCAAAATCACGCTCCCCGCCACCAGTCAATTGCCGGATGGCAATCGAATTGCCTGAACTAGCCACCCATGAAAATGAAAACTGCGTCCAGATGGGTCCAGGTTGCACGGTAAATACCGCCCCAGGCACGAGTAATCCATCCACTGCGAGGCCGAGATCAAAGGTATTCGAATAGACATTAGCTGCCCAGAAGGAGAAACAGTGGGTCACCCCTGGAACAAGATTTACGGTCGTAGACCACACATCTACTGGTAAGGAAGGGTTGCCATCCATAATCAGAAAATTTCCACTACCCGAAGTATGATCAGCCATGTTGGGCCAACCACTGCATTTTGACTGAAAGTTAGTCCCTACGCAATATGAATTGGCAATACAAGCACAATCCTGATTCAGGTCACTGGTAAAGCCGACATCACCCAATTCAAAGTCCCCATTCGTGAGGATATTGCAACACTGATTCTGTGCCGCACCAGATGACATCAATGCGAATTGGCCAACCAGGATCAGGCAAACACGAATTGCAAGAAGTAGAACCCTTTTCATAATCAACTTGGTTTAGTGGTGTGAATACTCCCATATTTTTATTGGGTCCAATTTCTAATGTTTCTTCAGGGTTTGATTGGGCGATTTTAATTTGGTCAGATCTGCTACTGATTCGGTCAGTTGTTGTCTTCATTCGGTTCATCCAACTCCCCACTTTTCAGAGGTCTTCCCGCAATTCTGTCATCTGAACAAACTGTTTCTATCCATCAAAATGGGGATCAAACCTCTCCTTGAAACCGCCGTATTTGCATCAAAGTTCTGTAGCCCTTCCAGGGCGGTTCGCCACTCACAGAGGGAATAAAAGTACCACCTGTATCCACAATCAATCATTTGGACACACTCCCATTGCATCACCCAAACCAAATTATTTGGCCAGGAAACCTGACCACCTCTTCATCCAAGAGCAAGGGCACATTACCTGTGATTAAGGTTCAAAACGGCAAGATTCAAAAAACTTATTTCGAAACATGACACATTCCTCATAGAGATCTGCATATTAACCAGATTCCTACAGCTGAAATGAAAGAGCTAGATGCATCCTTCCAGCGAATAGGATGGCCACAAATCAATCCCATACAGATCAGGAATAGAACATTGGTCAATTCTTCAATGTCCAAAATATGCCTACCTTTCTTTGCTTAGTAATCTGGAACACATGCAACCTGCAAACATGGACTTAAACCGCTGCTCTTGTCATTCCTTCTGGAATACAAACAGTTTCCTTGCATTGCAGATCATGATGATCCTTTGCCATATAACATCATCTCAAAACCTTCCTGCCCAGTCCAGCTCACACCCTACATTTATACAGTATACGTCGGACAATGGCCTTCCAAGTTCAGAAGTCTATGATGTCATCCAGGACAGAAATGGATATATCTGGATCTCGACGGACAATGGGGTCAGTCGATTTGATGGCTATGAATTCCACAATTACGGTCCGAGGGAGGGATTGAGAGAGAATGTGATTTTCACGATGCAACTGGACAGTCTGGGTCGCGTATGGATGCAGGCAAACAATGGAGAACTCTTCTATACTGATCACGACTCTATCAAACCCTACTGGAATAATGCCGTTCTCCTGCAATATCCGGACAGACCTGATTATGCCAAAGGGTTCATCGTTGAAGGCAGTGGTGAAACAATCCACGTTTCCACTCTTAAATATGGTGTTATTTCCATTTCAAAAAACGGCCATTCAACCACTTATGGTAAAGATTCAACGAATTTCAGACAAATCTTCTCCATAAGCAACAATTCCATCTATGCCCAGTTAGATTGGCCCTATTTAAAAAAGATCCATTCAAATATTGAATCAAATCTATCCACACCAGAATGCACAAAAATACTTTTTATTGATAATAGCTACATTGATACTGAAATAAACATTTCAAATTCTACAATTTCAAATATACAAACATTCAGAGTAGCTATCCTTTCAAATAATATGCAACTCATTCAAATGAATGATTCAATATTGTATATTTATAATAAGCGCATTCAATGGCGTCGCAAGTTTACTGATATTATTTTAGATGCACATCTCTTACCAAATGGAAAGATCATTCTTGGATTGGGTCTACATAAAGGAGTTTTAATCTTTCCTTCAATAGATGCTGTTAAAACTAGTACTGGAAAACATTGGCTGTGGGGAAAAACCGTAAGCGATATATTCATAGATAAAGATGAGAGTCTATGGCTTGCAACCAATGAGCATGGTATATTCTATTCTCCCAAAGGCACTCCATTAATCGATGATCTTGTAACAGGATTGCCGGACGAAATAGTCAATTCCATTGCAATCAAAGACAAGGACGAAATATTCGCCGGTCTGAATAACGGAGAAATCATTCTATTGAAAAATAATGAACCCTATACACCAATTGTAAAATTACCATCTTCTCAACGTATCCGGGATATCCTATATGATCGTTCATTGGACCAATTATGGATCGGTGGAGACTATTTATATTTATTAAGAAATAATAGCCTAGTCCTAAAGGAATTCACTTACGAAAATCGTCAATATTCTATGGGCAATCGGATTACGATGTCCAAACCAAATGACTATAAATGGATATGCAGTTACTCAGGATTTATGGGGATGGATCATTCAACCCTTCCTGAAGTTTCACTTCCAAGTTTCAGCGGAAGGGCATATATTGCTCGTGAAGATCACGCTGGCCGAGTCTGGGTTGGAAAATCAGAAGGTTTGTTTGAGTGGAAGGACAGCACACTTCTCGATAGAACAAAATTGCATCCAGCATTTTCTTTGCGCGTAGAAGATCTGGAACAGATGTCAGACAGTACACTGGTTGTGGCGACTAAGGGAGGCGGTGTCGTTTTTTGGAAAGGAAATCAGTTTGAACAACTGACCACAAATGATGGACTTACCGCAAATATGATTGAATGCCTGCATGCAGATAAATATGGCAATTTGTGGGTCGGGACACTCAATGGGTTAAACCAGATAAGCGGGCCCTGGAAAAATAGAAAAGTAAAACAGTTCACCAAATTCAATGGCCTGCCATCCAATGAGATCAATAAAATAACCTCATCGGATGATATCGTTTGGGTGGCTACCAATAAAGGACTTGCGCATTTTTCCTCAAACAGGTCTTTCAATACTGATGCTCCAAAGCCGATCATCACCTCCATTCAAGCGAATGGCATACCCGTTAAAATTGCCCGTAAAGTAGAGGTAGGGTGGAAAGAGAACAACGTAACCATTGCATTCCTGGCGATCAACTTTAAAATGAATGGCCATATTCAATATCGCTACCGCATTGATGGCGGTGATTGGGCTATGATGCAGAGTCGGTCATTAAATTTTCCAAAGTTACCATCAGGTGAACAGCTGTTTGAGCTACAAGCGCAAAACGAAGACGAGATCTGGAGCCCATCTACATCACTTCTCCTTAATATACGACCACCCTGGTGGAATACATGGTGGGCAAAATCTAGCGGTATCCTGATACTCCTATTGATAGGATATAAAATTTACAAATACAACACGAATAAGATCATCAATGAAACTAGAATCCAGCATCAGATCTTAGAATTGGAACGATCAGCTCTTCAGGCCCAAATGAACCCACATTTTATCTTCAATTGTTTGAATTCCATTCAAAATTACATCGTTCAAAATGATAAGGATCTGGCCATTCAATATCTCGGCCGATTTGCCAGTTTGACCAGAAGCACACTCAATGCCTCAGTGGCAGGAAAGGTCAGCCTTGCTGAAGAGATCAATTTGTTGAACAATTATCTGGAACTTGAAAAATTGAGATTTACAAATAGATTCACATTTGAGATTTTAACAAGTAAAGAATTAGACATTCATCACGAAGAAATCCCACCTCTTTTGATTCAACCGTATGTAGAAAACGCCATTTTACATGGCATTTCAAAAAGAAAACACGGAGGAATCATCACTGTTTCCTTTTCAAAGCATACTAATTATCTGATTGTCAATATCCAGGATAACGGACCCGGTCTAAACAATCAAGACGATGACTTAATAACATCAGGATTGAAAAAATCTTTTGGCATGTCCATTACCAAAAATCGACTGGATTTGTTGTCAGGTAAAGATGGTAAAAATAACGTCGAAGTGAAAAACATCACTGATCCATCAGGCAATATTCAAGGAACAAACGTGTGTATACAACTAAACCTGAATGTTGATTAAACACTCAGAAACAAAATTTCGAGATGAAACGGATTGCAATAATTGATGACGAACAGGACGCACGGCAAATGCTCAAATCAATGATTTTGTCACTCTGTCCGGATGTCGAAATATGTGGAGAAGCAGATAGTGTGCAAAGTGCCTTTATAATGATCCGTCAATCCCGTCCGCATGCTATACTGTTGGACATCTCTATGGAGGATGGGTCTGGATTCGATTTATTGGAAAAATTCGCAAATCCTGATTTCCAGGTCATCTTTACAACAGCCTTCGATGAATTTGCCCTCAAAGCCTTTCGATATCATGCGCAGGACTATCTCCTCAAACCGATCAATCCTGTTGAACTTTCCCAGGCTATAGACCGCATCACTGTACATTCACCATTGGAAGCCTCCACTCAAATGAGTGACCTGATCAATAGTGCTCGTTCAGGCCAGTTTAAAAAAATCACTCTGACCAGCCTTGAAGGCCTTGTTTTCTTAAATCTGGATGAGATCGTTCGACTGGAATCAGATGGCAGCTATACCATCTTTTACATGATCAATAAGGAACGGCATATCGTCTCCCGTCCGATGAGGGAGTTTGAAGAACTACTTCCGTCCAGAGAATTCTTTAAACTTCATCAATCACATTTGGTGCAATTGTCCTTTGTCAAACGGGTACTCCGTGAAGATGGCGGTTACGCGATGATGGAAGATGGTTGCAAAGTGCCCATTGCACGCAGACGAAAGGATGAATTCCTGGAGACGATCCGTGAACGCTTCAAAATCTGAGAAAATGATATCATCAAGGTTTCTAAAGATCCTGGTAGAAGGGATTTTCCGGGCCACCTCCAATGATCATTTATCGTGATTGTCACAAAATCCTCTTAATTTCCGAATTCAATGGTCAAATTTTCAGCCTTGTCTTCATTCTTTCGTTCACTTTTCCTGGCCTTTCTGCCGTTTTATTTATTCGCTCAACCCTGTCAGGAGACCGTTAACCTGGGCCCGGACATCACGCTCTGTCACCCGGGAGGAGATGTGCAGCTCAACGCGGTCTACTCCGGTGACCCCAGTCAGATCATTGGCATCGAGTGGGATCCGGAAAGCGGGCTTTCAGACCCCACCATCCTGGATCCGATCGCCTCTGTCAGCTCGACTACGACCTATACCGTAAAAGTGAAAACCTTCAGCGGAAATAATCTGGTGATGAACGGCGATTTTGAAGCCGGGAATACAGGATTTACCTCTGACTACATCTACAATCCTGTCTCACTGGTTGCGGAAGGGGTCTATGCCGTGACTGATAATCCAAACGCCCTCCACCCGGGCTTCCAACCCTGTGGCGATCACACCTCGGGTAGTGGGCAGATGATGGCTGTCAACGGAGCCGGCACACCCGGACAAAACGTCTGGTGCCAGACCATTCCGGTCCTGCCAAACACTTCTTACGTCTTTAGTGCATGGGTCACCACCCTGGTCGCTGCCAGCCCGGCCATCCTGCAATTCTATGCCAATGGCAGCCCTATCGGTGCTGCGTTTAATGCCCCCAGCAACACCTGCGACTGGATCCAATTCTATAATATCTGGGACTCCGGAGGGGCTACCTCTGTAACCATCTGTATTGTCAATCAGAATACCGTGCTCGGTGGCAACGACTTTGCCCTGGATGATATCTTCCTCAGTGAGGTCTGCGAGATCACCGACACCATCACCATCACCGTCCTGGATGAGATCACCGAACAACAGGATTTCGAGATCTGTTTTGGTGAATCCGTCAATGTGGCCGGTCAATCCTTCAACAATGAAGGAGATTATGAAATCATCCTCCAGTCCTTCCAGGGTTGTGATTCCACCATCAATGTTCATGTAGATGTCGCCGAGGTGGAGGCCTTTATTGATGAACCACTGACCCTCAATTGTTATCTCACTGAAACAGACCTCGACGGGACACTCTCCAACGGGACAAATGGCATTGATGAATACTTCTGGAGTACCACCGGTGGTACTATCCTGACCGATCCAACCCAGTCCTTTGTCTCCATCAGTGGAGGAGGGGTGTACCAGCTCCTGGTCAGCACATCATTGATGACCATCACCTGCTATGACTCTGTCTCTGTGGTGATCCCACTCGACACCATCGCTCCGCAGGTCAGCATCTCGGATCCGCCCTTCCTCTCCTGCCAGGATTCCACCCTTCAACTGGCTGCCCAGGGCATCCCCCTGCCCATCAGTCATGCCATCTCCTGGTCCACTCCCAATGGCACCATCCTTTCCGGCCAGGACTCCCTCAACCCCCTCATCCTCGGTGCCGGGATGTACATTGTCGAACTCACCGATCTGGACAACGGCTGTATCGGCCTGGACACCACCATCGTACAGGCCGACACCAGCAAACCGGTGATTCTTCCCCTGCCCGTACCCGGCCTGACCTGCGTGGATACCACCTCCCTTATCCAGGTCGCCGTCCCCTCACCGGCCTCCGGAGTCACCTTCCTCTGGTCCACCTCCAACGGTCTCATCCTGGGTGGGACCGACTCCCTGGCCATCACTGTCGGTGCCCCCGGCCAATACACCCTCCAGGCTGTCGATACCCTCTCCGGCTGTACTTCTTCCTGGTCTACGACCGTTGTGGAGGATGTGCTCGTCCCCGTGGTTCAGCTCCCCTCCCAGGATACCCTCGGCTGTCAGCAGTTCGAACTTTCTGCCGTGGCCACCCTGCCTTCCGGACTGGACTCGCTCTCCATCTCCTGGTCCACCTTGAACGGATCGTTCAACAGCCCCACCGACTCGCTGGTCGCCCTCCTCGGGGGCGAAGGTCTCTACACCGTCCTGGTCGAAAATCTTGCCAATGGTTGTCTGGATTCGGCCTCCATCACCGTCATTCGCAATGAGGTTCTGCCCGCCGTGGTCGCCGGCCCAGACCTGGTCATCGACTGTGTTCTGGATACCGTTTCACCCTTTACCACCGGCACCGATCTGGGGCCCAACATGATCTACTCCTGGTCCTCCACCTCCGGCGGTATCCTGGGCGACTCCCTGCTCAACCCTTCCTTCTTCTCCGCAGGGGTCTATGTCCTCGAAGTCTTCAACTCCCAAAACCTCTGCTCCGACCGGGATACCCTCGTGGTCACCGATATCCGGGCTCTCCCTGATGTAGCCATCCTGCCTGCTGCTGTTCTCACCTGTACCGATCTGACCATCTTCCTCGATGCCACCTCTTCCGATCAGGGACATCATGTCTTTGACTGGTCCGGGCCCGGCACCATCTCATCTTCCACCTCTCTGACGCCCGCCATCCAGTCTCCGGGGTGGTATGTCCTCCTCAGTGTGGATACCCTCAATCATTGTCAGCGAAGCGACTCTGTCCTGGTTACCCAGGATATTGCACCACCTGTTTCTGCCATCACTCCACCGGACAGTCTCGACTGCAACAACCCATCCGTGGTTCTCGACGCCTCCGCCTCTTTGCCTGCTCAGATCACCTTCTCCTGGTCGACCGTTTCGGGTAATATCCTCTCCGGGGGGAATAGCCCCAACCCCGTTGTCAACGGGGGTGGTTTCTATTCTGTTCTCTTGACCGATCCGGCCAATGGCTGCACCCAGCTTGATTCGGTCTTTGTCTATCAGGATCCCAATCTGCCCGTCGCTTCCATCCAGGAGGCCGATACCCTCACCTGTCTGGTGGACCAGATCACCCTGATTGCCTCCTACCAGTCGCCCAATCCCAATGTCACCTTCTCCTGGTCCACGATGGGCGGGGTCATCCTCAGCGGAGGATCTTCCCTCAACCCGCTGGTCGGCGGACCCGGCACCTACACCTTTGTCCTCACCGATCCGGCAACCGGATGCACCGCCACCGATCAGGTGGTCGTGTTGGAAAACACCTTCGTCCCCCTGGTCACCCTCCCTGATCCAGGGCCCCTCACCTGTCTGGTCACCCAGCTGGATCTCGTGGCTGTCCCCGACAATTATCCCGGAGCCTTGTCCTTTTCCTGGTCGACTGTAAACGGACAGATCGTCGGTACTTCTTCCGGCAATCCCATCCTGGTCAATGCGCCGGGAAGCTATCAGGTGATCTGGACCGTGCCGGAGAACGGATGCACGGGAAGTGCCTCTGTTCCTGTCTTGCAAAATATCATCCCGCCGGTGGCCAACGCCGGCATGGATGTCCGCCTGCCCTGTGATCCACCCACCGTCTCCCTGGATGGCTCGGCTTCTTCCGGGCAGGGGCCACTTGTTTTTTCATGGGCTACTGTAGGTGGGCAGATCCTCTCCAGTGCCAGTACCTCCTTCCCGGAGGTGGGTGCCTCCGGTCTCTATACGCTCGTAGTCTCTGATGAAATCAACGGATGTACCGCTTCCGATACTGTCCTGGTCGATCAGGTGTTGCCTTCCGGACTTGATTTCGATCTCATCCCGCCCGGGTGCAAGCGCGCGCAAGGAGAGCTTGCCGTCCTGGGTTCCGCCGGTGGATCACCTCCCTATACCTTCTCCATCGACAGTATCAACGGGGTCTTTGCCCAGGGTGAAGCCCTCCTGCTCGATCCCGGATCCTGGACCGTTTCCGTCATGGATGCCCTGGGATGTGCCTTTGACACTACGATCATTATGCCTGACCGCCAGGACCTCAACCTCCTTGTCCCCCAGGAGGTCTGGGTGCAGTATGGCGACTCCGGACTCATCGAGCTGTCCATCAACTTCCCGTCGTTAGCCGTAGATACGGTCCTGTGGAATCCGAACATCTGGCTGACCGCCACCAGTGATCCCCTGGTGTGGTACACCCATGCCCCCCTGGCCACCCAGTATCAGGTAACTGTGGAGACCGAGGATGGCTGTGAGGCCAAAGGACTCATCCAGGTCCTCATCGACAATGATCCGGTACTCTTTGTCCCCAATGCGTTTTCGCCCAATGCAGACGATGGCATCAACGATCGGTTCTTCCCGTATTCCAGGCCCGGCACCGTCAACCGCATCCTCAGCATGGGGGTTTATGATCGCTGGGGATCACGCCTGTTCTACAATGAAGACTTTCCGCCCGATGATGCTGCCTACGGCTGGGATGGCTCCTTCCGCAGCAACCGTCTCAACCCCGCCGTCTTCGTCTGGGTTATCGAAGCTGAGCTCAATACCGGTGAGGTTATCCGCCTTAAAGGGGATGTGACCCTGCACTAGGTCTCCAGTCCTCTTCCCCTCTACTTTTCGTACTTTCGAAGGTTTGGTCATTCAAACACAGGAAACGGTATGGCAATATGTTGAAGAAATTGGTGATCACAGGGATGAGTATTCTGGTTCTTTCGAGCTGGATCCAGGCGCAAAACAGTTGTGGGATCACGGTCGAAGCCGGAGATCCCGTTTCCATCTGTCCGGGCGGGAGCACCACATTGAACGGCATGGTGAGTGGAGGGAATAACCCGGAATATGAATGGACCCCACCGGATGGACTGAGTGATCCGACCTCCCTGACTCCAACTGCATCTCCTGCAGCCACCACCACCTACACTCTGACGGCCACAGGCATCTCCGACAATCTCATCGAGAATGGAGGATTTGAGACCGGTGACATTGATCCGGCGACCAGCAATTACACCATGGTTTCTGACCCGCTGGCCATTGCCACAAATTTTCCCAATCACTATGGGATCCTTTCTGTTCCCCAGATCGTCCAGGCATTTGGTTGTACACCAGATATCGGTGATTATACCATGGTAGTCCATGGCAGTACCGGTGTCAGTGTGGATTTCTGGTGCCAGTCCATCCCGGTCAGCCCGAATACCGATTACAAATTCACCTATACTGTTTTTGGTATCCTCTATTTTTTCACCGAAGCCCCGGAGATCGTTTTGAAGGTAAATGGCACGGAGGTGGGTTCCATTGTGGCCCCGAACTCCCTTTGCGGAGAGGAGACGGCCACCTTTACCTGGAATTCCGGTGCATCTACCACTGCAGAAGTCTGTTTTGCCAATGCTACAGTGGCCGGAGCCGGAAGCATGTGTTCCATCGATGACATTATCATGGTAGAATGTTGTGTCGCTACAGATACCGTGACGGTCACTGTCCTGCCGGAGATCGAAGAACAACAGGACTATCTGATCTGTGAAGGAGAATCCATAGAAGTCGGTGGACAGACCTTTGATCAACCGGGGAATTATGAGGTCGTGTTAACCTCTTTCCAGGGTTGTGATTCTACCATCCAGGTCACCCTGGATCAGGTAGAGGTTGAAGCTTATGTTTCACCTCCCTTGAAGATCAACTGTTTACTGGATCAGGTCCTCCTGGATGGGTCGGGCTCCGTAGGCGAATTTGGTATAGGCACCTATACCTGGTCGACCGTGAATGGTCTGATCCTTTCCAATCCATCCGCACCAACCGTGGATGTGGGTGGTGCCGGTACCTATACCCTGACCGTGACCACCACGAATGGAATGGTTACCTGTTCAGATGATGTGGATGTCCTGGTCGAGATCGATACGATCACGCCTGTGTTCAGTATTGACCCTATTCCGGCACCTCCCTGTGACAACCCTGTTGTTACGCTCAATGCGGATGGTTCGAACCTCCCGCCCAATGCCAACACATCCTGGTCAACCTGGAACGGTCAGATCCTCAACGGGGGGAACACCCTGATGCCCACCGTATCAGGAAGCGGCGTCTATACATTGATCGTCACCAACCCCGCCAACGGCTGTTTTGCACTGGACTCCATCCAGGTGCAGGCGGATACCAATAAACCCGTCATTCAACCCCTGATCATCTCGGATATTACCTGCAGGGACAGTCAGTCATTGATCGCAGTTGCCGTTCCGGTACCAACAACAGGATTTACCGCACTCTGGACGACCAGCGACGGGAACATTCTCTCCCCGACAGATACCCTGACCCTCCTGGTCGACCAGGGCGGGAATTACCTGCTGACCGTTACCGATGATATGACCGGCTGTACCAGTGAATACAATGCAGTCATCAATGCATATACCGACCCACCCACTCCCGTCCTTCCTGTTCCCGACACCCTCAATTGCCTGGAGAATACCCTATCCGTTGAAGCCATTCTGCCACCGGGATTCGATTCCCTGGATGTGCAATGGACCACTTCCAATGGCATGATCCTCACCGGACAGGACTCATTGCTCATGACCCTGGGTCAGGCCGGGACCTATCAGATCACGATTGAAGATCTCTCTACCGGTTGTCTGGATTCAGCCTCCATGGTGGTACTGAGCAATACCCAACTCCCTCCGGTATTCGTCGGACCGGATCAGGTCATCGACTGCGTCCAGGATACCGTTGATCCCATCACGACGGGATCCGCATCCGGACCCGAGTTTCAATACACCTGGACGCAAAACGGAAACGGATTTCCCGGGGACACCCTGCTACAGCCCACGTTGAACGGTGCCGGCACCTATGTCCTGGAGATTCTCAATACCCTGAATGGTTGTAGCAGTACGGATACCCTTGTGATCTCGAATAATGCCACTGTTCCGGCTATTGCCATTGAATTTCCAGACACCCTGGACTGTACACAACTCCAATTCACCCTGGATGCCACAGGTTCGGATCAGGGCCAGCATCTCCACTCCTGGACAGGACCCGGTGGAGGCATCCTGAGTAACCCGTCCAGCCTGATGCCGACTGTTGGCTCACCCGGATGGTATGTACTGACCGTTCTAGATACCACCAACCAATGCATAGCAATGGACTCAGTCCTGGTGCAACAGGATATCACACCCCCGACTATTTCCATTCTGCCTGCAGACAGTCTGGATTGCATCAATACCAGCATCTCCCTGGATGGGTCAGGTTCAGGTCCTTCGGGTATGATCACCTATTCCTGGTCTACCCAGACGGGAAATATCGTCTCCGGAAATACGACGTCCATGCCTGTGGTCAACGGAGGCGGGATCTATACACTCCTCGTGACAAATCCATCCAATGGCTGCACAGTCCAGGACTCCGTATTGGTCTTCCAGGACCCGGATCTGCCTGTGGCGTCCATCCAGGATGCGGATACACTCACCTGTATCGTGTCCGAAATCAGTCTGCTGGTCAACATCCAGGCCTCCAATCCAAATGTGACCTATGTCTGGTCGACCGCGAATGGATCTATTCTGAGTGGTGGAACAAGCCTGACACCTGTCGTCAATGGACCTGGCACCTATACCTTTACCCTGACCGATCCGGCAACCGGATGTGTCACCTCTGACGAGGTGATCGTCATGGAGAACACATTCATTCCGGACGTAATGATCCTCACACCAGACACCCTAACCTGTCTTGTTCTGCAGACGGATCTGACTGCAGAACCCGTCAATTATGCGGGTGCATTGAACTACTCCTGGTCTACGACAACGGGTACGATCCTGGGGTCAAGCACAGTTAACCCCGCTGTGGCAGGAGCTCCTGGCATCTATATTCTGGAATGGACGGTGCCGGAGAATGGCTGCACCAATTCAAGCAGTCTAACAGTGCTGGAGAACATCACTCCCCCCACTGCGGATGCCGGGCCAGATGCGGGTTTGCCCTGCGATGGGACAGATCTGCAATTGGATGGAACTGCTTCATTTGGCCAGGGCACATTGACCTATTCCTGGTCTTCCATGAATGGAAGCATTCTTTCTGGCGGGACCACGGCATTGCCCCTGATCGGGCAGGCCGGCACCTACCTCCTCAGCATCGTGGATGGGTCAAATGGATGTGTAGATACCGACTCTGTGGTCATCACATCAACCGGCTCCGGAACAGCTGCCTTTAACCTCATCCCTCCTGTCTGCGGCACACCCGGCCAGTTCAGCCTCCTTCCTACTGGAGGAGTTCCGCCTGTGGTGATGACCATTCAGGGGGTATCAGGCAGTTTCAGTCCCGGACAAACCATCCCCCTGGCTGCAGGTACATGGCCCGTGTCGGTCACAGATGGCTCTGGATGTGTCTTTGATACGATCATCACCATGCCTGCCAGTCAGGACCTCTTCCTGACTGCACCGTCCCTGATCACCCTTTCACCGGGAAGTACGGCCCAGATCAATCTGACCGTGAATGTTCCAGCTGCCCAGATCAGTTCTGTGGTTTGGACACCGAATACCGGACTGACCGCGACCAGCGATCCTCTGGTCTGGCAGGTTTCTGTCACCGAATCCACTACTTATCAGGTGACCGTAACCACCGTTGATGGCTGCAGCGCCCAGGCAGATATCCAGGTTGAGATCACCACTGATCCACCCGTTTTATTCATTCCCAATGCGTTTTCACCCAATGATGCTAACGGGATCAATGACGTGTTTTTCCCGTCTTCCCGACCGGGAACCATCACTTCCGTCAAGAATATGGCCATCTATGATCGATGGGGGAATGCCATGTTCCTGCGAACCGACTTCCCGCCAGATGATGCCGACTATGGCTGGGATGGCCGATTCCGCGACAGGCAAATGGATCCGGGCGTATACATCTATGTGATCGAAGTCATTCTTCCCGATGGGAAAAACCGGATCTATAAAGGGGATGTGACCCTGTTCTGATATGACACCTTTTTCAGGGCCAGGCTTGCGGTAGGGAATGCTTATCTTTTGCATTCCAACACCCTGACCTGTTTATGATATTGCTTTCGGCATTGATCGCCCTCACTTCCCTGCCTTTTGGCATACTGCCTCAGGCCTGCAATGAAACCATCAATGCGGGACCGGATCAGGTCCTGTGCTACCCCGGAGGAAATACCGATCTGAACGGTTTTTTCAGTGGGAATGAGATCAGTAGTCTGGAATGGACACCTGCAGCCGGGCTGTCTGATCCAATGATCCTGGATCCAACAGCTACCGTCAGCCAGACCACCACCTATACGCTGACCATCAAGGCGCCCTCCGGCAATAATCTGGTGGTCAATGGTGATTTTGAAAACGGAAACTCCGGATTTACCAGTAACTACTGGTATGGGACTCCCGGCCTCAGCCCGGGGGGCTATTCTATACAGACAAATCCGCTGGTTTGCAATCCCGGATTTTCGCAATGCGGAGACCATACCACCGGTAGTGGTAATATGATGGTCATCGATGGTGCAACAACACCGGGTATCACGTTCTTTTGTCAAACCGTCCCGGTCAATCCCAATACAGAGTATTACTTCGAATTTTATGTGACTTCGGTTTATCCGGTTTCACCTGCCAATGTCCAGGCGTCGTTCAATGGTTCACCCATTGGATCTGTTTCTGCAACTGGAAATACATGCGAGTGGATCCAGTTTTCCACTGTCTGGAATTCCGGTGGAGCGACTTCAGTGACCATCTGCCTCGAAGACCTGAATATCATCGGTGGCGGAAACGACTTTGCCGTAGATGATATCTTCCTGAGAGAGATCTGCGAATACACAGATGAGGTCACCATCACCGTTCTGGATGAGATCACCGAGCAACAGGATTTCGAGATCTGCTTTGGTGAGTCCGTCACAGTGGGGGGTCAATTCTTTGATGATGCAGGCGACTACGATGTTGTCCTCCAATCCTACCAGGGATGTGATTCCACCATCAACGTACATGTTGAGGTAGCCGTGATCGAAGCCTATATCGTCCCTCCCGAACCCATGAATTGTTACTTTCCGGAAACTACCCTGGAAGGTTCTCTTTCGGTCGGCTCCAATGGGATCAGCAGTTTCTATTGGACCACTACTGGCGGGGTCATCCTCAGTAATCCAACATCCGGTGCCGTGACCATTGGCAGTGGCGGGTTGTATCAACTCCTGGTCAGTACGCAATTAGGGACTGTTACCTGTTATGATTCGGTGTCCCTTTTTGTGCCCATGGACACCATCGCTCCGCTGGTCAGCATCTCGGATCCGCCCTTCCTCTCCTGCCAGGATTCCACCCTTCAACTGGCAGCTCAGGGAGTCCCCCTGCCCATCAGTCATGCCGTTTCCTGGTCCACACCCAACGGTACCATCCTTTCCGGCCAGGACTCCCTCAACCCCCTCATCCTCGGTGCCGGGATGTACATTGTCGAACTCACCGATCTGGACAACGGCTGTATCGGCCTG
>JAUIEA010000031.1 GCA_030429045.1 Bacteroidia bacterium | reverse complement strand
GAAAGCGGAAGGCGAAAATCAGAAGGAATGTTCGTACCGGCTGCTTCAGCTGCCGTCCCAGACGCCAGGATATCACGGATACGGTTTGATGTAAACCGGGTGCAAATTGAGGCTTCCAACAAAGGCAGAAAGCGGAAGGCGGAAATCAGAAGGAATGTTCGTACCGGCTGCTTCAGCTGCCGTACCAGACGCCAGGATATCACGGATACGGTTTGATGTAAACCGGGTGCAAATTGAGGCTTCCAACAAAGGCGGAAAGCGGAAGGCGGTAGAACCCGCTGTCCCTGATTTCTGGTCAGGCATGAGTTAACCCATGTTTGTGATCGGCAAGTGCTTCCGGAATGCCGGAGAATTCTACTTCCAGATAAAAGACAGGACTACTTTGCCAAAAAGGACCGGATCAATTCAAATTCCTTTTCGGGTTCTTCCACCTGGGGGTTGTGTCCGCTTTTTTCGAACATCACGTACTCGCACTGGGGGCAGAAGGTCTTGTACTTGATCATTTCCTTGGGCACCGCCACCCGATCAAAGCGACCGGCTATGACCAGGATGGGCATGGGAAGATCCTTGAGTTTGGTCCGGTAATCAAAGTTGCCGATATCACTGCTGACGATAAAATCGCCGTCCTTCCCCACCATCTGGTAATACACATCCGGATTGAAGCGGTTTGGATAGGGTGGACCTTTCGGTTTGCCCTTCCGCACAAATTTGTCGGCGTTGTAAGCATATAGGAAGCCGTAAGGGACCCTGCTGTAGATCTCCTGATGGATCTCGTCACGGGAGACATATCCTTGCTCACGAACGATCATCAGGGTATCCCAGACCTCCGGGTAGTTGGTTTTGATCTCGTGGTTGCAATTGTCGTCATTGGCCTGCCACATCAGATAGCTGTGGAAGGAATTGGCCAGGATGAGATGGCTGACATGCTGGGGATATTTGATGGCATATCCCTGGGCGACCACTCCTCCGTAGGAATGGCCGAGCACGGCGATCTTGTCATAGCCCATCGCCTTGCGTAAGCCTTCCAGATCCTCGACATCCCGATCGATAGAGTATTCCGTGACGTCCTTTGCCAGGTCGGACTTTCCCCGGCCCAGTGCATCAAAAAACACCAGCGTGTGTCCGTCAGAGAGCGGATCAAAACTGCGTAATCCTGGGTGGGAGCCACCAGGTCCACCAGCTATGAAAAAGAGAGGAGGTCCATCACCATGGCGAACCGTCCAGAGTTTGGCACCATTGACTTCGAAGTATGCACCATCAGTCTGGCTGTCAGGGTAGTTCTGGCTGATGCCGGATTGGACTAAGAAGCAGACGAGCAAGAGAGAAAGGAATGGACGCATGGTTCAGTTTTTTACGAAGGCGCTAAGATAGGAATTTGGAATGCGGAAGGACGAATGACCACTCAGTCACGAAGGCCACTTTAGCGGTAAAAACAAATCTTGGTACAGAGTTTAACGGTAAACTGAAGCAAAAAGTAGGACACTAAGAGATCCTGGAAGTCGGAAAGCGGAAGGCTCCTGTCTTTCAGTCAGGAAGGGAATGGAAAATGTGAAATAAGGAATGAGGAATCAGCCCCGAGTTCTCGGGGGAGCAAACGCAGGAATCAGGAATGAGAAAGTCTGACCTTGCCTGAGATTGGTTGGAAAACCCTGAAGGGGGTAATTGGACTTTGGGACTGAGGGACGGAAAGACAAGGCGGAAGGCGGAAGGTGGAATGAGGAATGAGAAAGGTATTGGCCGTTGGGCGTTGGGTATTGGGCATTGTGTTTTGGCTTTCTTCCGGGTTTAAAAGCAGTGTTATTGCGTTAAGGCGTTATTTCGTTAAGGTGTTGTTTCGAGGAATCTGGAACGTGGAACCAGGAACGCAGGAACCAGGAATGAGGAAGGTATTGGCCGTTGGGCGTTGGGTATTGGGCATTGAGTGTTGGCTTTCTTCCGGGTTTAACAGCATTGTTATTGCGTTAAGGCGTTGTTTCGAGGAATCTGGAACGCAGGAATCAGGAACCCTGACCCCGAGTACTTGGGTCCGGGCCATTGTGAGGTACAGCGTCAACAGAATTTGCGTTATTCTGTCCGTTCCTCCCCTGCCCGGGGCCATTTGGTATACGTACCCCGAAACAGGGTTTGCAATACCTGGCCCCCGGCGTCCAGCATATCCCAGGTCTGGATGACTTGTCCGTTGGGTTGGGGCGTCCAGGTGATCCGATGTTTGAACCGGCTGACCTTGCTGCCGGACTGCCAGTCACTTTCCAGGACCATGGCCTTGTCCTGCAGGCCCCCGGCCAGATGCAGGATAGTCCCTTGATTGTCGATCCAGGTCTGATGCCATTTTTCGTCTGCCGGATCATAGTAGTTGATGCTTTTACCGCGGTTCTGCCCGCCGGAGATCCAGTTTTCCTGAAGGAGGCACCGATCCAGGAGTCGCTGGATATGATTGGTACCCAGAAAGGTGCCACTGGTATCCGTCACCTGCCATTCGCCGACCCAGAAGTCGAAATCGGAAAAGGGCGCCTGACAGCAGGCGCATGAAGTGGTATCCGGCTCTTCCTGGACACGAGACCATCGATAGGCACGGGAAGGTGACCAGGCACCTGTTGAATCGATCATGAACGAATCTCCCTGGTAGGTATTTTCGTCGATAATGGTATGGCGATGTCCCATCCGAAACGAGTTTCCGGCCGGGCTGGTAAAGGTTTGGATCAGCTTGACCGTGCCAGGTTCCTCCTGTCGGAGTATGCCTATCCCTACAGTCCCGTCCTGGCCGATCTGCTGGAAGACTCCTTCCCGGCTGGTCGGGTCCCAGAACTGGTAGAACTCCCAGAATGAACGCGTGGGCTTCCCGTTGATGGATCCGTAGAGCCGGCCCCTCAAGGTATTTCTATGTTCACCCCACTTCCATTTGACGAGGTAGTCCGTCATGGGTTCATTCTCATTTGTAAATGCGGCATTGCTGGCAATCCAGGTGCCGACCTGATACCGTAGTTCCTTCTGGTACCAGGAGGGTGGTGCGGACTCCTGGCCCTTGAGGGTTGAGAAAATGAACAGGCCGAAAGAGAGGTATAAAATCCGATTCATCCTGACTGGTTGTGGTGGGAGAGGGAATGTGAATGATGTTTGCAATGAAGGCCCATCCTTCCAAAGATAATCTGCTGCAGGGGTATCCTCGTCAAATTCCGCCAGAAATGCCGGGGATTGACATTTCTTCGCTGACAAACAGAAATAGTTCGCATTTATTTCTTTCTCATATCCGGGATTTCTCACCGGTCCAACCCGGGCTTTCCGCCGAACGAACGTGGAGATATGGGGAATGAGCCATATTCGTAAACAGGTCATCCTGTGGGTCTCATTCATCAGGAAGGAGTTGCAGGAAGTTGGCCTCTTCGTTCAACAGCAAGAGAATGAGGCCGGTAGAGGCCGGGTTTTAGACCTTTGCGGGCCCTCGAAGACTTTCAGCTTTCCTGCAGAAAGGTTATATTCGGAGTTCACACGAGTCGAATCTCACGTCTCTACCAAAAAAGACAGCGATTTGACAATCAACACTATGCATCGATTTACCTGGATCATGGCCCTCTGTCTGACCGTTGTATCCCTGGGGGCACAGGATGTGGAAAGCTTGCTGGAAGGTCAGGCTGGGACAACTCGACTCGGGGTCCCATTCGCGCTCGATGGGAGTTTTGGGGTCAGCTTTCGCTCCTATCAGGCCTGGGATATTGCTGACCGACAAACGCCACTGGCCAGTTCCATCAGTGCCAATGCAACCATTCGGAGCTATCAACTGACCATTCCTTTTTCGTTCATCATGCACAACCTGGATGAGGTAGACCATCCGTTTACCAGAGCCTACTGGAAGGACTATCTCAGCAATCAGCGAAATCGCTTTACCCGATTCGGGGCCAGCCCCTATTATAAATGGATCACATTGCATGCCGGACATCGGTATATGGATTTTTCGGAGTTTACCCTGGCGAATCACAATTTTCTGGGAGCAGGGCTTGATCTGACCCCTGGAAAGTGGCGCATTGCAGCGATGGGTGGACGACTGGCCAGGGCTGAGCCTCAAAGCCGTTCTCTTCGTACTCCGTTTATTCAACAGTACACCCGAACGGGGTGGGGTGCTCATGTGGCATACGGGGATACAAAGGACCGGGTCGGACTTTCCCTGTTCTCAGCCAAAGAGG
Source organism: Bacteroidia bacterium (assembly GCA_030429045.1). GTDB lineage: Bacteria > Bacteroidota > Bacteroidia > Chitinophagales > Saprospiraceae > JAGNXB01. The sequence goes on along the minus strand of JAUIEA010000031.1, from coordinate 27,718 downwards.
ATCCGGCTTCCCTGGTAGGAGAAGTGGATTCACAATTTCTGGTGACGCCACTGGAGAATCTGGTGATCAGTCTGAACGGTAAAAAAACCATTCGGAAATATCTGTCTATTGAATTTGAAATCGCCCAGAGTGCATTGACCAGGAATGCCGGAGACCCCGATGATGATCAGGGTTTTTTTCTGTACAGAAGTTTCCTTTTTCAACGGAAAACATCTACTGATCTGCGCCATGCGGCCAATGTCAAGCTGGATTATTCCCGGAATGATTTCAGGGCAGGTCTGGAATATCGCCGGATAGATGCGGGCTATCGTTCATTGGGGGCCTATTTCTTCAATGACGACCTGGAAAATTACACCGCCTATACCAACTTCAGTCTGATGAAGAAAACTCTTCACCTGCAGATCCAGGGGGGGCTGCAACGCAACAATCTGGATGGAACCAAACAGGCGTCTTTTGAGCGATTGATCGGTTCTGCCAATGCTGCATACAGGCTCAAGAACTGGGTGCTGGGTGCATCCCTGTCCAACTTCAGTTCCCGAGTCGATTATCAGTTGAGTCAGGAACTGGATTCCCTGAATGTGGTTGTAGTGTCGCGAGAGGCCAGTCTGACTGGAAGTCGAAGTTTTTTGGGAAAATCAGGGAATTCAGCAACCTTGACCCTGGTGGGGGGCGTTCAAACAGTAGAGGATGGCATTGATAACCCGGATGCCAGCGCAGCTTCCAATCTGTACTATGCAAATGTAAATTATTCGGTATCCACGCCCACTCACTGGCGGTTTGGAGCCACTACCGATGTCAATCATCACCGGCTGAGTGGATTATCTCTCAGTCGATACGGGGGCGGTCTCCAGGCGGGGAAAGAATTTCTGGGAGGCAAGGTGCTCACCGGAATCGGGTCCAATATCTATCTCCAGACCAGTACAGAAGGGCTGCGCCAAACCCTGTGGAGCCATTTTCTCCGCGGCTCCTGGCAAGTGATGCAACAGCACGCCCTGCACTTGCAGGTCAATCTGTTGACCAATCATAAAAAGCTGCATGGAACTACCCAGCAATTCTCGGAATTAATGGCCGTCATCGGATACAATGTCCAATTCGGATATCATCCATTTGCTTCACCTGAAATTTCCGTGACGCAATGAGCCTGAACACGACCTGGAAGCATATTCATATAGTGGACCGTACACGTTCAGATCAGAGGCGATTCCTGTGGTGCAGGGTGTCATTCACGGTTCTCATTATTCTCCCACTACTATTCAGTACACTGCCAGAGGTTGGCGCTCAACCTGGCCAGGTTTATCCTGTATGGGTCACGGCTACGCCTCCTGTTTTGGTAGGAGGGACTGTCTATCTCAGTGATTTTACGCATATCGAAGCCAATGCTCACCGTCTCAATTTCCGACTCGAATTACGCGACCCGGTAGAACCTTTTCGGGAGGTTTTTTTTCGGTTGACAATAGAGCGAAACGGCAAGACGATCATGATGACCGACCCGGGGTTTCAGCCGCCGCGAATGACCTTGCAGAAGGGGTTTCCGGTGATGGTGAATGGATCTGATCTGGCCACTTATTTCGACCCGAACCACCTGGTCAGCCTCAGCGGTTTTTCTGTGGCCTCTACAGTGCCGGAAGATTTCTATTCGATCTGCATCGAAGTGATCGATGGTATTCGGCAGGAGCCCATCTCCGACAAGATCTGCGCCAGTGGATTTTTGCATCAGCTGTCCCCGCCGCTCCTGACACTGCCCTGGCAAGGCGCGACACTGGCCATGGGCCAGTCCAATAACCTGCAGTTTGTGTGGCAGAATACCGGTTTCCCCTATCCGTTCCAGGCCAACCTGACCTATGATTTTCAATTGCGGGAAAAGATACCCGGGATCACCCTGCAGGATGAATTCGAACGCCACACCCTGATCTATCAGGAAGAGGCCCGCTTCCAGCGCCTGATCTATGGGGCAGGAGCGCCTCCCCTGACCCCTGGAAAAGAATACATCTGGCGGGTCAGGGCCCAGGTGTCGGATGATCTGGGTATGCCGATACCCGGTTATTTTCAGAATAACGGATACAGTGAGGTATGGTCCTTCAGTGTCCCCCCGGATATTGTACCCCTGGCCCAGATCTGTCAGGTGCATGAACCGGAGGCTGTAGCCAATCAGGAGCCCATCGGGGTCGTCTCCCTGAATGATCTGATCGGGGTGGGAGATTTTGATCTGCGCATCACCGACCTGGTCAAGACGTCCGGGCTGGGGGCTGAAGGGGCCGGTCAGATCCGGATTCCCTTTCTGGACCTTGGAGTGAAAGTCTCCTTCAAGGATCTCAAGGTGAATACCGATTATCAGAGTTTTGGCGGAGAAGTGACCAGTACCACATATGACAATCGACTTTCAGGGCTGATAGCGAGAGCCGATGGTGCACTGGATTTCAGTGATATTCCTCCCTTTACACCTGAAGAAATGAGCCGAATGATCGCCGGTATTCCTGATGTTGGCAATCCGGACCTGATTAAGTTGCCCATCTCCCTGACCCAGCCGTTGAATCGTTTTCTCCGGGAAGAAATTCCCTTTGAACTGATCGTCACCCGGATCGATTTTCTGACCGGTGGAGCCAACTGCAATCTCATGGTCCTGGTGCCGAATGAAGCGGGTGGTCTTCTTCGCTTTGGCGGGGGCAATGTACGTCTGGGCCCGAATGGTATCGACCTGTCCGATCTCAAGCTCTTTCTTGGGGAAGATATGCCCCTTTGGCCAATAGGCTCCTCCTTTGTCATGGTCACAGCAGAAGAGACCGCACGAAATGCAGATAAGGGTTCCTATGTGGCGTTCGACTGCAATGGTTTCCTGCATTTCAATCTGCAGGCATCCTATGCATTTCCGACTGATCAATTCGTACCCACCAATCCGGAGTTGGATCATGTTTCAGCCAGAATGACCATCCAGACGGAAAAGCTGGGACCGATGTTGACTGAAGCGACTATGGATCCATTTACGCATCCGAATCTGCGCGGCTGGCAATTTACACCAGGTCTGGTCCGGGTAGACCTGCATCCATCGGACAGTCTGACCGGGGTGGCATATCCAGAAGCATATCCCGTTACGGGTGGAGACTGGGTGGGTTTTGATCTCCACGATATTTCTTGTTCTCTCCCAGCAGAGCTGGGGGGCAACAATGCTCCATTTTCAGATCCATTGTCCATTCCGTATTTCCTGTTTGATGCTAATGGATTAACAGCACAATTGGAGACCCACGAGGCAAGAGATCTGCAAGACCAAATTACTTCGGGGTGGCCCTATCAAATCGAGGGTCTAACCTGGGAAAGTTTTCAAGGAGCAGCGGGTCCTGTCCAACTGGAAGGACAGGTCTGGATCCCACCACTGGATGCCGCCTTTCGCTACACAGGTCAATGGACCCGAAGTCAGGATGATGAAATCCACTTCGATCTCGCTCCTTTTGGCTCGGCAGAAAACCTTCTTTTTCCGATGATCTTTGATCTGGTCCAAGGGAGTGAAGTGCATTTGCGATCAAGTCCAAATGGGCCGAATCAGTCCTATGCTGCATTGGAGGTCATTGGACACATCCATGTGGATCAACCCCAATTTGATCAGTACAGCAATGACGAAGAACAATGGAATTGGTCCCTGATCAGGCGCCGGTTGGGCCTTGACGAAAATGTTGATTTCAGCTTTGACATCGACGATCTGAAGATCCACGGTTTCCGAATCGATCATCCGGATCTTCCTTCCGGGACACGAATCGCCATAGACCAGATCGACCTTCCGGATGGTGATGTCTTGTTGGGAGGTCAGCATATGCATGTTGATGCTGTCGAGTGGTTGGATCAGAAATTTGCCCTGGATGACCAGTCTTTCCCCGGATTGGGATTGTCCTTTTCGCTTTCCCGGGACGATCAGCCGGTGCGGACAATCTTCTGGGCTGGAAAAACTGCGGATCCAACTGTCCCCTACCGAATGACCTATCTACAGCTGGATGACCCTGCGCTCGTCACCACACCATTTTCATGTTCCTGTGATCCCGGTCTGTCCGGACGATCGACCGCCAATTATACCCTGATCCCGTCCAGGGGTTCGGAACCGAATTTCCTGGAGCCGGTCGCCTGTGCTACTTCTGGTGGGAGTTGCAGTATCTCGGATTCCAGGTCTATGCGGACCGGCCTGGTGGTGGGGCAACAGATACTTGTCGGGGCATTTCACATGACCATTACCAGATTGACCGCCGATGGTCATTCCGGCGAAGGTCGGTTGGGCGTACCATTCCTGGGCGCAGAGATCGCAGTCAGTTTCTCCAACCTGAGTGCTGATGGTTTCGGACAGATGCGAACCGGGGAGGTATTGACCCTTACGGATCAGGCCATTTCCGGTGATCTGCAACAGAAAATGATGGAATCCAGACCGGGACGCGCTTTGCGACTGGATGAAAAGGACATACAGATCCTTTCCACCAGGATAGGTCAGATGAACGACGTTCGTACAGAACAGCATATGCCCCAGTCTCTTCGACAAAGGCTGAACGCCCTTGTACCGGGATCGGGTTGTCTGCCTTCCGGAATGGATTTTCTCCTCACCGGGGTACACTTTGATCGGCATCAGGCCATGGCCAACGGGATGCTGACTGTCCGGACCCCGGATGGCCAGCTCATTGGTTTCAGTCTCTCCGGCATTCCCGTTTGCCCGAACGGAATGAAATTGGATGAGCAGAAATTCTGGCTGGCGAAGAATATCCGATTGACTGATCTGAATCTGGACCTGATCACTACCGGCCAGGCAAACGGGCAGACTGACAGTTACCTTCAGCTGAATTGCTCCGGATTGAGCCCATTTCATTTGCAGGCGCAGTATCAACATGACCGAGAGAAGCTGGTCTCCATTGGCCCGGCTCCTGCATCGCTGAAGAACACATGCACATTCGTGACGGCCCAATGGGGTGATTTTATAGGGAACATGGGACAGGTTGAATTCGAAGTGGAGGAGCTGACCGGGTGGAACTTCTCCCTGCCACAAGCCACCCTGGATCTTTCTCCATTCCGGAATGAGGAGGTCGGGAATGACCCGGGTTTGCCCTCGAAATGGCCGGCTACCTGGAAAGGGGTGACTGCCCGGGAGGGAACGTTATCTATTCCCCCTGGCCAAATGGTCGAATTGGATCTTGCCTCTACCTTCTCGATAGCAGACCTGCAGGCCGATGACCAATCACTTTCTTTTACCATTTTACCTGTGGAATCGGTTGACCTGCCTCCTGGTGCCTGGAAAAATGCCATGGCCAGAAAGGGATTTGCAGGATTTGTGATCACACCCTCGCCAAGTCACCCGGGCGGGATGTTCATTCAACTCACCAGATGATATGAAAGATGCGAACACAAGGCTGGTCAGTCGAATCGAAGGACGAACAAGATGCGTCTCACTGGACAGGAAGTACAGCTTACTGAGCTATATAATGGTCCTGGGCGTGCTCTGTGGTTTGCATGTGACCGTAGCAGCCGGGAACAGACTGCCAGATCGGGATATGCCTGCCGGATCTACTCGCATGATCTGTGATCCGGATGCAGGTCCTGACCAGGAGTTGTGCAATCTCACAATGACCACCATGGCCGCTGTTGATTGTGGTGGTGGATACGCTGGTTCCTGGAGTATTCACAGCGGCTCATGCACGATCGTGAGTCCCGGAAATCCAGTAACTGATATCACCAATCTGATACCGGGCACCAGTGTGGTATTGGTCTGGGAGATTGTTTCAGTGGGTGCGCCCTCACCAGATCCCCTTCCCGGGAGTCAACCCGGAGAGCCCCTGGGATTTGCAGAGGGAACAGATACGGTGGTCATCACTGTTTATGAATTACCGACCATGGCCGATGCCGGAACAGATCAGGATCTGTGTAACGAGACGGGAACGGAATTGTCGGCCAACACCCCTGCTGCAGGTACGGGGCTTTGGTCCGTCATCAGTGGGACGGCAGATATCATTGATCCGACAGACCCTTTGTCGCAGGTAGGGGGGCTCATTCCTGGAATGGATGTAACATTACGATGGACCATTTCGAGCGGCACGTGCACTGCTTCTTTTGATGAAATGGAGATCCATAATGATGAATTGCCGACGACAGCCAATGCTGGTGTGGACCAGGATCTGTGTGAGGCAAGTGAAACGGATCTTGAAGGCAATACCCCTGCTGTTGGCACAGGAACATGGACCTATCTAGGATTCTGGTCTGTGAGTTTTACTGCGTCAGATCCCACCACTACCCTCAGTGGGCTCAATTTTGAGAACTCCTTTCTGATGGAGTGGACCATCACCAATGGCATTTGCCCACCCAGCACTGATCAGGTGCTCATCACCAATTATGAATCGCCTACTCAGAGTGTCCCGGGTCTTGATCAAATCTGGTGCAATGAGGTGTCTGCAGAAATGGGAGCCAATAATCCTTTGGTCGGGACAGGGATGTGGTCCCTGGTCAGTGGTTCGGCGACCATTGATGATCCATCGGATAATGACACACAGATACTGGATCTCATCCCTGGTGATACAGTTGTACTGGCCTGGACGATCACGAATGGAAGTTGTCCTCCAAGTAGTGAAGAAGTCACCATCTATAATTATGCACTTCCTACCACCGCCAATGCCGGCCCGGATCAGATGCTGTGCAATGTGGATCAAACCATACTGGCAGGTAATGACTCTATTGTGGGTACAGGAGAATGGTCTTTGATCTCCGGGCTTGCTTTTATTGTAGACGAACATGACCCTTCCACGGTCGTCAATGACCTTGTGGTCAATAACCTGGTTACATTGGAATGGACGATCACGAATGGGACCTGTCCTCCCAGTAGTGATCAGATGACCATCCAGGTGGATGAATTACCCACGGCGGCAAATGCCGGTGCGGACCTGATGCTCTGTAATGAGACAGGGGCCATTATGAATGCCAATTTTCCAAGCGTAGGGACAGGTACCTGGAATCTGATCAGCGGAACGGCAAATATCACGAGCCCGAATCTGGCAGTCACACCTATCACCGGGTTGATTCCCGGCGAAACGGTGGTGCTGGAGTGGTCGATCTCGAATGGCAGCTGCCCACCGAGTGTCGACCAGATGGTCATCTACAATTATGCTTTGCCTACACCTGCAAATGCGGGCCCGGATCAGGAATTCTGTGAGTCGACCTCATTCAACCTGGCTGGAAATACGCCAGTGGTGGGGACAGGTACATGGACAAAGACATCAGGGCAAGGTGTTATCATGGATATCCATTCACCCACTTCGTTGGTGACCAATATGTTTTCCTATAACTCCACATTTGAATGGACCATTGAAAATGGAACTTGTCCGGCATCAGTGGATGAGGTAGAAATAGTTCGGCATGATCCTCCTGGCCCCACAGATGCAGGGCCTGATCAGTACCTCTGTGATCAGACTATGACGACGTTGGCCGGGGAATCTTATGAAGGGTCTCCTCTCTGGACTGTTCTCAGCGGGACGGCCAATTTCATTGACCCCATGGATCAGGAAACCATGGTGACCGGATTGATCCCGGGTATGATCGTCGAGCTGGAGTTATCCAATACAACGCCGACCTGCCCGGTCAAACGGGACACCATGTTCATTTATAATGATGAAAATCCAACCGTTGCAGATGCCGGCCCTGACCAGATCGTGTGCAATGTGAGTAGCGTCTTCATGCAAGGCAATGTCCCATTGGTGGGCAGCGGCATGTGGTCCGTCGTGAGTGGCCCGGCGGTGATCCTGGATCCGACATCCCCTGTCTCTGAAGTGACGGTTGTGCCTGGCACCACTTCAGTACTGGAGTGGACGATCAGCAACGGGGTTTGCCCGGCCTCCATCGATCAGGTCGCTATCCAGATCGATCAGACACCAACGATCGCAGATGCGGGTCCGGATCAGGAGTTGTGCGACCAGTTTGAAACCCAGTTGGAAGGCAATACGCCTGTTGTTGGTGTAGGTGTCTGGACCCTGGTCTTTGGTGATGCCAGTATCCTTGATCCGGTTGACCCGCAATCACCGGTGACCGGCCTGACACCCCAGAATCCGGCTTTCCTGAAATGGAGCATTACAAATGGCGTATGCCCGGCCAGTGAGGATTATGTGTTTTTGAGCAGTGGTGAATTGCCGGACCAGGCAGATGCCGGACCCGATCAGGAGCTTTGCGGAGTGACATATACCAGTATGCAGGCAAGCGGTGCGAATGGCGTCTGGGAACTGGTGGATGGAATATGCACAATTGATGATGTGGAGGACCCCTTTACGGATATTTTCGACCTTCAACCCGGTGTGCCCGTAATCCTTCGATACACCATATATGGAGGGTATTGTCCAGATACCTTCGATGAAGTGATGATCACCATGGGCGATCCGCCCACACCTGCAGAAGCGGGAGAGGACCAGGTCATCTGCAATGAAACCGAGGCGGTCATTTCCGGAAATACTCCAATTATCGGCGAAGGGGTCTGGTCTGTGGAGAGCGGGTATGCAGAAATCTTCGACCCCATGGAGCCCAACACCTTTTTGGAAGGGCTCCTGCCTGGTTCGGAGGTAGTGCTGCGCTGGACCATTTACAGCCCGGGATGTGACCCATCGATTGATGAATTGACCATCCATGTGGCCGAGGCTCCCACGCCGGCAGATGCCGGTATGGACCAGTTGCTCTGTGATAAAACATTTACCACTCTGAATGGGAATACGCCCGTCCTGGGAACGGGATTCTGGAGCGTCATCAGCGGCATGGCCTCCATTGCGGATCCCACCTCACCAACCACCATAATCACAGATCTGGCACTCCAGGGAACTGCTGTGTTACGATGGACCGTTTCCCTCGGAATCTGCCCGCCCAGTATAGATGAAGTGACCATTGAAACCGGAGGTCAGGTGACGACTGCTGCGGCCGGACCCGATCAGATCCTTTGCGGAGCGACGGAGGTCCTTCTGGAAGGCAATGTTCCGGTCAATGGAACGGGCTCCTGGTCGATCGTGTCCGGGAATGGAACACTTGCTGACCCCCTGTCTCCTTCCTCAAAGCTCAGTGGGTTGAATCCGGGTTCTTCGGTTGTGTTGGAATGGACGATCTCCGGGGGGAATTGTGCCATGAGTACCGATCAGGTGACCATCCAGATCGATGCACCTCCCAGTCCGGCAAATGCAGGAGATGATCAGATCTTCTGTAACCTGACCTCGACCAGTCTGGCAGCAGAATCTCCAGCGATCGGGACTGGCCTATGGAAGATCGATGGTGGAATGGCGACGGTAATCCCGATAGATCAACCCGATGCCATGGTCACAGATCTGATCCCCGGACAAGTGGTTCGCCTGATCTGGACGGTGACGAATGGCAGCTGTCCCACATCCCAGGATACGGTCCTGATTCAGGTCGATGCCTTGCCCGACCAGGCCATGGCTGGTCCGGATCAAACTATCTGCGACCAATCCACGGCAACAGTGCTCGGCAATCTGCCGGCATTCGGGGATGGCACATGGTCAGTGGTCAACGGCCCTGGAACGGTAGTCAATCCCATCTCTCCGATGTCTGACGTTACCGGACTGGTCGCCGGAGAAACCACCACACTTCGGTGGACCATCAGCAGTGGTACCTGTCCGGAAACCATCGATGATATCCAGATCCAGGTAGATGAGGCGGCTACACCGGCTGAGGCGGGGATGGACCAGGCCCTGTGTGAGGACACAGAAACGATAATAGCCGGGAACGCACCTCTGATCGGTTCGGGTACGTGGAATATTCTCAGTGGCAATGGAATGTTATTGAATCCGGCCATGTCCGAAACAACCCTGTCGGGATTGATCCTGGATGAATCTGTCATCCTGGTTTGGACCATTGTCAATGGGAGCTGCAGCAGTTCAGACACACTGAAAATACTGTCTGGAGCTCTGCCTTCACAGGCAATGGCAGGGGAGGATCAGGCCCTGTGCGGGGTCGAGACGATTCTTGATGCAAGCCAGCCTCTTGTTGGCGAAGGGCAGTGGTCCGTCTTGACGGGAAGCGCCCTGATCCTGGATCCGAATGATCCACAATCCAGTGTGTCTGGTCTGATACCCGGGTCTACTGTGACCCTGGTGTGGACGGTGACCAGTGGTGGCTGCCCACCCACCACGGATGAGGTCATCCTGACTGTAGATGCGGATGCACCCGTCGCCGAAGCGGGTGAGGATCAGCAATGGTGTGGCCTGGATCAGGTGACCCTGGATGCCAATCCGGCAAATGTTGGTTCCGGCATGTGGAGCATCATCAGCGGAACCGGCATGATCTCTGACCCGGGGTCTCCCGTCTCTTCATTGTCAGGGCTCTTGCCCGGTAGTACGGTCACCCTGCGGTGGACCGTTAGCGGGACCGCATGCCCTGAAGCAGTGGATGAAGTGGTGATCCAGATCGATGCAGAGCCTTCGGATGCATCGGCAGGGCAGGATGTGACGATCTGTACTCCGGATCTGACCCTGGATGCTGAAATCCCGGTTGTGGGGCAGGGGATCTGGTCCGTGCTATCTGGCCAGGGAATGATCCAGGATATCTCCGACCCGAATAGCCCTCTGACCGGGCTGTTAGAAGGTGAATCTCTGCAGCTGGAATGGGCGGTCGTCAATGGTGTTTGCCCGAAACGTGTGGATTCCATCTGGATCACGCGTGAGTGGACACCGACTCAGGCAATGGCCGGGGTTGATCAGACCTATTGTGATGTGGATGTCATCTCCCTGGATGGCAATGTGCCGGAACCGGGACGAGGACAGGGGATCTGGACACTGCTAACCGGTACGGGACAAATTGTCGATCCGACAAATCCGCTGACCCAGGTGATCGATGTGACCAGTGGAGTCGAGGAATATGTGTGGACCATTTCCAATGGGGTATGTCCGCCTTCCAGTGATACCATCCAGATCCTGATCGGTGATGGGATGTCCCTTGAAGCAGATTTTCTGGTCAGCGAAACGGCATGTACCAGTGAAGAGATCCATTTTATTGACATCACGGAGGGTTTGCAACTGCCGGTGACCTACTACTGGGATTTCGGCGATAATACGACCAGTGATGAACGGGACCCTGTCCATCAGTATACACAGGCCGGCGAATACGAAATCGTATTAACCCTCACCCAGGGAGATTGTGTGAGCCCACCGCTTTCAAAATCGATCACCGTATTTCCATGCAGTGTGGTCGACCCGGAGGTCCTGGGCAATGCGCCTGTCCTGTTTGCACATGTCTATCCGAATCCGAGCATATCCGATTTTCAGGTAGTGGCCCGGTTGAATGGAGAACAGGATGTGAACCTGGATGTGTTTACCCTGGGTGGTCAGATCGTGACTGCCCGACATTGGTCAGGAGTTGAAAGCCTGAAAGAACGGGTCGATGGCCTGGGCGCTGGTATGTATATTTTCCGCCTGCGGGTGGCAGAGGAAGTCCTCTATTTCCGGGTGGTCAGGGTCGATTGATTCACTGTTATCCCGTTGACCTGAATGGACTGGTGGGCCAGTTATTCTAAGCCGTATGCTATGTCGGTGATCTCCAGGTTCAGCCAATGAAAATCCCCTTCTTCCAGTTTCCAGGTAACAGAGAACCGGGTGGGAATGCGCATGCCCTGAAAAACCTGTTCGCTTTCCGGTTCTGCTTTGATCTCCCATTCCTCCAGAGTAGCCCCTGCGGGTCGATGGTAATAACGCAAGGCCGAGGCCAGAAAGAGCAGGAATGTAATGAGCCAGAAGATGCCCTTCAGCCGACTGATAGGCAGGGTGAGTGCTGGAATCTCTGCCCACTGCAATCCTTTGAAAGCACCTAATAGATGGATGAGCCCGTGAAGGGCAAGTAGTGAGATCATTGCCCATTTCATGGGCGAAAGATGGCCATGCCTGTGATCCTGGAAAATGACGGCTGGCAGTAAATGGAGTGATTTTCATCCAGCCGGGAAGTCGATCTTGTAACAGCCTTGTCATTCCGAACTAATGTGGAGTTTGGTCAGGTAATGCGCCATATCTTGGGGGAAGAACCAGCCGCAGTATGATAGAAGGGGGGAGTGGTCGTATCGAATATCTTGATGCCATCAGGGGACTGGCGGCACTATCAGTGGTTGTCTACCACGTCTTAACCTCGCATTGGGCATGGATGACTGAGGCAAAGGTGGCGATGATGCTATTTAATGGGGCAGATGCAGTGGCCATGTTTTTCGTGTTGAGTGGCCTGGTGTTATCCTACAAGGTCTTCAAGCGAGACCTGGTCATTGATGCGGATTATTACAGGAAGTTTGCCGTAAGTCGTGTATTCAGGCTTTATCCGGCATTTCTGATCATGTTGGTCATTTACTATTTTTATGAACATCGTGGTGAGGATTATCTCGCTCTCTGGATAGAAACATTCCTGCACAACCCGCATTATTTTTGGGAGGAAGCATTGTTGATGCGGGACCACCATCACTTATACGTGCCAGACTGGACATTAGGGGTGGAAATGGCACTTTCATTACTGGTGCCATTTATGGTGCTGATCGCCAGAAAGGGAGATCGCCTGTTCATTTATTTCCTGGTTGCATGTGTGATCGCAGGCAAGCTGTATATCTCAGAGTTTACACTCCTCTTTGGATTCGGAATCCTGATCGCAAAGCATTTTGATCGGATCCATGATTTTCAGGACAACCGGAAATGGTGGTACCGAAATCGGTGGGCACTTTTCCCCATTGTAATCTTCCTTTATTCTATTCGGCATTTCCTGCATATCTATCCTCTGCCGGACAGTATCCGCTATTTCTTTGACAGCATACTATTCGTCAATGAGTTTGTTTTTACAGGTATCGCCGCTGCGTTGATCCTGGTATACCTGATCAACTCTGAAAAGGGAAGGAAGTTTTTTTCTGCACCCATCTTTACGTTTCTGGGCAAGGTCTCTTATGGTGTCTATCTGAGCCACTGGTTGTTCACGGGCCTGGTGATGAATAATTTTGAATATGTAAAAAACACGCTGGCAAGTGGTTCGGAACTTCGACTTCTTCTTCTCTATACCTTATTTGCTGTGGTTGTCTCCATTCTTGCGGGTACGCTTATTTATTATCTGATCGAGCGGCCATTTATTAAATACGGAAAACGGATTGCGTCCCGGATTTGATTGCATTTTGCCACAGATTTAATATTCAATATAGACATGACGTTAATGGCCAAACAGGAAATGGTATTCCCAAGATGACACTGGCCGGAAGTAACATGATTATCATCATGCTAAAGACCATGCTGATCCCGGATACAAGAATGATGATGTGTTTGGATTCATGTTGGTGTTCCAGTTGCCAAAATGTAAGGCTGACTGAAGGGTGGGGGGAAGATGAAGCAATAGCCTGGATCAAAAAGTCGGCATGACGGGCGTTCGCCTGTTCCAGATCCATTCTGCGATCAGCAGATTGGGCACCCAGCACAGCCAGGCAATAATCTGGTAGGCCGGAATAAAGTCCATCCCGAATGCCCCGGTAAAAAGCGGCAGCCACAACCGCAGTGTGATGGCGGCAAAGGTGAGGGCATAACTGCGGATCATCCAGCGTTTGTGGGATTCAGTATCGCGAATGAGGATCCGCCGCCAGGCGGTCCAGGTCGTGATCAGCCAGGCCAGGGCCAGGAGGGTAAACCCCCATCTGGCTATCCAACCTCCTGTGGCAAACTGGGCTACGTAGAGCCCGGCCAGACCGCTGACCAGGCAGGCAACGACATAGATCTTCCCCAGGAGACGGTGACGGGACAGATTGCGGCTGCGCCACCGAGGGCTGAATTGGGTCATGCCGGAAAGCAAGGCGATGCCTCCCAGGAAAATATGAGAAAAGAAAGCTGTTCGCCAGAATGGATCGCTCAGCAGATCGGCAGTCTTGCTGCTCAGCAAGCCCTGATCTTCCGGGATAAATGGAACCATTAACGGGTACAGTCCGATGGCTACTGCGAGAAAGTAAAACAGGATTCGAAATGCCTTTTTCATCGGGATCAGTTCTTCTTTTTCTTTTTCGATGATTTGGCCAGAGGGTTAAATGCCAAAGCCTTATCGATCCAGGATGCCAACTGTTTTTCCGTATCGGTGCCCTCATTGTCAATAAACAGATAGCCTTTCATGGGGCGCCCGGTAAAGTCCATGGGCCGAGCTCCGGGCAATTGGATATTGTGTTCATCTTCCTCGGGGTGAAGCCGGACCATCAGGTCGTCCTTGACAATACCCACACACATTTTATCGTCGACCATAAAACACAGCCCGCCCATCATTTTCTTTTCTTCATAGGAGACGGAGCGCTGGTCCAGGACCTGGCGAATGCGATCGGCAAAAAATTCGGAGTAAGCCATTTTTGAGTTAAGGAGTTGAGGGGTTAAGGAGTTAAGGAGGGGTCTGTCGAGACTCTATCATTATCCTATTTAATAGACAACGATCATTTCCATCCCTAATGCTCCCCTCTCCTTGACAAAGGAGAGGGGCTGGGGGTGAGGTTAACGAACGGAGGCAACAGCAGGTAGTATGAGAGATATGAGTTGGGAGGTTATGAGGTTATGAGGAGGGAGATCGTTTATTGAAATATCATTTATTCTAATTGGCGGAGAAAGGAGGTGACCCCGGGAAAGAAGGCCTCTTGGTCATCCCAGAAAGACATGTGGCTTCCATTGGGGCAAAAGAGATAGGTGCCATTCTGTACCAGCAGGCTCATCTCGGCCATTTCTGTGGGATTCATCGTGTCATATTTGGCGCCGACCATGAGGGTCGGAACATGAATTTCCGGCAGGCGGTCCCAGACGCTCCAGTGTTTGAGGATACCGCCCGGAACAAATTCACTGGGTCCCTGCATGTATTCGTAAACGGGATAGTTGGCATGGTCAAAACTGGCCATGATCGGGGCGGGCCATTCGGGAAGGCGGCAGATATGATCGCGATAATATTCCTCGAATACCAGGTCTGCATACACGGGATCCTGGTATTCTCCCCGAGATTCATAGTATTCAAAGGTGTCGACCAGGCCGGGGCGGAGAAGCTTGCGCAGTTCGGCATTGTACGCTTCGTATTTGTCAAAGTCGGCCGTCATATTGCAGACGATCATGGCCTTCATCTTGTCCTGGTATTTGAGGGCATATTCCATGGCCAGGATGCCACCCCAGGAATTGCCCAGGAGGACAAAATTGCTTGTGTCCAGTCCGAGGGCCAGGCGGACCTGTTCGACCTCTTCCACAAATCGGTTGATGGTCCAGAGGGAGGTGTCAGTTGGCTGATCGGAGTAGAAGGAGCCCAGCTGGTCGTACTGGATCACGGTGAAACCGGAATCCGGGAGGATGTCGGCAATGCTCTGGAGGTATTCGTGGGTCATGGCCGGGCCCCCATGCAGGAGGAGGACCTTGAGTTGGCCGTCTCCCACCGTGTTGGTCCAGACCCGATACCCCTCCTTCAGATCGATCATCCGGGCTCCGGGGAGGTTGTGCTTGATCTGGCGGAGGGAGTCCCTGTTGGCGATAATGTCAGACTCTGCGTCGGCAGGATCAGGTTCCGAGCAGGCGGTGAACAAAAACAGTGGCATCAGGAACAGGAGGAGGTAGCGCATGGTGCTGATTTGGCCTGTAAATTACAGGTTCGGATCGAAAGTGTTCCCCGGAGGAGCGTTTTCAACTCATCTGTCCATGCGCAGGAACAATTCAGGTAAACGGATTGTCCTTACTCTATGAAAATTCTTCTGACGGGCGCTACCGGGTATATTGGTAAACGGCTGCTGCCCCATTTGCTGGAGGCAGGACATGAGGTGGTTTGTGCTGTGCGGGACCGTCGACGGTTTACGTATCCTGCAGGCCCAACCGAACGATTGCAGGTCATCGAGATGGATGTGCTTGATCCGGATTCCTTGCAGGCTATCCCTGAGGATATCGATGTGGTGTATTACCTGATCCATTCGATGACCACTTCAGGCAGTGGATTTTCTGACCTGGAAGCCCGATCGGCTCAAAACATGGTCGATCGTCTCAAGGAAACACGTGTCAGGCAGGTAATCTATTTAAGCGGCATTGTCAATGCCGATGAACTGTCTGCCCATCTTTCCTCCCGGCAGCAGGTGGAGGAGATCCTTGGAGCGGGCCATTTTGCCCTGACGACGTTGAGGGCGGGCATCATTATCGGTTCGGGAAGCGCCTCCTTTGAGATCATGCGCGACCTCGTCGAAAAGCTGCCAGTCATGATCACCCCGCGTTGGCTGGATACCCGGTCCCAGCCCATAGCCGTGCGAAATGTGCTGGAGTTTCTGACCGGGGTTCTGGGGCGGGAAGATACCTGGGGTCAGGGATTTGATATCGGTGGTCCTGATGTGATGACATACAGGGAGATGCTCCTGCAGTTCGGTCGGATCAGAGGGTTGAAACGGATCATCCGGACGGTGCCGGTGATGACACCCCGATTGTCAAGCTATTGGTTGTATTTCGTGACCGCCACCTCTTATCCTCTGGCGGTCCACCTGGTCAACAGCATGAAGATAGAAGTGATCGGCAGGCCAAATGATCTGGCCAGTCGACTGGGTATACACCTGCTGAACTTTAACGAAGCGATCCGGCTGGCGTTCACGCGTATCGAGCAGAATGAGATCATCTCCTCCTGGAAGGACGCCATGGCCAGCGGGCAGATGGAGGGGCCGATAAGCAATTATATCCAGGTGCCTGTGCATGGATGTTTCCGGGATGCCCGGTCACTGCGTGTACGGGATCCGAAACGGACGTTGGAACGCATTTGGTCACTGGGTGGGAAGACCGGATGGTATTACGGAAATACGCTTTGGAGGTGGAGAGGATATCTGGACAAACTCAGTGGAGGAGTCGGGCTGAGGCGGGGCCGCACCCATCCCACCGAGATCCATGCCGGTGATGCCCTGGATTTCTGGCGGGTGTTGCTGGCCGACCGACAAAACGGAAGATTGCTCCTGTATGCCGAAATGAAGCTGCCCGGAGAGGCATGGCTCGAATTTCGACTGGATGACCAACATGTCTTGCACCAGACGGCCACCTTTCGACCCCGTGGACTCTGGGGGCGATTGTATTGGTATGCCGTGACGCCATTACACTGGTTTGTCTTTCAGGGAATGCTGAGGAATATTGTCGGTTCTTAAAAAGTACTGATCTTGGGAGAAGAAGTGAACCATGGCGGAATCCTTTCAGGTGCGGAATTATTTGAATGCTGAGGTCATTCGGACTTTTGGTAAACGCCTGAAGACCGTATGGTCAGCATTCAATGTCCCTGAATTTGAGGATCTGATCCTGCCTTTTTTACCTGATTGGTCGTTTTCTGATCGGGTCCAGGGAATTTCCAGGGCATTGGAGAGCGTATTACCGGCCGATTTTCCAAAGGCCGTCGAGATCCTGTTGAAGGCTTTGCCTGAACCCATGCCATTATCAGGGGATGGCAGTGGTACCGCCCATTTTATCATCGCTCCCCAAACGGCTTTTATCAGCCGCTGCGGGCAGGATCATTTTGATCTGTCCATGTATGCCTTCAAGGAAATGACCCGCAGATTTTCCTCGGAGTGGGATATTCGCCTCTTTTTTGAGCGCGATCCGGCACGGACCAGAGCATATTTATTTGAGTGGACCCGGGACCCCGACCAGCATGTACGTCGTCTGGTCTCGGAAGGCACCCGGCCTTATGTGCCCTGGGGGAAGAAATTGACCCTGGTTGAAGAGAACCCTGATTTGACTCTGGATCTACTCGAGTGTCTGAAAAATGATCCGGAAGAATATGTCCGCCGATCCGTTGCCAATCACCTCAATGATCTGAGTAAGAAGCACCCTGATCGGGTGGTCAATGTCCTGGCGCGATGGACGAACGAGTTGGACGGTCCGGAAATCAAAAAATTAGTCAAACATGCCCTTCGCTCCTTGATCAAGAGTGGACATCGTGGCGCGCTTCGGTTGCTTGGATTTCAACCCGGAGGTCAGGTCGAGATTCGAAAATTTGTGGTCAAAGAAAAAGCCATCCATCTTGGTAGCAATCTCGAGTTTTCGTTTGAGCTGATTTCGACCAGTAAAAAATCCCAGTCCCTTGTGGTTGATTATGTGGTGTATTTCCGAAAAGCAAACGGGACAAACAATCCGAAAGTATTTAAATTGAAAACCCTGACTTTGGGCGCTGGGGAATCATGCCTGATCCAGAAAAAGCATCCCATTCGTCCCATTACGACCCGGGTGTATTATCCAGGGGAACATCAATTGGCCATCCAGGTCAACGGTGTGGTGATCGCCACCCAATCCTTCACGTTAAAGATGTAATCAGTTTATGGAATATCCACGCTCATCTCGAAATACGGTCAAACGGGTCCCAAAGCGGGGGCATTATGATCAGGAGACCATCTTCGCCATCCTGGATGCCGGTTTTCTGGCCCATGTCGGATTTGAGGCGGATGGTCAACCATTCGTTATTCCCACCGCGTACGGGCGAAAAGGGGATATGATCTATTTACATGGAGCGACCACCAGTCGCCTGATCAAGTCTGGACAGGAGGGAATTCAGATGTGTATCACAGTCACTCATCTGGATGGTATTGTGTTGGCTCGATCGGCTTTTCATCACTCCATGAATTACCGATCTGCAGTGTTGTTTGGTACGGCGACGCTCGTCCCTGATGAAGACAAAGAAGATGCCTTATTTGTTATCTCGGAACAGATCCTGAAAGGGCGGTGGGATGAATCTCGATTGCCCAATACTAAAGAACTCAAAGCAACCAGCGTACTGGCTTTCCAAATCGAAGAGGCATCTGCCAAGATTCGGGAAGGTGGCCCGGGAGATGAACCGGAAGATTATGCCCTGCCGATCTGGGCTGGAGTGGTGCCGATCCAGCAGGTTTTTGGTGAGCCTGTTCCGGATGAGGTGCTGACACCTGGAATTTTAGTGCCGGAAAGTGTGAAGGGGATTTTGAATGAGGAATGAGAAAGGCGGAACCCGGACGATGGTGCTTTCGGCACCATGTCCAGATGCTACGATCTGGATCTGAAGTTCCGGATCCGGACATTCCGCTTTAAGAGCGGAATCGTCCGGGGTCGGAAGTCGGAAATCGGAACTGGGTAATTTCGCTATTCGCTATTCGCTATTCGCTATTCGCCCCGAGACCTCGGAGCTATTCGCTGTTGGGTGTAAGGAAAAGGTTTTATTTTCTCCTCGACTCCTCAACTTCTTAACTCCTCCACTCACAATATTCCTGGAAAAACAGCCTTTCGATCCTTTGGATAATCTGAAAAATGTTCCTTGTACCAGGCGTGGTGCGCCAGAGAGCGGGGCAGGACGTTGGCGATGGTCCAGAAGGCAAATGCCAGGCCAGGCAGGGACCAGGTGAGGAGGGCATAGCCGATCCATTCCAGCATTTCACCAAAGTGATTGGGGCAGCTGACCCACCGAAAGAAACCGCCATAGGGAATCTTGTAACCGGTCTCACTTCCCTTTCGCAGGTTGATCAGTCGATAATCCGAGCGGACATTGATCCAGGCGCCGATGACAAATAAGAGGAGGCCGGAGATGAAAACGGGTTCTCCGGTCCAGGTGGACGGGTAATCTGCAAAATCTGCAAACCAGGTTCCAAAGAACAGGCCGTTCACGCCATTGAACAGGATGGCTGACAGCACGATCACGATCGGCATTCGTTTGCCCCTTGTTTGAATAAAGAGCGGATAGATAAAACTGCGGTGGACATAATGCAACATGAACAGGCCTACCATAAAGAGGATGATGGGGCTTGTTTCCCGGTCACTTTGCAGGATGGGGATCAGAAAGCTGGGGATGAGCGTCAGCTCCATGATCAGCCAGCCCCAGGCATCAGGCATGGTGGGTCCCCAGCCGGGTCGGGTATGCCGTCCGAAGGGCGCTTTTTTGTAAAGCAGGTAAATAAAGGTGATAAAGCCCAGTAGAATCCAGACCCAGATCAGTTGATGATAGGTGTCCCAGGTCATGAATGGGGGGTGTGGAGGGGCATGATCAGGCGTTTTTCTGAAACCAATGATACGTATCCAGAAGGGTTTTTTCTAATGGTCGGGGATGATAGCCGAGTGCCTGGACTGCTTTCTGGAAGTTGATCTCCGGATGTCCGGTTCGCAGATGGGTAAGGGCTTCTCGGGTGACGATGGGTTCGGTATCTGTCCATCTGGCCCATTGTGTCATGATCCGGGCCGTGAGATCGAGGACGGGGTCCGGCATCAGCCGGGCGCGAAGCCGTTTGCCGGTAATACTTCGGGAGATGGCCACAATTTCCTGAATGGTGGCATACCGACCTCCCAATAAGTAGGCTTCACCCGATTGACCATCGGTCATGGCCGAAACAGCTGCCAGGGCAATGTCTCGGCTGTCTACCCAATTGAACCCGCCCCGGGGAATAAAGGGCATGCGCCCGCTCCACAGGTCATGGAGCATTTTACCCTGCCGCGAGGGTTTGACATCCCAGGGGCCGATGACACCGGTCGGACAGAGGACAATGGTCTCCAGGGTTCCGGTTTGACCCTGGGTCAGCACTTCGGCCATGGCCATTCCCTTGGTTCGTTCGTAGGCAAAGTGATCCGGTCCTGCGATGGGTATGGTTTCGTCAAAAACGTCCGCCGGGGCAGGCGTCTGAAAGGCATGCACGGAAGCAAAGTGGATCAATCGCCGGACGCCATGACGTTGGCAGGCAGCCATGACCTGATTGGTGCCATCTACATTTGTTCGATAGACTTCTCCCTTCCTGTCGCCGTCCAGACTGATCCGGGCCGCCAGATGGAAGACCACTTCACAACCATTGACCAGGGAGGTGATCGCCCGGGAGTCCAGCAGGTCGCCAGACAGGGTTTCCACATCCTGACCTTCCAGTGCACGGATGTCTCTGCGGACCAGCGCGCGAACCTGGTGCCCGTCGCGAAGCAGGGTTCTGACCAGGGCTGCGCCTAAATGTCCGGTTGCACCGGTGATGGCAATCTGCATGTTCGTTCGAATGGACCTTTGAAGAACGGCAATTATTCTGAGAAATGAACTGGAAGATCCTGGTCGTCAGGCTTTTCGTCATGTCTACAGGTCATAAAAAAAGGAGTCGGGAATGTTCCCGACTCCTTTGGTCTGACAAATTACAATGCTTACTTGAGAATGATTAATCGTTGCGTGTGTTGGTCCTTCCCCTCTCCAATGGAGAGCAGATATATACCAGGGATCCGGTCACCCAGATGAATGGTCAGACTTGTACGACCCGCAGTGAAATGGTTGTTGCCCAGATATTCCCGCTGGCCGAATGAATGAATCAGCCAGATCGGAAGGTCGACAGCTTCTGTGATGTTCAACGTGAGTACGACTTGTTCCTGTGCCGGATTGGGGTGCATGTTTTGCAGGCTCCAGGAGGAAGCAGAATTGACCTGTTCAGAAGGAAGAGGCTGCGCTTCGAAGATCTGGATATCATCAATGGCCATATCACTTCTCACCCCACCGAGGGCCCCCCGGAATCGCAGTCGAACAACTGCACCGGTATAGGCATCCAGGCTGATGGAATGAGTACTCCAGGCATTGCCCTGGTTTCCGGTGAGTGACCAAAGCTGGTTCCAGGAGTTTCCATTGTCCGTACTGATATCTACATACATGGATCCCATTTGATTGCCATACATATGGTAGCTGTACTGGACAACTGGTGCAGATGCTGCGGTCAGATCGACACAGGGGCTGATCAGGTAGGCACTGCTTCCGCTCGACACGCCATTGGACTCGGTGTACATGTACCATGATCCTTCCAGAGCACTGGATGGTCCGGTATTTTTTGTGGGTGTCGAGCCCGAATTCCGGGTCCAATCGAATTGGTCATCTGTAGATTGTTCCCACAGCCCCAATCCAGATTCAAAGCCCTCATTGTAGGGGAGGTCAACTACATTATTACAAGATGGAGTTTCGATGACCAATGCTGATCCGGTCTGTGTACAACTCAGATTGTCCGTCACTGTGACCGAATAGGTTCCGGGATCCAGGTTGGTCAGATCCTCTGTCGTGGCATTATTTGACCACAGGAACGTATAGGGGGCATTGCCCTGGCTAACCGACAAATCGATGGCGCCATCCTGTGCTCCCGGTCCGGAAACAGGGGTGACTGCAAACGTGAGCAGGATTGGTGGGGCTTCTGAGACGTTTACGGAACCAACGCCAGAACAACCGGCATTGTCCGTTACCGTGACCAAATAATCCCCTGCGGCGAGATTAGGATTGTTTTGATCGGTCACCCCGTTTGACCACAGGTAACTGTAGGGTGCCTGGCCACCGGTGGCAGTGACACTGGCCGAGCCATCATTCCCGCCTGCACAGGTTGCGGGAGATGAAGCGAGCGTCAGGAGCGGAGCGTTGCACGGCGGAGTCTGGCCATTTACCAGGATAGCATCGATAGCCATATCGCCTTGTTGGCCACCCACTACCGTTCCAATGAACCGCAGACGAGTATAAGCCGTCAGATAACCCGTCAGTGAGACGGAAGCCGAATGCCAGCTATTTCCCTGATTTCCTGAAAGACTCCAGAGGGTGGTCCAGGTGCTGCCGTTGTTGATGCTGGCCTGCAGGGAAAGGGTGCCGATATTATTGCCATACATATGATAGGCGAAACCGGCAGAGGCATCATCAAAACCGCTAAGATCAAAGCAGGGGCTGATCAGATGTGCTGCTCCGGAATTGCCGGTGGCTTCCGTATACAGATACCAGTTGCCATCAAATGCGGATGAAGGACCGGTCTTTTTGGAGGGGGTAGCACCGCTATTCCGCGACCAGTCAAAATCATCATTTGTCGGTTGTGACCACAGGCCAAATCCGGATTCAAAACTCTCCTCATAAGGGAAGGAGGTGACTTCAAATTCACAGCTGTTTGATTCGACAGTCACGGAGAGAGAAGCGGTGCAGCTATTCTCATCCGTCACGGTCACCGTATAGGTGCCGGCTGTGAGATTCTGGATATCCTGGGTCGTTTCTCCATTTGACCACAGATAGCTGTAGGGTGTGGTGCCCCCTGAAACAGTGAGGTCGATCGAGCCATCGCCTGCTCCCGGTAGCGATTCCGGAATGGCTGTTGCAGACAGGGACAGAAGGGCAGGTTGGGATATGGTTACAGATCCGTTCACCTCGCACCCGTTTCCATTTTCATCGGTCACGGTTACCGTATAGGTACCTGCAGGTAATCCGGTGATGCTTTGGGTCGTTGCTCCGGTGGACCATAAATAGCTGTAGGGAGGGGTGCCATTTGTCGCTGTCACGGTCGCTGATCCATTGGCATTTCCAAAACAATCCACATCGGTCGATGTGAAATCCAGATTGATCGGACAATTGGAGCAGGGAGACAAGCAAGCACCATTATATACCCGGTCGCGAATTCGGTCGCCCGGGAGGAGGCCAAAGCCATGGTTAAAATTGATCCCCACGCCATTGACCAGGTGGCAGTAGCTCATGATGGTTCCACCATTGGCGGGGATGGGGCCATTGGGGCAGCCTCCCGGACTGCCGCCGTAACCCGCTGCAGGTCCGCAACCATCTATGGCTTCGTTGGCATTTCCGTCGCCATTGACATCCCAGACACAGTCGTGTGTATGATTGGCGCCCAGGTTGTGTCCCATTTCATGGGTGATCACTTCAATTGTCCAGGAATAGGTTGGAAATTGGGAATAACTCGCATAGACATAGCTGTAGGCATAATTGTAGCTGCTGTTGCAAAGCACATCCAGCCAGGCTACTCCGCCGCCCGTAGGCGCTCCACGGGAGACAAGATGGGCCAGATCTCCATTGAAGGTTGTGCGAAATGATTTGAATGAATTGAGTGCGGCCGAAGTAGAGTTTGTGGCATAACTGTCGGGAGTGTCCCAGACATAGATCTCAGAGACGATGGTATTAATGCTTTCATTGTCGTACAATGTTTTGACCACATTGTAGATTCCGGTCATAAAGTCGACTACATTCTGGACGGAACCTTTTTCAACGTAGGTGTCATATTCACATTCAAAGTAGATCCGGACACAATTCTCGGGATCGGCAGCTCTTTGATTGCTTACCGTGTGTTTTTCGGGAGCTTCGAGGGCGTCACATTCAAAATGAAAAGGGACGAGCAGGTCGTTACTGGCATAGATCACAAATCGTCCCATCGGATCATTATCCAGTGGTCCGAGGATCAGTTGACCCCACTCCGGATGGTTGATGGCACCCATGACGGTCCCTTTGAAGATTGAAATGGCAACCAGTGATCCTGGGGTTCCGCGGACAATGCCCTGGTAATGGAGGCCCTGATCCGTGGTTGTGCCCTGGATTCGACCACTGCTTGAATTGACCTGGAAGTCGGGCGTTGTGACCTGGTGGGCGATCAGGTCAAGAATGTAACTCTTGCCCATCTCGCCTACAAGGCGCAGGGATAATTGATCCGGTCGATTATTCAAGAGTTGGTCGGAAATGGTTTGATCCAGTACATAGAGGTCTCCTTTTCGAGCTGTAATCTGCATGGCTGGTTCCAGGCCTGTTGACCATTTGAGCAGTTCCAGTGGTTCGGAAACAGGATTGTTGGCAAAGGCAAGTTTGATAGCCTGGTAGACAGGAGAGGCAGGTTGCTGGGCAAGACCATGGAAGAGAACGACCATGACCATCAAGAGGGTCTTGAGGATTCGCATAGGAGGGATTTAGGGTGAAAAGGATGAATCTCAAGACCAATATATCAAATAGAAATGATACAGATAATTAAAATATCATTATGTATATGGTTTATTGTTAGGAACTAGCGATATATGCGCCTAGACTCCTTACACGCAGTGGATTGCGTATAATGAAGAATGATTATATAAGAAATTACAGAATACGTGAACTTTGTAACCCGTTAAATGGGGTGGCGAAGCGTTAAAATGGAATCAAAAGATCCGGGGAAGGAAGCGGCCTACCCGCTTTTGGTAGCTGGCATAGGCCGGATATTTGGATGCGGAGATCTTCTCACTGAAATCAGCACTGCCTCTGAACAGCAGAAGGAGTAACATGACGCCGGCTAGGCTCCAGTTGAGCCACCGACCGGACGCCGAGACACTGAAGAGGTAGAAGCTCAGCCAGATGGCTTGTTCCGCGGTATAATTCGGATGGCGGAAACAGGCCCATAAACCGGATTGCAGAAAACCGTCTGCAAATTCACCTGTGCGGCGTTCACCTTCATCGATCTGACGGTGTTTTTCCGTTTGGAAGCGGTAGTGTTCATTATCGGCGACGGTCTCCATCCAGATAAAGGCGAGCATCAATGCAGCGGCGAGGTAGTCCAGCCAGCCGAGCGGTGTCGCAGCTCCTTGCCAGGCCACCAAGATGGGCAGGGTGAAGAGCAGGATGAGATGGTGCTGGTACAGGGAAATGAAAAAGAGGTTGAAGAGGGTGAACCGCCATTTGCTGGAAAATAGGGGCATTTTACGCAGTTCGGCCCAGCGGTAGTCTTCTTCTCCGGCCCAGAATTTCCAGGAATAGCCGCTGCGCCTGCTGAAGTTATAGGTCAGCCGGATCCCCCAGATGGTGACCAGAATGGCCATCAACACCAGGCGAGGTTCCATGCCGGAGCGCCAGGTAAAGAACCAGGCATAGCCAATGGGCATCAGGCTCCAGAGCTTGTCCACCTGGCTGTAATTTCCGGTGATCTCACTGAGAAAAAAGCAGAGCAGGGCAACTCCCAAGGTCACTTTGAGAATGTCCAGTAATGCAGTAAGATAGGGGCCTTCCAGGGGTTGATCCATGGTGATGGCTACGATGGGAAGAACGATCAGGGTAATGATGAGGATCAGGATGGTCCGCAACATGGTGAACAGGTTTTGCAATGTTGAAGAACGTGAAAATTGATCACTTGACCCTCGCCCTTTCGATGAAACCGTCAAATGTCTTGACCAATTGGGGAGATGAGGGGTAACTTAGGGGAATGAAAGTCTGGCCAGCAATCCTTCTACTTCTGTTCGTCTTATCCTGTGACAAGGCACCGACCAAGCCATTTCATGACCTGAGCGGGTATGTCGGGACCTCCACAGGGATGTACCGGGAACTGGGTTGTGGTGACCCACCATTTGTGGAATATGCGCATGATTCGGTGAAGGCGGAAGTCAGCATCGTCGCCGAGGATGTGCTCGGCCTCAGGGTGTTTATCGAGCCGGGAGCAGATCTGTGGGACCTGGAGGCCTTCTATATCAATGACAGCACCTTCTACATCACCCCTTTCAGCAAGGATCAGTTCACCTGGACCGGAAATCTGATGCTGACAGATAAGATTAACCTGATCCTCGCCAATCGCACCATCCCGTGCGTGATCATGAGTGATACGGTAGGGACGGTGATCTATGCGGGAGAGCGGTAGTAGAGGAAGACACAATGAGAAATTCCAAATCCCAAGCAACAAATCACAAACCCTCCTGCCGGCGAGGCAGGTAAGCACCAAATCACAAATTCAAATGACCTAAATGGTTAGAAATTGATCAGATCAAACGTTTTTTCTTATACCCATTACCCATTACCCAATACCCAATCCCCAATACCGAACATCATTCTTCCACAAACTTCTCCTTCCACTCTGGCCTCGGCAAGAAGCAGGTATCCGTTTTGCCAAACCAGCGGTAGCGGTACCGGGCAATCAGCCGGTAAACGGGGTCTCGCAAGGTGCAGGGGATGATCAGAAGCATGCGGATCATAGTCCAGGCACCACCCAGTGCTCCCAGGAGGGTGATGGCAGCTGTTGATCCGGTCAGCATCATCTGGTCCTGCATCACGATCACCGTATCCGGATCGGCATCTTCCGGCGGGGCAATCCCGTTGCGGATGGCCAGGGGCGATTGCAGGGCCGCGAACCGGAAGCGGTCATGCCGATCGCGCTGGATCAGGAATTTGACCCAGAACTGGCAAAGCGCGCAGTGGCCATCGTAGAAGACAAGGAGTGGGTAGGAGGAGGTCATCCACAGTGAAACAATTGAACAGACAACCTGTTCGCCAGGTGATCATTATCTTCGATAGATGTCCGGTGAGTCGACGACTTTCAAATGTGTATCCTGTGGAGGCATGGCGCCTGCAAGGTATTGTCCCCATTGCGGTGAACGGCGTCTGGAAAAAGACGCCTTGACACTGCGGGCCTTATTTGGTCAGTTCATGGAGGGCGTATTCAATATTGACAATAAAGTAGTCCGCACCTTGCGCACCCTGCTTTTTCGACCGGGCAAACTGACGTTGGATAATGCACAGGGACGTCGGGTTCCATTCATGCGACCCTTTCAGCTCTTTGTCCTGGTCAACCTGATCTTCTTTATCACACTGACCGATGCCGACCTGTTTCGAGCTCCTGCGAAATGGTATTTTAACAATGAATCTGTCCGGCAGCGGGTCGACAATGCCCTGGCCAGTCAGGATATCACCCTCGAAGAGTTGACCATTCTGTATGATCAGACATCTTCGGATTGGGCCAAGGGCTTAATTGTTTTGCTGATCCCGGTGATCGGCCTTTTTCCGGGATTGTTCTTCCGCGGCCAACCGGCAGGATTACATCTTGTCTTTGCCACTCATTTTCTCTCCTTTTTTCTGGCTTATCTACTCCTGGTTGCACTCCTGCTGTTCCCATTTCTGCCGGTTCACCGATTTGTGTTGCAGGGAAGCATCGCTGCAGGGATCTTCGCCTATTTCTTTTTTGCAGTTCGTCGAGTATATGGTCTTCAGGGATGGCGCGTTCCGGGTCTTTCTTTTGTTTTTACCGTATCGGTCATCGCCCTGATCATTGGGTATC
>JAUIEA010000030.1 GCA_030429045.1 Bacteroidia bacterium | reverse complement strand
CCGCAGATCAGGGTCTGGTTGGTCTGCTGGTACTGACCGGTGTAGATCCGCTCGATGTACAGCGTACTGTCGCAGCCGTATTGATTGGTCAGGTAAACGGTATCCAGGCCCTCCTGGGCGGGATCGCAGGTATAAAACGTCTGATTGATGTTGTGGGTGGGCAAGAGACTGGTCGTGGTGATCACCAGACTGTCACAACCGTATTGATTTTGCAGCCACAGGGTGTCTGAGCCTGCCTGGGCGGGGTCGCAGGTCTGTAGCGATAGATCGGTCTGGTCGGTGGGCAGAAGGGAGACCAGGTGCACGACAATGCTGTCACAGCCTTGCTGGCTGCTCAATGTGTCAATGAATACGCCAGCCTGATCAGGATCGCAGGTCTGGTTGAACAGCGTATCCCTCAACTCCGGGGTGAGCGTGATGGTACGGATCAAGATGCTGTCGCAACCGGTCTGATTGCTCAGTGTATCAGTAAATACTCCTGCCTGGGCTGGATCGCAGGTCTGCGCAGTGAGTAGGACTGTGTCGGTCTTCCCGATGACCACCTGCAAACAGGTCTGGCCGGACGTGCCGCAATCGTTGGTGATTGCACCGCACAGGTTGACGGTGTCTCCCGGAGCGGGGATCCACAGCAGGGTGGAATCGGTCGGATGGATCGTATTGAGGCCGGGAGGCAGCGCCCACACATAGCCGGTGGGGACGGTGGCTCCCTGACTGGTCAGTGCATAGGAGAGGGTATCGCCCGGACATCCGATCACCGGACCGGTCAGCAGGGGGTTGAGTGGCAACTCCCCGGAGGGCACCACGATCACGCAGGCCGTATCGCTGCAGGTGATGCTACCATCGGGGGCGATCACATCGATGGCCAGGCAGTAGTCGCCCGGAGTGGTGACATTCATCACCGGACCGTCGGACGGATCGCCCAGTACCCCGCCACCGAAGGCGTGCCATTGGTACAGCACTGTTGTACCAGGCGGACCTGTGGCAACCGACCCACTTCCATCAAGCGTGACGACCGGATTCTGGCAGCCCAGTTCATCGGGTGGCGACACATATGCCTCCACGTGCAGCACCCCGATCGAAAAGAGGATGGTGCTGTCGCAGTATGGCGCCAGGGCCTGCTGGGTGAGGATGGTGTGATCGCCTGGCTGGGCGGAGGAAAATGTCTGTCCGTGGATGGTGAGGGAGGTGCCCTCACAGAGGTACAGTGCCCCGAGGTTCTCTTCGGTGGGGTACACCGGTTCCACGGTCAGTTGGACAGTGGAGTCGCAGCCGAGCGGATTGAAGAACTGCACGGCGTGGACACCGGGGGGATAGGCCATGCCCGCATAGAGATAGGTCTCATTGTGACAGATGGTGACCGGATCGGGATCGATGGGCACCAGATCCTGAATCACGATGGTGGTGCAGAGGAGGCCGGGTTCTTCGTTTTCTTCATGGCAATAGTTGGAGGCATCGACGCACAGCTCGTAGGTACCTGCTGTGGTCCAGTCGATGGTCACCGAGTCGATATTGCCTTCCAGGATGAGGTTGCCATCCAGATACCAGTGCAGGGACGATGCCGCATCCGGCTTTTCCACATGATACACACCTGTAGAGCCGGTGCATGAGACCAAGGGTCCATCTATGTCGCCTGGCCAGGGGCCGAGGGGGCCTCCGCCACATGGAGGGGTGAGAATTTCGAAAGATATTTCACAAATATCAATGCAGCCGGAAATCAGGATATAATATATACTCCCGATACTGAGCCCGGAAAGATTGATATCAAATTGTTGGCTTCCCCATTCAGCCACATTCTTACAACCCTGTGTGCAAAACAAATATTCATCCGGATTTTCATGACTATCCGTACAAGGCCCATTATAGTTATACACGCCAACAAACAAATCCATTTCCTGGACGCAATTGGATGCTGTTATTATTATATGGAAGTCTGAACATTCAGCATAAAATGCAAGCCAATTAGCTTGAGTACCTCCACCTTGGGCTGATAGATCACAAGATTCTCCTGGAACATTTCCAGATGCAATATCCGTCATGAGGAAACAATAACCAATCATATCTTCATAACTGCAAAAAACCGGTGCATCTTCACATCCCATTGTAGGCAGCGGAACGCCATTGCATTGTGAATTGGTGTGATGACTCAGGAACAGTCCCAAAATTAAAAAGAGAAAATGTGGATACGATATTTTCATTTGATAAGGAATATAAGAAGTATGATAACCAAGTCGACTTGGTTATCATACTTCTTATATTATTAATTTGATTAATACTCGAGGAAACAAATTCGACCATCCGGGTCGATTAGTACACCATGGTAACTACTATTATCTCCAATATACCAATCATATAGTGTATTGTCGCAATCAAATTCCAATGCACCATACCCGTTACTTGTCACATGATCATCTTCTGGCTACCAACTGACAAGAATGGGTCCACAGTTTGTCGAATTGTGTGAATCCGAATCCGTTGGTGGCACAGAGAGGGTGTACACTCCTCCACCGCCATCCCATACGAAGGCAAACTGCATATCGCCAATGCTTGAAGCCACACTTTGGGCTTCAAAATTGTAGTCGCAGCAATAGTCTGGATTCTGGTTTTCGCAACTGCCACTGGCTGCAGGATAAAGGGAATAATAATACCGTTCGCTTTCTTCCCACAAAATGGTTTCTGCTGTCGTAGGCAAGCTTCCAGACACATTGTACAATCGAGCCTGAAACTCGATCTCTTCAGAAAAGTAGAAGGGTTGAATAAAGGCGATATTATCCGTCGATTCGAAACAAATTTCATTCGAATCTTCGTCATAAAGCAATACAGTGGTGAAGCTACTTGTTGAAATGGTATTAAAACTGAAGGAATTGATGACGGCTGAAAAGCCTTCATCATCCGCATCCTTGGTAAATACCCTTAAAACAACCGGATTGGAGTGGCTGGAAATGCGTTTGATTTGCAAGACGTACTTGTTGTCGCAGACCGAGAATCGCAGCGTGGCCGTGCCAGGTGTCGGATTGGATTCTTCCGGTGTGAGCACAATCGCCTGGATGTCCGGGATATCTCCGGTGTGCCGGGCTGGCTCAGTCATTGGGTTGTGAGTAAATTGGGTGGTCAGGGAATCCTGATTGCACCCCGACAGCATTTTTGTTACTTCTGTTAGTGGCGTCATTTCCATTTTGCAAGGGCTTGGAAGTGAAAACTTCATAAAAAGTACAACTTAGTGTTCATTCTTGCAAGACATTGGGCCGGATTGCACTATTTTAATTCCACTGCTAGATGCAAAATGCGCAGTTTTTCACATTTGGCACACTATCAGGACATGCATCTTTCGATATTTCATGCCTGGCATCGCCTCATCGCCGGCTGGGCTAGGAACTTTTGACGCAGCAAAAGTACCCAAAACTGCTTGTCGCCAAAATGGGCCTTCGATACGAAATTGGCAGCACGTTCATATTGTTTTCTGATTGGGCTCATCCATACATCAGGCCCCGGCCACTCGTATTTGATCGGTGGCAGGATTCTTCATCAACTCTCTCTCATCTCGTCTCTTGATCGAGATTCGGATACATTGTCCGACCAAATAATGCGGCAATTTTCATATAAAAATTCCACTTCAAAATGTGAGCTTAACTTCTTGCTTGGTAGTACGGGTCACTGATGTGCTCGGGAGGCCCAGACGATCCCGCTCTGCGGGATATCTGGATCCGGACCGCCAGCGTCCGGGCCCTCCTTTGGTGACGGTCATTTATTTTCTCCTCGACTCCCTCCTACGCTAAAGCTTCGGCGGGCAAGCCTCCCCTCCAAACTCCTCCACTAAAAAGGTCCTCATTTGGCGACGGTAATAATTATTCCTCATAACCTCCCTCCTCCGCTAAGGCTCCGGCGGGCAGGCATAACCTCCAAACTGTCAGCCGCGCAATCAAAGCCAAACCAGCCCCGAGTACTCGGGGTGGAATCAGGAACGCAGGAACCCGGGATTCAGCCAGTAGAATTCCCTTTCCGGCTAACTTTGCCTTGCCATCGTCCATGGACTTTGTATATTGGTTCGTCCTTCCAACAGCAACTAAACTTCCTGCCGTTGAAACCTACTGATATCCGGGACCCGGAGTACTTCCACAAAGTGGTCGACTGCCAATATGCCTGTCCCGCACATACCCCTGTGCCGGAGTATATCCGTCTCATCGCTGCAGGCAAATACACAGAAGCCTATCTGATCAACTGGGAATCCAATGTGTTTCCCGGTGTGCTGGGCCGGACCTGCGACCGCCCCTGTGAGCCCGCCTGCCGACGCGGCAGGGTGGAGGAGGAGCCAGTAGCCATATGCCGACTCAAACGGGTGGCTGCCGATTTTAAGGACGATATCAGCCATATATTACCTAAAGGCCCCTTTCCACCAAATGGAAAAAAGATCGCCCTCATCGGGGGCGGGCCCGCCTCCCTGACCGTAGCCCGCGATCTGGCTCCATTGGGTTACGAGATCCACCTCTACGATGATCAACCTGCAGGAGGAGGAATGATGCGTTCGCAGATCCCCGCATTCCGACTGCCGGAAGAAGTGTTGAATGAGGAAGTGAATTATATCCTCGACATGGGGATCCACACCCAGTTCACCACCTATGTCTCCAGTATGAAGGAGATCCTGGACAAGAAATACGATGCTGTCTTTGTGGGCACAGGAGCACCCAAGGGCAATGACCTGGACAAACTGCCCGGCCGCTGGGATGACCCGGACAAGATCCATCTCGGCATCCAGTGGCTCGCCAGTGTGGCTTTCGAGCACACCGACAAGATCGGCAAAAAGGTCATCGTCCTGGGCGGAGGAAATACCGCCATGGACTGTTGCCGCACCGCCCGTCGCCTGGGAGGCGAGGATGTCAAAGTGGTGGTCCGTAGTCCGTTCAATGAAATGAAAGCATCCCCCTGGGAGATCGAGGATGCCCAGATGGAGGACATCCCCATCCTGAACAATCACAACCCCAAGGCTTTTGTCACCACTGGCGGAAAACTGCAGGGGATGCTCTTTGAAAAAGTAGAGGCGGTTTATGATGCCAGCGGAAAACGAAAGTTGATTCCGACCGGGGAGGAGGTCTTTATCGCCGCGGATGAAGTGCTGGTCGCCATCGGCCAGGGCAATGCCTTTCCCTGGATAGAGCGTGACCTCGGTCTGGAGTTCAACCAGTGGGAATTACCCAGGCTGGATGCAAAGACCTTACAGTCTACCCGACCCGATGTGTTTTTTGGTGGTGATGCCGCGCTGGGACCCAAGAATGTCATCACCGCAGTTGCCCAGGGTCATCAGGCGGCCATTTCCATTGATCTGTTCTGCCGGGGAGCTGACGTACATGATCGACCACCACCCATGACCAATCTGGCCCAACAGAAAATGGGGCTCCACGAATGGATCTACGACAGCGCCGTGGTGCCGGATCTCCGGTACAAGGTGCCCCATGCCGATAAAAAATTGACCCTTCAGGATCGCAAGAAGGAAGTGGAGCTTGGCTTTGATCTGGAAAAGGCCTATCGCGAGGCGGAGCGTTGCCTGAACTGTGATGTGCAAACGGTCTTCTCTGAGCCGAAATGCATCGAATGTGACGCATGCGTGGATATCTGTCCCACCTCCTGCATTTCATTCGTCACCAATGGTGAAGAGGAGGACCTTCGAACCCGCCTGGTCGCTCCGGCCAATCAGCTGGATCAGGACCTGTATGTGTCTTCGCCATTACCCACCAAGCGGGTGATGGTCAAGGATGAAAATGTCTGTCTCCACTGTGGGTTGTGTGCAGAGCGTTGCCCGACCGCCGCCTGGGATATGCAGAAATACTTGTACAACACGGCAAAAGCAGCGCCTTTATGGAAGCAGGAAGAAGTGGTGTAAATGATCTGGTGATCCGGTTCGCCAACGTGAATGGAACCGGATCCGCCAGTGCCAATAATATGTTTGCCAAGGCCGTATTCCGTATGGGCATACCGGTTTCCCCCAAGAATATTTTTCCGTCCAATATCCAGGGCTTGCCGACGTGGTATGAGGTGCGGATCTCTGAAAAGGGCTATCTCGGACGGCGTGAAGGGATCGATATCATGGTGGCGGTGAACCCCCAGAGTCTGGCCCGGGATATCGAAGTACTCGAACCGGGTGGCTACCTGGTCTATGATAACAGCAAGGACCTTCCACCCGAGTTGCGTCGGACGGATGTCCATCTGATCGGGATCCCCATGATCCAGATGTGCATCGAGCATTTTCCGGAGGCACGCATCCAGCAGCTGATGAAGAATGTGGTGTATGTCGGTGTCATGTCCGCCTTGCTGGACATCGAAGTGGACGTCCTCAAGCAACTGATCCGCGAACAATTCGGCGAAAAGGAAAAGCTCATTGCCCTCAACGACAAGGCCCTGATGATGGGTCGGAATTATGCCCTGGAGCATTTTTCCTGTCCCACGGCATTTCGCCTGGAAAGACGGGATCTGGTCGGTGACCAGATCATGATCGATGGCAATACAGCAACAGCGATCGGGGCTGTGTATGGTGGAGCAACCGTTGCCGCCTGGTATCCCATTACCCCGTCGACCTCGGTCATGGATGCTTTTGCGGCATATTGCGAGGAATATCGCAGGGAAGAGAAAAGTGACAAGAAAAAGTATGCCATCGTCCAGGCGGAAGATGAGCTGGCCTCGATCGGCGTCGTCATCGGAGCGGCCTGGAACGGCGCACGGGCATTCACCGCCACCAGTGGGCCGGGTATTTCGCTGATGAGTGAATTTATCGGGCTGGCCTATTTCGCCGAGATCCCTGCCGTCCTGGTCAATGTACAGCGAGGTGGCCCGTCCACAGGGATGCCGACCCGGACCCAACAGGCAGATCTCCTGTCCAGTGCCTATGCCTCTCATGGCGATACCAAACATGTCCTGCTCTTTCCGAGTACGCCGGCAGAATGTTTCGATATGACTGCCCAGGCGTTTGATCTGGCAGATCGCCTCCAGACCCCGGTTTTTGTGATGACCGACCTGGACCTGGGGATGAATGATCACCTGTCGGCACCCCTGACCTGGGATGATCAGCGCACATATGATCGTGGCAAGGTGTTGTCTACCGAAGAGTTGGAGGATATCCAGGATTGGGGACGGTATCTCGATGTCGATGGGGATGGGATTCCCTATCGCACCCTGCCGGGAAGCCACCCTAGCAAGGGCGCCTATTTTACCCGGGGTACCTCCAAGGATGAATATGCCCGATACACGGAATTCGGGGAGGCTTATGTGCGCAATGTGGATCGCCTGCTGGTGAAGTGGAAAACGGCGGCTACCCTGGTACCGGGACCCATCAAACTGAACCAGAAGAACCAGAGTGACATCGGTATGATGTATTTCGGCACGACCGGCCATGCGGCCCGGGAGGCCATGGACTTGCTGGGACAGGATCATCTGTCCATCGATGGCATGCGCATCCGTTCATTTCCATTCACCCGGGAGGTGGAAGCCTTTATCCAGGAACATGAGTATGTCTTCGTGGTCGAACAGAATCGCGACGCACAATTGCGGACGATGCTGATCCAGGAATTGGATATTTCCAGTAAAAAACTGATTTCCGTCCTGAATTATAATGGATTGCCGATTACGGCTGATTTTATTTCTCGTCAGATTCGGGAGCATTGGCCGGTGGCTGTGTCCCAATAAATTGATGGTATGACTTATTTGCGTCCCACATTCAGACATCCGGAACTACCGAAAAATATCCTCGGCTATACGCGCAAGGATTATGAGGGTGCCATCTCCACCCTGTGTGCCGGTTGTGGTCATGATTCCATCAGCGGGGCCATCGTCCAGGCCTGCTGGGAAATGTCCATCGAGCCACATAAAGTGGCCAAACTTTCGGGGATCGGTTGTTCGTCCAAAACACCGACCTATTTCCTGAGCAACGCTCATGGATTCAATACGGTGCATGGACGGATGCCCTCCGTGGCCACCGGGGCCAATATGGCCAATCGCAGCCTGACCTACCTGGGCGTTTCCGGGGATGGCGACTCCGCATCCATTGGCATGGGCCAATTTGTCCACGCCATTCGCCGGAATTTGAATGTGGTGTATATCCTGATGAATAACGGATGTTATGGACTGACCAAGGGTCAGGATTCGGCCACGGCAGATGTGGGCTCAAAAAGCAAATCAGGATCGGAAAATAAGTTCGCGACCATCGACCTGGCCTCCCTGGCCATCGAGTTGGGGGCCACTTTTGTGGCCCGGAGTTTTTCCGGTGATAAAAACCAGCTGGTGCCCCTGGTCAAGGCTGCCCTGGCCCACGGTGGCTTTGCCTTTCTGGATGTAGTTTCTCCCTGTGTGACCTTTAATAATAATTTCGGTTCGACGAAGTCGTACAGCTACGTCCGTGAGCACAATCATGCCGCCTCCAATATAGATTTTGTGCCCCCGGCGGAAACCATTTCTGTGGATTATCCCGAGAATACAGCTCGGGAACTGGAGCTGCATGGCGGCAATAAGATCGTCTTGCACAAGCTGCCAACAGAGTGGGACCCCCTGGATCGCATCTCTGCATTAAATCGACTGCACCAGGCCCGGCGAACCGGCGAGATCGTCACTGGATTGCTCTTCATCGAGCCGGAGAGCCAGGATTTGCACGCCACGCTGGATACAGTGCAAGAGCCGCTGAATCAGTTAGGTGAAAAGGACCTTTGTCCGGGGTCGAAGAAGTTGGAGGGGATTAATGCATCTTATCGGTAATTTCGTTTCCGCCTCGGCGGACAAGTATTCGTTTATTCGTTTATTCCTGTTATGACTATGATATTTAGTAAATTACCCATTACCCATTACCCATTACCCATTACCCATTACCCATTACCCATTACCCATTACCCATTACCCAATACCCAATACCCAATACCGATTACCCATTACCCATGTTAAACTGACAACCGATAACTGATAACCGAAAACTGACAACCGATAACAGATATGCACGCCATTCACCATCTCCTGCACATTGCAGCACCTCAGGAAAAGGTATTTCAGCAGTTAGCTACGTTGAGTGGAGTGAAAAAATGGTGGTCTGTCCAGGCGCATGGTGATTATCCCCAGGGAGGGATGCTGCACGTTGATTTTGACGATCGGTTTAAAAATGTATTTCAGCTACTTTTTATTCGGGAACCCCATGAGGTGATCTGGAAATGTCTGTCTGCCACAGCTGCGGAGTGGATGGGAACGGAAATCGTTTTTACCCTGGACCGGCATGAGGACAAAACCCGGATGCGATTCACTCATCGGGGTTACCCGGAGGCATCCGATTTTATGGCCCAGTGTAACTATTCCTGGGGGCGCTACCTGGACAGTTTGCGCCTGTTGTGCGAAGCGGGGGAGGGGCTCCCCTATAAAGGAAAGTCCAAAGAGGATGATCAGGAAAAAATAAAGCGGGTCACCGGATTGGGAGGTGTGTTTTTCAAGGCAACGGATCCCAAGGCATTATCAGAATGGTACGGTCGCCATCTCGGCCTGGTGCTCAACCCATATGGTTCAGTATTTGAGTTTCGCCCCGGGGCGGAGCCGGAAAAGATCGGCTATACGGCCTGGAGCCCCATGCCGCTGGATACGGATTATTATGCACCTTCAGACAAGTCGTTTATGTTCAACTACCGGGTCCAGGATCTGGAATGGTTGATCAAGACACTGAAGGAAGAAGGCGTTGAGGTGGTCGGGGAGATCCAGGAATATGAATATGGAAAGTTTGCCCACATCCTCGATCCCGACGGCACGAAAGTTGAACTGTGGGAGCCCGTTGATCCGGTTTTTACGAAATTGTATAATGGGAAGACAACGAAATAAGGTGAAATTCCAAAATACAAATCCCAAATAAATTCCAATTTCCAAATTTACAAAATTGAGTTCGTTAGTTTGGGGGTATTCTTTTTTTATTTTCGAAATATCGCAATAACGAAATAACTCAATAACTTCTCCCTCATAACCTCATAACCTCATAACCTCCAACCTCATAACCATGATTCCCCACAATCCCATCGGCTGGATCGAGATCCCGGTAACGGATATGGATCGCGCCATGAAATTTTATGAAACGGTATTTGGCTTCACCCTGGAGCGGCATCAAATGGGCCCATTGGATATGGCCTGGTTTCC
Source organism: Bacteroidia bacterium (assembly GCA_030429045.1). Lineage (GTDB taxonomy): Bacteria > Bacteroidota > Bacteroidia > Chitinophagales > Saprospiraceae > JAGNXB01. The sequence continues at coordinate 21,851 of JAUIEA010000030.1, read as the reverse complement.
GTCCGTGGAAGATTCACCGGGTGCTGCGGGTACCCTTGTCAAGCATCCGGAATTCTATGCGCCCTCGGAAAACCAGGGGCCTCTGGTGTATTTCACGGCCTTTTCGGGTGATCTTTCCATAGAACTGGAACGCGTGGAAAAAGCGGGCGGGAAGGTTTTGGTGGAGAAGAAGGAGATCGCACCGGACGTCGGGTATATGGGTCTGTTTGTGGACAGTGAGGGCAACCGGGTGGCGTTGCATTGCAGGTAATAGTTATTGGATAGATTAAACCACGTGGATCTGTACGAGTCAAACTGTGCAAATCCCGCGCTATGATGATCACACGTTTTTCCTCGTTCCTGTTTTTTCCGGTTCTTCTTTTTCTCGGCGCCTGTGACAAGGCGGCTCTTCCGTTGGATCCGGATGCGCCCGTTGCCGTGGAGGAGATCGTCGTCCTTTCTCAAACCGGAGCGACCTCCATCCTTTCAGGGCAGACCCTGCAGTTGACTGCGTCCATCTTGCCGGCCAATGCCAGTAATCTATCAGTCACATGGAGTATCAGCGATCCAACCACGGCCCTGATCAACAACACCGGTTTGGTGACCGCGCTGATCGCCGGAACGGTGACGGCCAAGGCGACGGCAAATGATGGGTCGGGTATATCGGGCTCCTTCACGCTGACCATAGAAAATGAACCGAGCGGAGATCCGCTGGCGATCTACAAGAAGATCTATGGCGCGACTGCCATCTATCAGGATGGGCAATACGTCGTGATCAAATCGGAAGACCTGCCCGATCATAAAAGTCCCTATTACCTTGGCACGCAGTGGGAATCTACGATGTATGAAGACTATAATGGGAATAACAGCCAGTTTAACCTGAACCCGAACCGGATCAAGAAGCAGAATCTGACCTTCAAGCTTCCACTGAATCCAACCCCGGCCTCGAACCCCCAGTCGACACCGCTCGGATCCATTGGTATCTCCCTGAATGGCGTACCCTTTTATAATCAATATGCGGGTCCGAATAATCAGCCCCTGACCTTCGAAGTCAATTCCTTCGACCAGGCCTACGGCCACCCCCAGATGAGTGGTCAGTATCACTATCACTGGGAGCCATTATATCTCACGGCCAATTTCGGTGAAGACGCACTCCTTGGATTTCTACTGGATGGCTATCCGGTGTATGGCCCCATGGAAAATGGACAATCGGTGACTAATGGCCAGTTGGATGCCTACCATGGTCATTCGCATGCGACGTTGGAATTCCCCCAGGGGACCTATCACTATCACATCACGGACCAGGATCCGTATATCAATGGCAGCGGCTTTTATGGTGTCCCGGGTACGGTTACGAATTGATATACTCCTGATCCTCAGTCTCCTCCTGGCAGGTTGTTTTCAGGAAAGCCAATCCACCACAATCTCCATACCGGAGGTTTGGGTCTCGTACAACGATAGCGGGTGGGTGACAAGCCAGGGAATCCTGTTCCTGGAAGGAACACCGTTTTCCGGATGGCAATATGAAACCGGTATCAGAGAGGACACCCTGTTTGCAGGTGGTTTTGTGGAGGGTCTGCGTCAGGGGCGGCATATCAGAAAATATGCAGATGGTCAGTTGATGGAGATCCGACATTTCAGGGATGGACGTCAGGAAGGAATAGGGCAGCAATGGCACCCGAACGGGCAGCTGGCATTTGAAGCCAATTTTGTTCAGGATCACTATGAAGGCCAGGTTCGGTCGTGGTATGAAAACGGACAAGCACATGAACAATTTCAGTATCGGAACGGGAAGGAGGAAGGCCGACAACGGCGTTGGGATGAACAGGGGAATGTTCTGGCCAATTATGAGGTCCGGCAGGGACGAAAATATGGGCTCAGCGGCACGAAACACTGTGCCTCTCCCTGGGAGGTGGATACACTGGGCCTGGATCTTCAGTAGTCTGATCCTGTTCGGTTGCCAGCATGACACCAAAACCTCTTTGCCCTATTATCACACCCCTGATTTTACCCCCATCTGGCCCCTGGAAACAGGGGAGGATGTCGATACCCTTCACCGCATCCGGGACTTTCACATGCTGGATCAATCCGGGCGGATATTTTCACTGGAAGATTGTGCGGGTGATCTGCTCGTCGTGAATTTCTTTTTCACGGCATGTCCAAGTATTTGTCCGACACTTACTCAGAATATCAAGACCGTTGCCGATGCCACACGGGATCTGGCAGGCATCCGGTTTCTGTCATTTTCCGTGACACCTGACCGTGATTCAGTGGTCCGTCTGGCAGCTTATGCCGAGCGATATTCACTGCCATCCGATCGCTGGCATTTATTGACGGGCGACCAGGACGAGATTTACACCCTGGCCCGCCGATCCTTTTTTGCGGAAGAGGAAATGGGGTACAACAAGGACAGTCGGGAGTTCCTGCATACGGAACATGTCTTACTGGTGGATGCAGATCTCCATCTGCGGGGAATCCATAAAGGGACCTTGCCGCTGGAGATGAACCAGATGGAAGCGGATATTCGACTCTTGTCTGCAGCGAGATAGATCTATCTTCAACAACAACATGCGGGTGGTGCAACAGGTGTTCACCTGTTGCATCTGGGATCAACTGCGTCTCTCCATTTTACAAATTGGCCGATCCGGACAACTTGAAACGGGCAGGGATGCGTAAATTGCCAGGACGTCAGAGCGTGGAGTTGGATGTAGGTAAAGTGTTTCGAACATGAGATATCGATTTATTGATCGTATCCGATCCATAGAATGGGGTCGGCAGATCACCATTATCAAAGCAACAACAGCATCAGAAGAAGTATATGCGGAGCATTTTGATGGATTCCCGGTCCTGCCCGGAGCCTTACAGATCGAAGCCATGGCTCAGGCTTGTGGGGCATTACTGGAGATCTGTTCCGACTATCAGGTCTTTTCCATTTTGTTGATCGTAGAGAAGGTCAAATTCAGGAAAATGGTTCATCCCGGCGATCAAATGGTGATCACAGCCACCTTGGAACAGGATCATGAGGATTCGGCTAAGTTTCTGACCGAAATTCACGTGGAGGATCAACTGGTGGCCCGGGGTTCATTATTGGTTGGGAAGGTGCGTGCCGAAAATGAATCCAGTGACTACCAAAACACGATCTCCGGATTAGAAAAGTATTATCGGTTTCCTCTGAAGAATACCATCATTACCGGAAAACCATCCAGCCATGGTTGAGCGGGTCTTTGTCACGGGGATTGGCGTAGTCTCAGCATTTGGAGTCGGGCAGGAAACCTTCTGGGACCATCTTGCCAGAGGTGAATCTGCATCGCGATTGATCGACAGTTTTGATGCTTCTCAAATGCCCACACGATTCTGGGCAAATGCACTGGCCTCTGAGGATGAATTGACCGATCTTCTCCCCAACAAGCGGACTGGAAAACTGTTGACCCGTGCGAACAAAATGGCCATGATCGCCGCAGAAGAGGCCATGGGTCAATCCGGTATCGATCCAACGACATTGGAGGGTTCCCGATTTGGGATCAGCGTTGGTGCAAGTGGGGTCGGCCTGGTAGACCAGGGGATGTCACCACTGGATTATCAATCATCCCTGCTCCTGGCGACTGATCAAAAGAGGCCGCAGTCGGAGGGGCAGTTTTGGAAGCTGCTATTGGATCAGATGCATCCCTTGAATCCGATCCGATCCATTCCCAACGCCATCTCTGCCCACCTGGCCATCCAGTATCAGGCCTTGGGAAGTTGTCTGACCTACACGACTGCCTGTACGTCTTCTGCCCAGGCCATCGGTGAAGCCATGCTCATGCTTCGTAAGGGCAGGCAGGATGTCATGATCGCCGGGGGTGCGGATTCGGGAACCAATCCGTCCAATCTGTTGTCGTTCAGTCTTCTTGGTGCCTTGTCGACAAACAACGAGCAATTTCAAGCGGCAAGTCGACCCTTCGATCGGGATCGGGACGGGTTTATGTTGGGTGAAGGAGCCGCCTTCCTGGTCCTGGAAACAGGATCCCATTGCCGCAAACGGAATGCACGGCCCCTGGCCGAATTGATCGGCTACGGATCTGCATCGGACGCTTTTCGGGTGACGGATGAGCCCGAGGATGCCAGAGGGGCCATCCGAGCGATGGCCATGGCCCTGGATGATGCCCGATTAGCTCCAGGCCAGGTCGATCATATCAATGCACATGGAACCAGCACCCGGATGAATGATCCGATCGAATCCTTTGCCATTCATTCGGTTTTTGGTCCGGCGGCAGATCGGATTCCGGTCACCTCAACCAAATCGATGATCGGGCATTTGGTTGCCGGGGCGGGTGCCATCGAATTGGTGGCTTCGGTTCTGGCGATAAAACATAAATTGATCCCACCGACCATCAATATTGAACACCTGGATCCGGCCTGTAAATTGGATGTTGTACGCGGAGGATCTCGCGCCATGCCGATCCAGACGATCCTGTCCAATTCGTTTGGATTCGGCGGGCAGAATGCCTGCCTTATTATCCGAGCAGCAAATGAAGTATTCAATCATGAGGATGAATAATTGATCATGGAAAGCAGAACAGACTTGACCAGTGAGGTGATCGCGATTGTTGCAAAATCACTTCTATTAAGGCCGGAAATGGTCCACGAAGGGTCCCGATTTTTCCTGGACCTGGAAGCGGAGTCGATCGATATCCTGGATATTCGATTTGCGATCGAAAGCCGCTTCGGGTTTAAATTCCAGAATGACGAGATCCGGGAGTTGCTCCAGACAATTGCGGCTGAACAGGACGTCACTGAAAAGGATATCCCGGAACTTTTCACCGTGGGCCGATTGGTCGATTTTGTCTGGTTGAAGATTTCAGGAAAGAAGCCAAATTGAAGCCATGGGACGGACGGCATTGATCACGGGTGGGAGTCGGGGTGTGGGAAGGGCCATCGCCCTTGCCCTGGCGAAGGATGGCGTGGATCATCTGCTGATCAACTATCTGGAGCAAGATGCTACGATGCGGGCCCTGCAAGAAGAATTGGAAAATGACGGCATTCGGGTAACCCCTCTCCGGTACAATCTCAGCCAACCGGATGAGATCAGGCAAATGGCGGATAGCGTCCGGACGCATACGGATCATCTGGATCATCTTGCTCACTGTGCAGCCCTCACGACATTCAAACCACTCCACCAGGTCAAACCCAATCAATGGGACCTGGTCATGAATGTGAGCACAAGATCGTTTTTGGTGGTGGTGCAGCAACACCTCGACCTGTTGAAGGTCGGGAGTTCGGTTGTGGCTGTCTCCAGTACGGGTAGTCAACGATTTAACCAGAATTATGGTGCGCTGGGGGTGGCGAAAAGTGCGCTGGAGTCAACAGTTCGATATCTGGCCGTTGAATTGGCACTCAAAGGGATCCGTGTGAACGGAGTGATCTCCGGCATGTTGGGTGGTGACTCCTTACCCTTGTTTCCAGAGATTGAAGAAGTCGTGAAATATACCCTTCAACGCACTCCAGCCGGCCGGTTGGGGACGCCAGAGGATGTAGCAGAAGTAGCGGTCTTTTTGTTGACCAGGGCCCAGTGGATGGTGGGTCAACACGTTATCCTGGATGGAGGATACTGTCTGACATGAACAAGTCAATACTGCCCTGTACTGCGCTCTGACCAGATGGAATGTGGACCAGGGAGTCGATCTGGAAATCTGAGGATCTGTTTTTTCTGACTATCAAAATGAAATTAGAAATATCATTTGTCCTCAATTATGATGAAGGAATGATCGTATTCTGCATTTTTTCATCCAGGAACGGCTGATTCTTGCGATCCTCACCAGGTGAATCACTTATCTTGAAGGGAAATTGCTGAAGATGAAATCCATATCGTATTGGGCGTTACTCCATCCCCGTATTGTTTGGATATTATTGATCCTGTTCCATACCTGTTTAGCCTTGGGTGCATTTGAGTTGGGCATTTGGCTTTCTATGATCGGGGTCGGTTTGTCAAATAGCATTTATTGGTCCGGTATGGGGCTCTTTCTTCTTTCAGCGGTGCTTTATCCGGTCCGACGATCCCGCTACAAGTTGTTCAAGTGGAGTTATACAAAACAGAAATGCCTGGATCTCTCCCTGGTCCTGGGTGGTATACTTATGATGACATCCATGTCGAATAGGGTGGCATGGGAGGGACGTAGTCTGTTCTCAGACCAGGAAGCCCGGGTGGTTCAGGTAGCGGTATACGACCCGGTGCCGCGGGTTGAGCGATCCAATGGGTTAAGTGAGTTGATAAAAAAGGGATTCTTGCCGCCGATCACGAAATGGTATCGCAGTCAAGTGGAGAAACGATTGCAAGCCCGAACAGATCAATCGGGTTGGCTTCCACACCCGGTATGGATAATCGTTTTAATGGTTATTCTGCTGCAGGGTATCGTGATCCTGTCCTGTGCCATTGGCTGTTCATCGGCAGGAGCATGGGCGCTGCTTCCGTTGATCGGCGGAACAACGTTGATCCTCATTTTCGGGATAAAATGGTACAGGCATTATCGGACAAAATGGAGGTTGGCACGCAGTGCCGGATAAATTGCAATTCCTTATTTATGAAATAAAGGTCAACAAGATGAAATCCATATCCTACTGGGCATTGCTCCACCAGAAAACCACCTGGATGATCTTGATTCTCGTGCATACGGTCCTGGGTTTGGGCGCCTTTGAATTGGGCATATGGTTGGCCTCCATCGAGATGGGGCTCCCTCCCGGTTTACTGTGGTTGGGGATGGCCATCTTCCTCTTCGCTTTGGTTCTGTATCCGATCCGGCGATCAAAATACCGACTGTTCAAATGGAATTATGTCCGTCAAAAATGGATGGATTTATGCCTGGTCCTCAGTGGTGTCGTGATGATGATCACCATGGCCAATACAGAGGCAATTCATATAGCCAGGAGCCCCGGGGGCAATACATGGAGTGCAGTTCAAGTGGCTGTTTTCGATCCTGTTCCCGAAGGCAATGATCTGGGGTGGTGGCGGATGATTCGAAAGCAAGGCCTTTCAAAAACAGTCAGGATCTGGTATCAAAACAATGTTAAAAATCGCCTGAGTGTTTGGAAGGATCAGGGTGCCAAACCCGCTTCTCCAGCGTTCATTATTATCTTAATGATTTTAGGGATTCTGGTGGTCCTTGCCTTGAGTTGTGCATGGGCCTGTTCTGGAGGCGGCGCTATTGTTCTACTGGCAATGGGTATTGGAATAGTTGGAATATTAATGCTAGGCGTGCCTGCTGTAAAAAAGGCAAAGGCACGACGACAAGCCCTGGAATAGATATTTATTCAGCTTTTTTCGGTCGCTGAAGAACAGGTGGTCGAATGCCATTCAGGTATGCCGCGAACACCTGTTCCGGTCAGGTCATTCTCGCTTCAAAAATATCTTCCACCTGCTCCTTCATATTATCGGCCATGCGATAGGTCGGCAGGTCGTTGGTGTCTGTGCCGAAGGGTTCTTCGATCTCTTCGGCGATCAGTTCGAGGCTGGCCAGGACATAAAAGATGAAGACCACCACGGGGATGACCAGGTAACTCAGGTCAAAGACATATCCGAAGGGCAGGGACATCACATAAAAGAAAATGAATTTCTTTAAAAAGGCACTGTAGGAGTAGGGGATGGGTGTGTTTTTGATCCGTTCACAGGCCCCGCAGATATCGGTAAAGGATTGCAGTTCCGCATTGATGGTGATGAGTTCATCGCCATTGATCTTGCCGGCCTTGTGCAGGCGGCTGACCTTGCGGATGATCAGTCCGGCGACCTGGTTGGGGACGTGTTTGGTTTGATCCAGTTCAGCGCCTTCAAAGAGGACCACCCGGGTTTGTTCGCGTTGCAAATGTCCGGCCAGTGCGTATGCATACGCCGGGATCCAGCTTTTGAAAAACTGCTGGTCTTCCGGGTCATCCAGAATGGCAGACAGTTTCAGGGCCAGGTTGCGGACATTGTTGGCCAGGGCACCCCATTGCTTTCGTCCTTCCCACCAACGATCATAGGCAGTATTGGTCCGAAAGACCAGCAACAGGGAGATCACAAATCCCAGCATATTATGCATGATGGTGATCTTGCTGATGGAGTCGTTTTTGGACAATTGCCAGAACTCCAGCTCCATGTAGGCCACCAGCCCGGAATAGGCAGAAATGGCCAGCATCAAGGGGAAGAGCGCTCGGACGGTGTCCGCTTTATGGAATCGGAAGATGAAGGAAAACCAATCCTTTGGATTATAGGAGATCATGTGGGAATGAATATTGGATCTGGATGGGGATGCCAAGATAGGACTTCCTCATTTTATCAATGGGACCTGAGAATGCGTTGTTGCAACCCGACTTTCAAAACGGTTCAGGCTATAAAAACGGAGGATCATATACGGAAATTCATGTATTCATGATCCATTGACAATCAACATGATTTATTAATATGAATTTGTAAATATATGATAATGAGAATATTGTAAAATATTTTTACAGATACAACATATGTGACCGGTGATTATCTTTGGAGATTCACCAAACGATATGACCGTCTATGAAGCCAGCCATGACCCTGATGCTGTTGTGTTTGACCTTTTTTGGTTTTGCCCAACAGAGTGCTGATCTGAAGCCTGTTCCTGCGAAGGTGCAGACCTACCTGGATCAAGGTGTCACCTTTCAAAAGGTGTCTCCATTCAGTGAAACCATTGACCCGGACCGACTCCAGATCATGGAAGAGGTGAAAAATTCCGGATGGGGCCTGGTCCCCGATCTCGGCAAGCTGGCAAAGCTTGTGACGGATCAGCCGGAGTTTCTGGAGGTCCACATTCCCCATTTTACTACCGGGAAGGATCTGACTCTTTATTTGTATCAAGTCAGTGTGGTAACACCTGATTTTCAAATTCGGTATTCGGATGGGACCATCGACTATGATGTTCCTGGAGTGCATTATCGCGGGGTCATCAAAGGAGATATGAACAGCCTGGTTTCTGTTTCCATATTCCGGGACCAACTCATCGGGATGATCGCAGATAACAGGGGGAACTGGAATCTCGGTCCACTTGAAGAAGCCACGGAAAAGCAGATCCATATCTGCTACAATGACAGGGATATCAATCAATTTAATTCATTCACGTGCGGTGTGGAGGATGACGATGCGCCGCATGAATCCCATCATCCGAAAAACCAGGACCCTGGACGGGATGTCGGAGATTGTATTCGGATCTGGTGGGAAGTGGATGATGATATTGTGAATAATAAAGGTGGAGGACAGCAGGCGGTTGACTACATCACCGCAATGGCAGCACAAGTGTACACCATTTATGCCAACGAGATGATCGACATGGCCACTTCTGTGATCAATGCCTGGACTACACCAGACCCTTATACCGGAAATAGCTCTTCTGCCCGCCTGGCTTCATTTGAAGCCTTGAACGGGACCCTGAATGGCGATTTGGCCCATTATGTTAATCTCAGCCCCTATGGCGGGATTGCTCATTGGTTCGACGGCGTCTGCAATCCAGACTACGACGAAAACATGTGTTATTCCGGAATTGATATCAGTTTCAATAATGTGCCGACCTATTCCTGGACGATTATGGTCTGCACTCATGAAATGGGTCACCTGATCGGATCCCGGCACACGCATGCCTGCGTATGGAATGGGAATAATACGGCCATTGACGGTTGCGCCGGGGGAACTGAAGGAGGATGCGCCTTGCCTCCATATCCACCAGTAGGTGTCGGAGGGACGATCATGAGCTATTGCCATTTATCTGGTCGACCAGGCATTAATTTCAACCTCGGATTCGGCCCTCAACCCGGCGATGTCATTCGGAATCGTGTTGCAAGTGTCGGTTGTCTGACGCCCTGTGGTGCTCCGGCTCCCTGCACCTTCACCATCAATTGCCCGAACAATACCACCGTCAACTGCGGCCCCAACCCATTACCGGCTTCAAGTGGGAATGCCACCGTGACCGTGACCTCAGGAGCCTGCTCACCTACCCTGACGTATGCAGATAATAATGCAGGCCTCACCCTGTGTAACGGAACCGGCTTCTTTATTCGCACTTTCTCTGCCACTGATGGGGGGACAACCCATACCTGTTCCCAAACCATCACCAAGGTGGATGTGACCCCACCCGTGATCTCGGGTACGGCCAACAATCAGACCATCAACTGTAACAGTCCGGTGCCTGCCGCACCTGTGATGACGGCAAATGATCAGTGCGGTCCGGCGTCCATCACCATGACCGAGAATATCAGTGGTGCCAATTGTGGGTACACCATCACCAGGGTCTGGACGGCGTCTGACGATTGTAACAATACCTCCACCCGGCAGCAGGTGATCACGGTGACCGATACGTCACCGCCTGTCGCCCAGTGTCGCACCGGCCATCAGGTATTCCTCAACGGAGACGGCGAGGCGACCATCCACCCGAGCGATATTGATGATGGCAGCTATGATGCATGCAGTTCGATTACATTGGCCGTGGCCCCGACGCTGCTGACTTGTGCCAACCTGGGGAATGCTCCCGTTACCCTGACGGTGACCGATGCCTGCGGGAACGTCGGTTCCTGCAATACGACAGTCGAAGTGATCGATGACCTCAAGCCCCATATGGCGTGCAAGGGTCTGGAGATCTATCTCGATGAGACGGGAGATCCGGTAACTCTGGATCCTGCGGACCTCGATGATGGGATCACCGACAATTGCACGGTGACCCAGATCGACCTGAGTCAGTCCGTCTTCGGCTGTGACGATCTCGGCAAAAATGTGGTCAAGGTCACCGCCCGGGACCAGAGTGATAACAGCAACGAATGCTCTGCAACCATCCGGGTATATGATCTGATCCCACCGGTTTTCACCTTCTTCCCTCCGGATGTTACGGTCTACTGTTCCGAAGAATCGGCAACAGACGTTCCCGTTGCGGATGATAATTGTGAAGTGGTCTCTCTGGGTATGAACGACAGTCAGGAGATCATCCCGGGTGGTCCGGAAGGAAGTTACCTGGTCAGACGCTCCTGGTGGGCCGTGGACAAGGCCGGCAATGAAGTGACCGGCGTGCAGCGGGTGGTGGTCTTCACGGAAGGCCAACTCGTCGTCCTGTGCACGGATGATATCAAGACGGCTCCCAGCAAGGTGCCGGTCCAGGCCAGCTGGGTTGCGCCTAAGGTGGATGATATCTGCAATGGCAGCTATGGCATGACCCAGATGGAAGGCCCCCCTTCCGGATCCTATTTCAATCCGGGTACCCGGACCCGAATCACCTATGGTTATCAGGATGCCTGGGGATCACGTTACGAGTGTGCCTTCCATGTGGAGGTGCCGGGTGTTCAGGATGATTATCAGGTCCTCATCCAACAGGCAGATGCCGATTGCGGGGATCATATGATCGGACGTTGTACGGTGACGGATCTGGGTGGTTCGTTTGATGCCAGTCTGTTCTGGACACCAAAGGGTAGCAGCACCACTACAGCATACAAGTTGAACGGGGCAACGACGCTGGAAATGTACGCCAATGGAACTGCCCGATTAAGTGGCTCCTGGAGTGACGATGCGGGGACCAGTGGATGGGACGGCGACCTGTGGTTCCATCATCGACGCAGCTTTGACGGCTGGCAGCATGCCGGCGGTCAGGCCAACCTCGGATCGGGTACAGGCGATGCTTCTACCTGGACCTTCTTTGAGGTGAATGCAGCCTTGAGTCTGCTGACAGGAACAGGAAATAATGCCGGCAATATCTTCACTGTACAGACATCACCCAACCATGCGAAGACCGGATTGCAGATCGGAAATGGCGCCAATGGCCTGACCCCCGGGCAGGGTGGCTGGTGTGCGATCGCCTCCCGGAATGACGAAGGCAATTTCACCGGTCAGGGCATCTTGTCCTTTATGAGCAATTGCACCCCTACCAACCTGATCAAGGGCGCCGGAAACGTCATTTCCCTGAGTGGATTTGATTTCCCGGTGACCTGGTCGAACGGGACCAATGGTGCCGAATTAGGTGATGTTGCACCAGGTAATTATTCGGTGAAGGTCACTGATGAAAACGGCCAGGAGAACAATCACACCTTCTCGCTGGTCGCGCCTGCAGGCTGTACCCTGCTTTGGGAGGATCACTGTCGTGAGGCCAATATGGCGGCCGGTGCTGCGGCTTCACAGATCAGTACCTACCAGAATGGTTCTGCGGACAAGGCAGTGGACGGAAATACCGATGGCGATTTTGCTGCAGGTTCTGTAACCAGCACCCTTGCCGGTTGGCAGAACTACTGGACCGCCGATCTTCAGGAAAACCATCAGATCGAGTCTGTGCGCATCTGGCCACGGACAGATTGCTGTGATCAAGCCCTGGATCCATTCTATGTCTTTGTGTCGGCCGATCCGATCCCGGATGCAGCACCTGAGCATTTGCTCGCTACTGCTGGCATCAGGGCGATTCGCCACGAGGGGCCGATGAATGAAGCCTGGCGTATGCCAGCCGGCATGAACGGCAGGTACATCAAGGTTCAGCTGGCTGAAGACGGACGTTTGATGATGGCTGAAGTAGAGGCTCTGGTCTGTCAGGACGATCGACTGGATCCTGTGCCAGGGGCACCTTTCTTCCCGAATACCCCGGGCCATTCACTGGGTGATCATACCCTGAATCTGAATGATCTGGTGGCCTGGCCAAATCCGACATCGGATGATCTGAATGTCTATATCAGTCAGAGCCGGGTAGGCCCGACCGCCATCACCATCACCTCGATGAGTGGTCAGCAGATCTACCGGAATGACCTGTCCGGATCCCGTGAACATCAACTGACCATCCCGGTCGGCTCCTGGCTCCCGGGGATGTATGCCATTGCGGTCTCCGGACCGGATGGTATCCGGACACAGTGGGTGCAGGTCCAGCGCTAATTGAAGTTTAAGTGAGAAAAAGGTCCACCCCGCGAGAGCGGAGTGGACCTTTTTCTTTGGTCTGAAAGGGAAGGCACGCACGCTTTTGTTGAACTCAGATTGCCAAAGCAAACCCAGGGGGCTGTTTAAAGCAATACTTGAAGCTATTTTTTCGGAATACTGGCATGTTGAAGAAAACCTCCTTACCTTTGCGAAAGGTGTGGTTCGCCATACCTGTCCCTTTCCCATGAACAAGCACTGAACCGGAAGAGCCGGTTGCTGTGTAACGGTGTTAATGGCCCCATCTGTCGGGGTTTGGGAAATTGCGGTCCCTTCTCTGTTTGATAGCCAGACTCCCGTTGCCAGGTAATAAGGATTGATTGTCCGATGGACAAGCACTAGGCTTGTTGGTCGGACTAAATGACATATTAAACCTGCATTTATGTATCGGAAAGGTCTACTCACATTTATTCTGGCCATTTGTCTCGCCGGTATGGCGAATCTCCAGGCCCAGTCTGTTTCACCCAATACCTCTTCTTCCTCTGCTCCGGAACAGTGTACCTCGATCACGGATGTGGTCGATCGTGAGATCTGTCTGGCAGAGCAGGCCATCGCCCGGTGCAACCAGGCCCTGGCCAATAAGGCATTGACAAAGAGCGAAACAGCCCATTGGCTGCAGATCCGAAACAGCCAGCAGGAAAAGATCCAGCGTTTTCAAAAGCTGAATGATGCCGATCGCCAAAAGATGCAGCATCAATATGATCTTTCGGAGCAAGCCCGCAAGGCTGCTCAATCCCGTTGATCCCATTCCCCATATCTTATAGAAAACACCTCTTTATGAGAAAGTTCTACCTCCTGGTCGTACTCATTCTGGTCGCATTCGTTTTCGAATCACAGACCCTCCAAGCGCAATCCTGTACATGCCCGAATGGCCACAATAATGATGGCCCCTTCATCAGCGGGGCGGTCAGTCCACCCACGGTGGCCTGCTATGAGGACCTGTTGGCCCTGATCAATGGCCCACTGGGCGATCCGATGACCGTATCGGCATTTGATATTGTCGATGGATTTGTGCCAGTGTGTATCGTTTCTGCCCCGCCGGCGAATAACTGCGTGGGGACCATAATAATCCTGGTCGATGCCGAGGATTCCGATGGGAATTGTGCTTCCAACGGCCCGTTTGCTGTGACAGTGCATATTGAGGATAATATCCTGCCAGTCATTACCTGCCCGGCAAACATTGCCATTGAATGTGACGAGAGCACCGATCCCCTGGTGAATGGAAACGTGGGCGTTGCCACAGCTGTGGACAATTGCATGGAACCAGTCGTCATCTCCAGTGTCGATGTGACCATCTCCGCGAATGACTGTGAAACAGTGGTCGAGCGAACATGGTCTGCTGCAGATTGTGGTGGATCAGCCACCTGCGTCCAGACGATCACCGTAGAGGATACACAGGCCCCGACCTTTACGGTGCCTGCAGACATTGATATTTATGTTGATGCCATGTGTGCCTTTGATTCCGATGTATCAGTGACCGGGGATGTCACAGATGAAATGGACAATTGCGACTTGTCGGTCGAAGCGACATACGTGGATGTCACCAATCTGGGGCCCTGTACCGGCTCGACCATCATCACCCGGACATGGACGGCTACCGACGATTGCGGGAACAGCAATGTCCAGACCCAAACCATCACTGTACTCGATGACATTCCGCCGGTGATTTCTAATTGTCCAATGAACGTGACGGTCCAATGTGATGCGATTCCATCAATTGGAGATGAAATGGTGACCTATGTCGATAATTGTGATCAGACCATCATTGGAATTCCGGGGACTGAAGAGATCATTCCTGATCCCAACAATCCAGATCCGTGTATTGAAGATATCCTGATCCTCCGGACCTGGGTGGCGGTTGACGACTGCGGTAATACAGCGTCGTGTACCCAACATGTCAACGTTGTGGATACCACAGATCCGATCATCACTTGTCCGGGAGATGAAACTGTGAATTGTGAGGATGATTATTCCAGTGCAAGCACTGGTATGGCTTCTGCAACAGATAATTGCTCCCTGGCCGTGGATATCCAGGAATCTGATGACGTTACGCTGAATGGCTGCACGAATGATTTTGTCATCATCCGAACGTGGACGGCCACCGATGAATGTGACAATTTCGCCACCTGCGAACAGACTATTACGGTAGTGGATAATGTACCGCCTGCCGTGACCTTCTGCCCACCCGGTACCATTGTTGAATGCGACCAGGATACCTCTGCCGCCAACCTCGGAATTGCCGAAGGAGATGACCTCTGCAGCGGCATGGCCGGTGTCTACTGGGAAAATGTGATCACCGCCGGGGCCTGTACACATACGTACACGATCACCCGAACCTTCACCTTGAAAGATGAGTGTGGAAACAGTACCAACTGCAGTCAGGTTATCGAGGTCGTAGATACCACTCCACCAGATCCCACATGCCCCGGTGATGAAACCGTGGAATGTGATGCCATTCCGATGGCCGTTGATCCCCCGGTGACCGACCTGTGTGACCCCAATGTCGATATCAGCTTTGCGGAAGCAGTCGATCTATCAGGCTGTGGAAGTTATACCGGGACCATTACCCGGACCTGGACATTCACCGATGACTGTAACAATACATTAGATTGTGTACAGGTGATCACTGTCGAAGACAATGGTGCCCCCACCTGGGATCAGGGTATGCCAGTGGATGTCGTGGTCAACTGTCAGTCAGTGCCGACACCGCCAGCCGTGATCACTGCATCTGATGCCTGTGACACGAATGTGGATGTCGTTTTTGTCGAAGACAACCAGCAAGGTGCCGATCCGACCCAGTGTGATTACTATACCTATCTCATCATCCGGACCTGGACGGCAACGGATGATTGTGGCAATGAGATCGTACACACCCAGACGATCACGGTGCAAGATGTGACCGGCCCCGATTTTACGGATCCGGTGGATATTCTGGCCGCCAGCCAGTTGGGTTGTGGAGACGAGAATGATCTCAGTCTCACCGGGTTCCCCACCCTGATCACCGACAACTGTGTTGCCGCTGAAGCGGATGGAAGTGCAGGATATGCCAGTGGTCTGACCAGTTGGATTACCCCGAATGGTTACACCATTTCGTTCTCCGACATCCAGGAGTTGCCATGGCCGGAGTGCTCCCTTTCCGGGAATGGGCTACACCATCGCAAATATCGTGTACAACGCACCTGGACCATCGAAGATCCATGCGGGAATCCCACTTCAAAGATCCAGTTGATCACGATCATTGATGATACTCCACCTGTGATCTCCTGCCCGGCAGATGTTGTGGTCGAATGCAGCGATGATCTCACATCTGCAGCACAGGGAGTAGCGACCGCTACGGATGACTGTGATGATGAGATGGATATTACGATCACCGAAACGGACAACGTCATAGACGGTGCCTGTATCGGGGAAAGTATCATCGAACGGACCTGGACTGCAGCAGATATCTGCGGCAATACCAGTACCTGTTTGCAGACGATCACCACGGAAGATACCACCCTGCCAACCTTGACCTGCCCGGCCAATACGTTGGC
This sequence comes from Bacteroidia bacterium, assembly GCA_030429045.1. Taxonomy (GTDB): domain Bacteria; phylum Bacteroidota; class Bacteroidia; order Chitinophagales; family Saprospiraceae; genus JAGNXB01. Next base: position 5,438 of record JAUIEA010000030.1, on the reverse strand, counting down.
GGAATGTAGTGATGACCTGACCCCGACAGGGCAGGGTATGGCCATGGCCACGGACAATTGTGACCCGTCTCCATCGATCACTTTCATAGATGCCAACGATCCGGGTGCCTGTGATGAAACCTATACCATTACGCGGACCTGGACCGTAGAGGATGACTGTGGAAACAGTACATCTTGCGACCAGACGATCGAAGTGGAGGATACCACACCGCCAGTCTGGGACCAGGGGATGCCTGCTGATGTGGTCGTGAATTGTGAATCCGTGCCCACTCCGCCTGCAGTGATTACCGCAACAGATGCCTGTGATCCAGTAGCGGATGTCTCTTTTACAGAGGTCAGTACCCAAGGGATGGATGTGACGCAATGCGACTACTATACGTACACCGTCACCCGGACCTGGACCGCAGAGGATAATTGTGGAAACCAGGAGGTTCATACCCAGACCATAACCGTAGAAGATGTCACCGGCCCGAGCTTTACAGCGCCTGCTAATCTGGTCGCCGCCGATCAGTTGTCCTGTGGAGATGAAGAAGATCTGAGTGTGACCGGTTTTCCGACCGATATCATGGATAACTGTGCTCCACCCGAAGCCGATGGAAGTGATGGCTATACCAATGGGGCCACCAGCTGGACAACGACAAATGGGTACCTGATCTCTTTTGTCGATGTCGAAGCACAACCCTTTGCCGAGTGTTCTCTTTCCGGCAACGGACTGCACAAGCGCAAGCATCAGATCCAGCGGACCTGGAGCATTGAAGATCCCTGTGGAAATACCACTACAGCTCTCCAGACCATCGTCATTATCGACGATACACCACCAGTCATTTCATGCCCTGCTGACATTGTCATCGAGTGTGATGATGAACTTGACCCGACCATCAATCTGGCCCTGGGCGAAGCTTCCGCAACGGATAATTGTGATGATGAGATCGATATTACGATCACCTTTGCCGATGCCAGTGGCCCCGGCTCCTGCCCCGGTGAATCAGTGATCACCCGGACCTGGACAGCTACCGATATCTGTGGCAACAGTGCGACCTGTGAACAAACCCTGACCCTGGAGGATACCACTCCTCCAACCTGGGATACGGCTCCGGCAGATGATGCTGCCGAGTGTGGTCCGGGCGATGCCGCTGCCTTCAGTGCGTGGCTGACCAGCTATGCCGGCGCAATGGCTTCCGACAACTGTTCGGGTGTGACCCTGTCTACAAATGGATTGACTCCGACCCCAGGTTGTGGTAATACCATCATGTATACGATGAATGTGCGCGCCACAGACGAATGCGGTTTATTTATTGAAAGCAGTGTGACGTTTACCATCGAGGATACGACACCACCTGTTCTCACCTGTGCAGCCGATATCAACGTCGAATGCACGGATCCGACCGATCCGGCCAATACCGGAATGTCCACCGCGACGGATAATTGTGGAACACCGACCGTGACGTTTGCAGATGCGACTACACCTGGTGCCTGTACCCCAGAATATGTGATCATTCGGACCTGGACCGCCGAGGACGAGTGTGGATTGATCTCGACTTGTGAACAGACCATCACGATCGAGGATACCACGCCTCCGGTGATTACATGTCCAGCAAATACGGCAGTCGAATGTAGCGATGACCTGACCTCGGCGGCCAATGGCATGGCCACCGCGATCGACAATTGTGATCCGAATCCGGCCATTTCCGAATCGGACGTTATCGTCCCTGGAGCTTGTGATGATGCGTATACCATTGAACGGACCTGGACGGCGACAGATGAATGCGGCAATGCTGCAAGCTGTACCCAGGAGATCACAGTGGATGATACGACGATGCCGGTGATCACCTGTACGCCAGATGTGGTCATCGAATGTAACGAGTCTATCGATCCGGCCAACACCGGAACATCCACAGCAACGGATAATTGTGATCTGGATGTGACGATGACCTATGCAGATGTATCTGCTGCCGGAGGATGTCCCCAGGAAGAAACGATCACCCGGACCTGGACCGCAACCGATAATTGTGGGAATACAGCGACCTGTGATCAATCCATTGAGATCGAAGACAGTACACCTCCGGTATTTACGACGCCCGCGATGGATGAGGTGATCGAGTGTGATCTGGCAACCAATGGCGCCAACTTCACGGCCTGGCTGTCTTCTTATGCCGGGGCAGCAGCGACAGACAATTGCGGTGCAGTGACCCTGAGTACGGTAGGCCTGACGCCTTCTCCACAATGTGGAAACACCATTATCTATTCCGTGACCATCCGGGCCACGGATGAGTGCGGCAATTTTACTGATGATCCAGCTACCTTTACGATCATCGATACCACGGCTCCGACCTGGGATGATCCGATGCCAGCCGATGCAAATGTAGAATGCGATGCCATTCCAACCGCTGGAACCTTTACCGCCAGTGATGATTGTGACAATACGGTTGATGTCACCTTTACAGAGACCAGCGCACCCGGTGCCTGCCCGCAGGAGCAGACCATTACCCGGACCTGGACCGCGACGGATGATTGTGGGAACGCAGCCACGCATATCCAAACCCTGACCGTTGAGGATACCACTCCCCCGACCTTTGATACACCACAGACCTGGACTGGAAATGATGGCCTGGAATGTGGTGATGAGGCGGATCTGACCATCACCGGCTTCCCGACGAACATTGATGACAATTGTGCCGATGACGATGTCGACGGTGCCGATGGCTATACCATGGGCGATATGAGTTGGATGACCGCCACCGGTTATACCATTTCCTTCTCCGATGTTGTCGTCGACCCGCATCCGAGTGGTGCCTGTTCGGTGACTGGTAATGGATTGTACTATCGGAAATATCGCGTCAATCGGACCTGGACGGTGACCGACCCTTGCGGGAATACGACCACTTCTTTGCAGGAGATCAACATTACCGATCACACGCCTCCGGTCATTACCTGTCCCACAGATGTGATCGTGGAGTGCAGCGATGACCTCACGTCCATGACACAGGGTGTGGCCACTGCTACGGATAACTGTGACGCTCCGAATGAGATCACTATCACGGAGGCCGATTTGGAAACTTCGGGCAGTTGCGATGGTGAATACACCATCACCCGGACCTGGACTGCGGCAGATGTTTGTGGCCAGACTTCTGAATGCGTTCAAACGCTGACCGTGGAGGATAACACCCCACCGGTCTTTGATGTCTCTCCGATGGACGAGATCATCGAATGTGATCTGGCTACGAATGGCACCAACTTCAGTAACTGGTTGACCAGTTACGCAGGCGCCATGGCAACCGATCTGTGCAGTGCGGTCACCATGAGTACCACAGGTCCTGTCGTTGTGGATAACTGCGGCGAAACCGTGGTCTATACCTATACCTTCCGGGCCACGGATGACTGTGGCAATTTTGTGGAAGAGGACGCATCCTTTACCATTATCGATACGACGGTACCGACCTGGGATCAGGGCATGCCCACGGATGTCAACGTAGAATGCGATGCCATTCCTGCTGTTCCGACCGTAACTGCCAGCGACCTTTGCGATGCAAATGTCGATGTGACCTTCACTGAAACAGACACACAGGGTCCCGATGCAGATCAGTGTGACTATTCCAATTATACGATCACCCGCACCTGGGTGGCCACTGACGATTGTGGAAATGCGATTACGCACACGCAGGTTATCACGGTGGAGGATACCACTCCACCGGCATTTACCACCCCGGCAAGTATCCTGGCTGCCAGCCAGTTGTCCTGCGGTGATGAGAATGATCTGAGCCTTACCGGATTCCCCACCACCATTACAGATAATTGTAATCCGACCGAGGTGGATGGAAGTGCCGGATATACCATGGGTGACCTGTCCTGGACAACCCCCAATGGGTATACCATTTCCTTCACCACTGTCTTGACGGCACCCCAGCCATGGGCGGAATGCTCCCTGTCTGGAAACGGCCTGCACAACCGCAAATACCACTATACCCGGACCTGGACCGTCGAGGATCCCTGTGGTAATGCAACGACAAGCACACAGACGATCACCGTCATCGATGATACGCCTCCGGTCTGGGATCAGGCGATGCCAGCCGACGAAACGCTCGAGTGTGATAACATACCACTTGCACCTGTGGGTGGAGTGGACCTGACCGCTACAGATAATTGTGATGATCCAATGGACATCACCTATACGGATGATGAGCTGATCACGCCCGGTGCCTGCACCGGGGTGTATACCATCACCCGGACCTGGACCGCAGAAGATGTGTGTGGCAATGCGATCACCCACACACAGACCATCACCGTTGAGGATACCACTATTCCGGTGGTCACCTGTGCAGCGGATATCGTCATCGAATGCGATGAAAGTATTTTGCCGGCGAACACCGGAATGACGACAGCTACGGACAATTGCGATCCTTCCCCTGCCATTACCTATATGGATGTGGTCACACCGGGAGGTTGTGTCAATGAAGAGAGTATCGCCCGGACCTGGACCATTACGGATGATTGCAACAACAGCACATCGTGCTTGCAGACCATCACCGTCGAAGACACGACACCGCCCGCAATCACCTGCCCGGCTGATGTTGTTGTCGAGTGTAGTGATGATCTGAGCTCTGCCACCCAGGGGATGGCTACAGCCATCGACAATTGTGACAATGGACCCGTCATTGGCGAGAGTGACAATATTGTGGCCGGCCCATGTCCATCAGAATATGTGATTGAACGGACCTGGACGGCAACAGATGCCTGTGGTAACATCGCGACATGCACACAAACCATCACCGTAGAAGATACCACCCCACCGACTTTTGACACCCCTGCGGATGTGGTCGGGAATGATGGCTTTGAGTGTGATGATGAAAACGATCTGTCCATCACCGGCATTCCGGATAACATTGACGACAATTGCGCCCCTGATGACGAAGATGGTGCAGATGGTTATACTGTCGGTGCAACATCCTGGATGACCAGCAATGGGTACACCGTTGCCTTTACTGACCTGATTGTCGATCCGCATCCGTTGGGTGCATGTAGTGTGACCGGCAACGGACTCTACTATCGCAAATACCGGGTTGACCGGACCTGGTCCATCACAGACCCATGTGGAAATACAACCACTTCCACACAACTGATCACCATTACAGATCATACACCGCCCGTGTGGGATCAGGCCATGCCTGCTGACGAAACGGTCGAGTGCGATAATATACCTGTTGCTCCAGTGGGTGGAGTGGATCTGACCGCTACGGATAATTGTGATGATGCAATGGACATCACCTATACGGATGATGAGCTGATCACGCCCGGTGCTTGCACCGGGGCGTATACCATCACCCGGACCTGGACCGCAGAAGATGTGTGTGGCAATGCGATCACGCATACTCAGGTGATCACGGTGGAGGATACCACACCACCTACATTCACGGTGCCTGGTCCGATCACGATCCAGGCCG
>JAUIEA010000029.1 GCA_030429045.1 Bacteroidia bacterium | reverse complement strand
CATTGCAGCCCATCCACAGACGAACGATACAATCCGGCAAACCCGCAAGCAGCGTAGACCGCATCCGGACCCAAATCGTCCAGATGATTGATAAACAGGTTGCCCGGGAGAAGGGTCCAGTTGATCCCCCCATCTGTACTTCGGTACAGCTTTGACCCGGTGCTTGCCAGAAGGGTACCACTCTGATCAATGCGGTGCAACAACCGAATGGTAATACTGTTGGACATATCTCCGTTGTTCATCGCTATCCAGGACGCCCCGTTATCGGCACTGGCCCAGACACCTTCTGCCGTGCCCGCAAAGAAGAAATCTGTAGAAGGATCATAGAGTAGCGCAAGGACATCGATACCCAGGTTGCTGGGTTGCAAGGTCCAGGTCTCGCCATGGTCAGTGGTCACATAGAATTCATTGGAGCCGGCATAGATCAGGGCGCGTCCGTCAGGCGTAGCTTTCAGAAGTTGGATGTCTGACACCGCCAATGTGGTCTGATCCCAGGAGATGCCAAAGTCCGTAGTGTGTCCCAAGCCGCCAAATGCCCCGATGAGATAATACTCCAGATCATCGGCCTTCTCGATGGCGTACCAGTAGTTGATGTCGGGTGTAAAAACGACCGGGCTCCAGAATGGACCGGGAGGGATGCCCCGATACACATTCCCATCCGCAAGAGCGAGGAGTCGCCCGTCGGTGGGATGCAGAAACAGGCCTGCTACATCTCCGTTAAACGGACCATTGGTCTGGATCCAGGAGATCTGGCCCTGACCGGGATGGATAAAGATGAAGGACAGACAGATAAAAAGGAGGGACCTCCAGCAGGAAGAGCATGTCGGATTGGACATATCGGCAGATTGGTTTGGACCTGCCTGAACGTCGGATTTCTGAAGTAAAACGCTGTCGAGCACTCCAGGCAGGGGGGATTCACCATGAAAGTTAAAGCCTTTGTCTTCAAAAGGCAAGTGGATTCCCTTAACTTGGGGTGGTTCACCTACAGTTCTTTAATTCCATCCATATGCCTAATCCTACGTTCTCCAGGGAGTGGATCAAAGCAGGGTTACTGCTCCTGCTGTCCTGCCTTACTTTTTTGGCCCTGATGGCCCAATCGTCCAACCCTTTCATTCATGTCGATCAGTTTGGCTACACCCCGAAGGCCCTGAAGGTGGCTGTCGTCAGTAATCCGGAGGTGGGGTTTAACAGCAATCTGACCTATACGCCACCGGGATTTCCGGAGATGGTCTTGAAAGACGCCCTGACCGATCAGTCGATCATCTCTTTCCTGATCGACCCCTGGCAGGATGGAAATGTCCATGCGGCTTCGGGAGACCAGGGCTGGTGGGTCGACCTGTCCATCCAGGAACAATCGGGCCGCTATTATCTGGACGATGGCCAGGGAAATCGCTCTGCCGAATTCCAGATCCATACCGATCCCTACCAGGAGGTGATGCAAGCCGCCGGGCGGATGTTCTTTTACAATCGCTGCGGCTTTGCCAAGGAGCCACCCTATGCCGATCCTCGGTGGTCGGATGGTCTGGATTTTCAACAGGAGGCGCAGTGCCGCTCCATTTTCGATCCCCTGAACCAGGCCCTGTGGAAAGACCTGCGTGGCGGGTGGTATGATGCGGGCGACTACAACAAGTATGTCACCTTTGCCCATCGGGCGGTCCACGACCTGCTCTGGGCCTGGGAGGAAAACCCGCAGGCCTTTTCGGATGAATGGAGTATCCCGGAAAGTGGAAACTCCTTTCCCGACATCCTGGATGAATTGAAATGGGAACTGGACTGGCTCCTCAAGATGATCGAACCGGATGGCAGCGTACACCTCAAAATGGGCAGTGCAAACTTCAGTGAGAATGTCCTCTCACCGCCCAGCCTGAACCAGGATCCCCGGTATTATGGTCCGGTCTGTACCTCAGCCACCATTGCCATGGCCTCCATGCTGGCCCATGCCGCAGTGGTCTACCGCCAGATCGAAGGGTGGGAAGGATATGCATCCGTGCTGGGACTCAGGGCCCAGACCTGTTTCAATCAGGTCCTCCCCGCCTTTGAAGGCGATCTGCTGGAGACGGATTGTGATGACGGTTCCATCGTAGCCGGTGATGCGGACTGGGGTGAAACCGAACAGTGGAATGCCGCACTGACCGCTGCCGTGCATTTGTATGACCTCACCGGTACAGCGTCGTATCAGGATTTTTTCCTGGACCACTATACCCAGGCTGAACCAATGGGAGGTTTCTGGGGACCGTACTATATGGAGTTGAACAGCGCCCTGCTGCATTATACCTCCCTGGTGGATGTCGATCCGGTAGCCACGGATGCCATCCTGGGCTCCTTTTCCGCCGCCGTGGCCAACAATTGGAATGATTTCTACGGGCTGTCCACAGGGGAGCTGTACCAGGCCGGTATGCCCGACTGGTCCTTCCACTGGGGCAGCAACCTGCCCATGGCCGCCTATGGCACCCTCAACCTGCTGGCGGCACGCTTTGCAGTCAACCCGTCTGCAGTGGATCCCTATATCCAGCGGGCGGCCCATCATCTCCACTACTTCCACGGGGTGAATCCATTGGGTATGGTGATGCTGTCCAATATGTATGAACTGGGTGGTGACCACTGTGTCAATCAGATCTACCATACCTGGTTTGCCGATGGGACCGACTGGGATCACGCCTTGGACTCACCGGACGGCCCTCCACCGGGCTATGTCACGGGTGGACCCAACAAGGATTTTTCAGTGACTACCATGTCCCCGCCTTCCGGGCAGCCGCCCATGAAGAGCTATCTCGATTTCAACTCGGGATGGCCGGACAATTCCTGGGAGATCACTGAGCCGGCCATTTATTCTCAAGCCGGATACATTCGCCTGCTGGCAGCATTTGTGACCGGAGATCCGGGTGTGCCGTTGTCTGACCCCGGAACAGGGGAGCCTTCGCTTTCCCTGCATCCCAATCCAACTTCGGGCGTGGTCCGGTTCTCCAGACCGCTGCATGCTGGCGGCGAGATCGTCAACCTCCTCGGACAGACCCTGAAACATATCGATCGGGAAGCCACGCAAATGGATCTGTCCGGTCTGCCACGCGGCATGGTTTTCATGCGCACGGGCGGGCAGAGTTTACCGATCATCCTCCGGGATTGAGCAGCCCCTGCTCTCCGAGGATGTTCGTGAAACGGGTGGTGCTGATATAGTGATCGGCCAGGACCTCACGCCGGTGCAATAATGCAAAGGTGCCAGACCCGCCAGGCATGGTCTGTGCCTCCTGCGGATCGGTGACTTCATGTACGAACAGGTCGATCCCATAGCCGGCAGCACAATCCCGCAGGGCAGCTGCCGCCTTGACATGCCAGGGGCACTGGTTGGCATACAGCAGGGTCCATTCCGGATAATCGACCGTGCAGACGGTCCAATCCATAAATCGGGGACCACCACCAGCTCCCCTGTGAAAGGTAATGGCATAGAGCTCAAACCGTCCGCTGCGATCCAGGGGCGTAAACCCGTTTTTGAGGAAGACTCCCTCGTCGGCCATCCAGGTCCCTTTGCTGGTCATGACCGCCACCCCCTTTTTCTTCTGGTCTCTTGCAGCCTGGCAGACATGATCGATCAACAGGCTGGCAGCACCCTGCTGGCGGTCACTCTTTTTGGCCACCATGATACATTGGACAAACAGGTATCCTGGTGCATCGATCGGTCGCCAGGCTCTTTCCGCGGGCATCCATTCGATGAATCCGACATTGCGATCGCCTTTTTTCAGAATGGATAGCCGAAGGCCGTTCTGCTGCTCCTTGGCCAGCCATTTCAATTTTTCCCGGTAGCCGGGATCCTTTGGATTCTTGGCGCAGAACAGGGTCTCCTGCAGGTGGTTGTCCGGAGTGACCTCAACGATTGTCCAGCCAGATGCGCCCATAACTACATGTATTCGGTGTATTCAGGACTGTACATATAGTCGCGGATCTTGTCCAGGGTGACATCGGCTTCAGCGATCCGGGTCAACCCTTCGTCGATCGCCACCCGGGCCACGGCTTCCGCTATGCGGGCGCTGACCTCACGAATCCGATTGAGGGCAGGGTAGATCCGCCCGTCTGCCATCTCTTCTTTGCTGACCATGTGGGAAACCGTGCGTGCGGCCTCCAGAAACATCTTGTCCGTCACCCGGGATGCTTTACAGTAGGCCACTCCCAATCCGACGCCCGGAAAGATATAGACATTGTTTCCCTGACCGGGATAGAAGGACCGCCCGTTCAGCTCGACAGGATCGAAGGGGCTGCCACTGGCAAAAATGGCTCGTCCATCGGTGTGGCGATAAGCTTCTTCAGCGGTGCATTCCGAATTGGCGGTGGGGTTGGACAGGGCAAAGATGATGGGTTGTTCGTTCAGATCAGCCATCTTCTCCAGCACCTCCCGGGTAAACTTCCCGCCCTGGCCGGAGACGCCGATGATCGCGGTCGGATGCAGGAGGTCGATCACTTCTTCGAGGGTGTCTACCCGGGCATGCTGGTGCGCGTAAGCCAGTTTATGGTGGGCCAGGTTTTCCCGGGAGCTGCAGACCAGCCCGCGGGAATCGACCAGCCAGCATCGTTGGCGCGCCTCTTCAAGGGTGAGTCCCTCCTCGACCATCGCCGAGCTGAGAATATCCGCAATACCTACGCCCGCTTCGCCGGCACCGAGAAAGACAAACCGCTGATCGGCCAGCTTGCCCCCGGTGATCTTCAAAGCGGAATACACCCCCGCGAGGGCCACACTGGCCGTACCCTGGATGTCATCATCAAACAGGCAGGCATTGTCCTTGAAACTGTGGAGCAGGGTAAAGGCATTATGCGTGGCGAAGTCCTCCAGCTGGATCAGCACATCGGGGAAGACCTCCCTGGCGGCATGGATAAATTCCGTCAACAACTCGTCGTACTGGTAACCCCGGACACGTTCATGTTGTAAGCCGAGATAGAGTTCATCGTCCAGCAGGGCTTGATTGTTGGTTCCCACATCAATGACGATGGGCAGGCAATGGGTGGGATGGATGCCGGCGCAGGCGGTGTAGAGCGAGAGCTTGCCGATGGGGATGCCCATGCCATAAACGCCGAGGTCTCCCAGCCCGAGGATGCGCTCGCCATCGGTCACCACGATGACCCGGACATGCTGGTGCGGCCAGTTGTGCAGGATCTGCCGCACTCGTCCCTGGTCCTGGAGGGAGATATACAGGCCACGCGATTGCCGGAAAAGATGCCCGTAAGACTGGCAGGCTTTTCCGACCGTAGGCGTGTAAATGATCGGCATGGTCTCTTCCAGGTGGTCGATCACCGTGCGGTAAAAGAGATTCTCATTGCGGTCTTGCAGGGACACCAGGTAGATATACCGTTCCAGGTCGTCCGGTTTAACCTTGAGGTTGTCGAGGACGCGCTTTTTCTGGTGGTCCTGGGTGAGCACCCGGGGAGGGAGCAGTCCACGCAGGCCCAGGCGGTCACGCTCCTCTTCAGTAAAGGCAGTGCCCTTGTTCAATACGGGATCATGCAACACCTTTACGCCGCGCTGCATGGGGACGATGACGGATTTGGCTTTCACGGTTGAAATTTCATGCAAGGTAATTCGGAACCGCAACGAATGCACCTGGTTTTATGTGATCTTGCTCAGGAAAGAGGGCAATCCCGATCACTGAGATGGGACTTCTCCTCAGACCGGCTTTAGCCCATTTTCTTCTGGTTGAAGGCATCCGATCCGCCTTTCGGGATGGACAGGGATTCCCATTCCGGCCCCCGGATGATCTTGGCCAGCAGGATCATTTGGCCGACGTGATAGGCGTAGTGAGCGATCTGACGGGTCAGGGCCTGTTGAACGGTATGGGGCTCGGATCGGATGAGCACCTCCCGGTGGAGATCTTCTTCCTGCAATTCTCCCAGGGTGGCAAACAGGCAATCCCAGCCTTCGGCCCAGCGCTGCAGCACCTCTTCCCGGGTGTGCAGCACGGATTCAAACTCCTGGTCGCGATGTCGCCAGTTCTTCTCGCCGTCCGTGGTCAGAAAATCTGTCCATCTGGAAAGCATGTTCCCAGCCAGGTGATTGACGATGATGGCCAGGCTGTTCACCCCCTCGTTCGGTTCCCGAAACAAGCCTTCCTCCGGAACCTGAGCCATCGCCTTCTCACCGAGTTGGCGATACATTTCAAACGTTTGGATCGCCAGGTTCAAAAATGCCATACGGTTCTTTTAATCATAGATGTAACACATTCTTGTTCAACCCCATTGGGGCTCGTCTTTTCGAAATACCCCAAATTCTCCTTAACCCCTTAACCCCTCAACTCCTCCACTCCTCCACTCAAAACCTCCTTCACCTGTTCCAGGTGCCGCTCTTCATGGGTCACGATGATCTCAAATGCATCCGCCAGGGAGTACACGATCATCCGGCTGGCCGGGGAGTAGATGCTGGCCCCCTGTTCCAGCGGCGGCAGGGCATCCTCCATCCGTGACTTGAGCCGGGCCTGATGCTGACCGAACCGGGCCACGATATCTGCGGGCAACTGGCTGGTAGCCGGTTCCCAGACCGGAAAGGTGCGGATCTTTTTCTCCCGACGTGGCGAAACCCCGTTCAGGATGAATCGCCCGAAGAACCGGCGCAGGAAGGGCAGTCGGCCATGGAGGGGCAGGTCGAGTTCACCAAGCACTAGCTTGTCCAGCATCGGAAAATAGGACTGGTTGGTGGTCATGATATGATCCAGGATCTGCGCGATGCTCCACACATCGGGATTAGGCTTTTGATTCACCTGGTCCGCAGTCAGCGCTCCACATAATCCCTGGATCTGCTCGGTGGTGGCATCAATCCTGGAAAACCAATGGTTCAGCAGATCTTCGGTTGTCATCGTATGAATATTCTGGTGGGGAAGATACGGCTTTGGTTATCCGAGGTTTTAAATCCCAAAAGACAAATCTCAAATCACAAATAAATTCCAAATCCCAATGACCTGGAGGTGGTTGAAGGATAGAACGAAGACGAACACAAGTACACGATCGTACCGGCTGCTTCAGCTGCCGCCCCAGATCCGAAGTAGAATCCCAAACCTCAAATTCAAAATGGGGACATGAACCAGGCTCTACCACGGTCCCAACCAGGAACCAGGAATCAGGAACGCAGGAACCCAGTCCACGGCTGGCAGGCACACAGGAACCAGAAATTCTGTACACGCTCAAAGCGTTTTGGCCATATACCTTTTACCCAATACCCAATACCCAATACCCATTACCCAATACCCATTACCCAATACCCATTACCCAACACCCAATACCCAATACCCAATACCCAATCCTTCCGCTTTCCGCCCCCAGACGAAGCTGCTGTGCAGCTTGTCTGGATCCGGACATGGTGCCTAAAGCACCATCGTCCGGGTTCCGCCTTCCCATTTCCGCTTTCAACGGACAGGGGAAATTCCAAATCACAAATGACAAATCACAAACAAATTCCAAATCCCAATGACCTGAAGGTGGTTGAAGGACAGAACGAAGACGAACACAAGTACACGATCGTACCGGCTGCTTCAGCTGCCGCCCCAGATCCGAAGTAGAATCCCAAACCTCAAATTCAAAATGGGGAGCACAAATCAGGCTGTATCCAGTGATTAATCAGGAATCCAGCCACCGGCTGGCAGGAACCAGTGCGGAGAAAGATAGTGGGTGTTGGCTTTCATTTGAGTCTAAGGTGGAGTTATTTCGTTAAGGCGTTATTTCGATATTGCGAGGGACCATGGCCGTTGAGCGCAGGAATCAAGTAATATCACGTTGAACTCCAGACGATGACCCCAAACCCTTGGGGCCATGTCTGGATCCGGACATGGCCCTATAAGCAATAGGGCCATCGTCCGGGATTGAACTGGCTCCCCGAGACTTCGGGGATGCCTTGAACGTTGAACAGCTCGGCGATGTACCCCAAGGCTCAACAACAGGTATGCAGGAACGCAGGAACCCTTAATTTCTATCCCCTTCCTTTGAAATAACTCAATACCTCAATTACGAAATCCTGACTGCTGAAGGCAGTAATGCATTCAGGCCGCCCCAAAATCATAAGGAAGGACTGTTCAGGCGGTGAGACACCGCCCGGGACCTTCGATCACAGCCATGATCAAGAATAAACAGCTCGTCTCGCACTGCCAGTGAGACACCGGCACCAGCAACAATCTTTTTTGTGTGTTTACCAAAGCTTCTTCAAAAGTATATTCAGGAATCCGGACCGAAAACCGAATACCGAATACCGAATACCGAACCCCGAATACCAGGAACCCAGTCCACGGCTGGTAGGCACACAAGGACCAGAAATTCTGTACACACTCAAAGCGTTTTGGCCATATACCCAATACCCATTACCCATTACCCATTACCCAATACCCAATACCCAATCCTTCCGCTTTCCGCCTTCCCATTTCCGCTTTCAACTGACAACCGATAACTAACCCCCGTCCTATCTTTACCCCATGCTGTCTTCCCACCCCAGTGACGCCCTCAAGAAAAAAGCCGCCGATCTCGGCTTCTTTCTCTGTTCCGTGGCGAAGGCAGAACCGATGGATGCAGAAGCCCGCCGGCTGGAAGAATGGCTCAATGCCGGTTATCATGGCAAGATGGGCTACATGGCCAATCACTTCGAGTTGCGGACAGACCCGTCGAAACTGGTGCCCGGAGCGAAGAGTATGATCAGTCTCGGATACAACTATCACAACCCGCAGGTGGCGGCAGATCCGGAGGCCCCGCGGGTCAGCCAGTACGCTTACGGGGAGGACTACCACAAGACGATCCGGCGAAAACTCAAGGAACTGTTCCGCTGGGTGAAAGAAGAATACGGAGATATCCAGGGCAGGGTATTTGTCGATTCCGGGCCGGTACTGGAGCGAGACTGGGCCCGCCGATCAGGCATGGGCTGGATCGGCAAGCACACCCTGTTGATCAACCGGGATGTCGGCAGTTACTTCTTTCTGGCGGAGCTGATCATCGATCTGCCCCTGGAGCCGGATCCGCCGATCAAGGATTACTGTGGTACCTGTACACGCTGTATCGATGCGTGCCCGACCGAGGCCATATCTCCTTCCGGCTATGTGCTGGATGGCTCGAAATGTATCTCCTACCTGACTATCGAATTGCGGGAAGCCATCCCGACTGAATTCCAGGGCAAACTGGAAGGCTGGGCCTTCGGTTGTGATATCTGCCAGGAGGTCTGTCCCTGGAACCGGTTTGCCCGACGGCATCATGAACCGGCCTTTGAGCCTCATCCTGAACTGCTGGATATGACCCAGCGGGATTGGATGGACATGACGGCAGAAACCTTCAACACTGTGTTCGGGCGTACACCCGTGAAGCGGGCAGGATGGGATAAGCTCATGACAACGATAGGTAGTCGTCCATAAGCAGACAGGATTCCCTGATCGAAACCACTGAACCACAGCGGGGCATTATTTTTCGTTGGCAAATTTCGTCCAGGTCTTGTCATTCATCTGCTGATTGATATTCGGATCAAACAGGGCATTGTCCGTTCCGAAGTAATATCCGTCTGCGGACACCCAGTAATAGTTTGCGCCGGTCGGGACTGTATAGTGTTCACCTGTTTCATGATTGCCGATCAGGGTGGTTTCATTGATCGAACGCACTGTCTTGGCATGCCCTGCATCATTGATATGGCTCCGGCTGAGGTACCCCTGATGGGAGATATCCAGGATGTCACTGTAGGTTTTTGCATTCGACAGAGCCGCATTTCCCCGGGAGGCGATGGCATTCATCCGTTGCTGGTGAGCGGCTGCACTGGACGCAGAGGCTTCCTGCCAGAATTGGTTGGTCTTTCGGATATTGCCTTTCAACTGACCATTCATGACCTGTACCCATTGGGGATTGAGTTGGGCATTGGCAGAAGAATAGATGTAGGCATTCTTGGCCTGATCAAAATAGCTGGGATCGCATTCCAGTTCGGTGGTCTGGAGGGTCCAGAATACCGCTTGTGGCTGTGCCACCTGATGCCGCACCAGGACGATGAGCGATCGGGTTCCCCTGCCGGTATCCCATTCTGTGCCCAACGCTTCCACCTGGCGTTGAGATCCGGTATTGGGCATGGCGTGGAACAGGCGTTGCCACAATCCGGCTACTTCCGGCAAGGGGTAGCTGGTGAGCAGGGTGTAGCCCTGGGCCTCTACATTGGGCTGGACCCATTGCCGTAATAGTTGTGTATTGTTCATTGGCTGGGCGAGCCGCTGCCCGTTCATCTGCAGGGTCTGCTGCATTCCGGGCGATTGACTCCAGGCATAATTCTCTGTTACAGCCTTATAGATCGCCATCTGACCCGGCCCTTCGATATAGACCCGTTGGTCCGGGTGATTGACCTTCCAGCTCTTGGGGATCGGATATCGGGCCTGGGCCAGGCCATTTTTCGGATCAATGAATTCGTGGTATCGGGTTTCCTCGACCTGGTTCATCGACTTCTGGAACAGCTCTTCCAGCGGCATTCCTTCATTCGAACGGCCCTCATCAGATGTACGGCCGTTGGTTTGCTGCGAACTACCATCACTGCATCCGAATATGCAGGTCAGGACTAAAACCAGGGTCAACAGGTTGGGATGATTCATGGTCAGGGTGCTTTTTGGAAATGGAAGGAATGATGCGAACCTCGAGTGGGAGCCTGATCGCCTCGAATACAAACAGGGGCGTCGCAGGTCATGGCGATCAGACGCTCTCCTCCCTTAAATATAAAATATTGAATTGAAAAGCAGGGAAACGCAGGGCCTGAGCGTAATGCCAGGATCTGGAATAAGGCGAGAACTCCATGGGAGATGCGAGTCAGACAATTGCCGGATCGCTCTATTCAGATCCACTCCACTTCGTCAGACCATCATCTCCATGATTCTCGCTCTCCATTTTGGAAACCCGTCGATGAAATCTGAATTGCGGTGCTCGTGGGTTATCCGATTGAACACAAAAGCCGTCTTGTCTGTGTGATGGAGATAGGTCATCCTGCCGTGATCCCGGATGGAATTGACCTCTCGTTCCAGGAGAGAATAGGCCTGCGTCAGGGTAAATGGACCTTTAGGTAAGCTCCAGATATATGTGGCATTGGTGTTCAACAATTCCCAGAGAAAGTGATGCATCGTTTTCCCACTATGGTGAAAGAGGAAGCCGAAGTCGGGATGGAGTGTAAATTTCAAAGGCGTGGCTGGATGATGGATCTGTCCTGACAGGAATTGAAGTTGGGGGCGATTGCGCACATGTTGTGTATCCATGATCTCTTCCAGCAACAGCTTTTCATGATTACGATAGGTATTTCCCAGTGCTTCCGCCGGTGTGTCATCGAATAATTCTTCGGATCCGAACAAGCTCTTGTCCACCTGCGCCTGACTCCTGGATTTGATACTGTCCTTCAATACCAATCTGCGGACAGATGAAATTGAATCATCGTTGATCTGATCCAGATCGGAAGAAGTGCAAGAGACCGACTGAACCAGTTTCCCGACCATATCAACCATTCCTGTAAAGGCAATTGTGCGCTTCCCGAGGAGTTTGCCGAAAAACGGTTTGATCGCTTCAAATTCGGGTAGGATATGTGGATTGGCCAGGATGAGCTGAACGGGATCACTTATGCCCGGCAGGCGTTTTATGCCTTCCGCATATCCTCGTTTGAACGTGAGGTGATTCAGGGATATTCGACCCTCAATTCGCACCCGTTTGACCTTGGGTCTGAATTGGAGCTCATCCGCTTTGCTGACTTGCCTGTCCATCCGGGTGATCTCCTTGAATGCCTCCTTGCGATAGACGCTGAACTGGCTTTGCAATGCGGTCCATTTCAGACTTGCAAAGCGGATATGCCTCACGGGTGCCTTCGGGTTTTGTTGTGAAAACAGTGGCTCCGGATGGGCTGTTTCATATTGGATTACAGTCACGGACAAGGTGCCCGATAGTCGATCATATCCATCCTGGCGAACTCGCCAGTAGTGGGGGGTATGTTCAGAGAAATGGAAATTGGTCTTGGGTGGAAAATTGGTTTGTGGCCAGCCAAGTGTTTCCTGGTTGTTCAGGTGAACACCATCGTTGGAAACGCGCAGCAGGATGGTTCTGGCTGGAGTTGGCATGTGGTTCACAAAAAATTGGTACATCCAAATTACACCTTTCTCTGTCTCTGGCTGTCATCCAGTCTGCGCTTTCGCCCGGAGAGGTTCGGGACAGACCTGCCTGGAACAGAGCGCAAACGAGGAGCATGGACTTGGCGGGTCAGCCCATACTGGCTAGGATGGCAAAATAAGACCGGAATGGGCCCTGTTGATCAGAGCGATCTAGCCTTATCGCGCGGAAGCGCAAACCCTGTGCGATGGAGAACAGGTGGGAAAATCGGGTGGCGAAAGATCAACTCCTCCAAGGGATCGGAGTTCAACGGTGGGTTTACGCTTTATTCTGTTTCTCCATATAACCTCCCTTCTCCGTACCTTTCCCGCATGAACAAATGGTGGATCACGCTCAAACAAGGTCGGACAATCGCCCTGATCGCCTCCCTGGTCTTTATCGGACTGATCATCTATTTCTTTACCGATATCGTGACCTACATCCTGCTGGCCTGGGT
Source organism: Bacteroidia bacterium (assembly GCA_030429045.1). Lineage (GTDB taxonomy): Bacteria > Bacteroidota > Bacteroidia > Chitinophagales > Saprospiraceae > JAGNXB01. The sequence goes on along the minus strand of JAUIEA010000029.1, from coordinate 20,541 downwards.
CGTATCCATGGTCGGCGCACCCCTGATGTCTGCGCTGCGCAGGATCCGGATCAGAGAATGGGTCCCCAATGCCAGTTTGCGGGCAGCCGTCACCATCATCGTCTTCTTCGGGATCCTGGGTGGCCTGGGGTGGGTGTTTGTTCCCATGCTCCTCGAACAGGCCAGTTCCATCTCCCAGGTCAACTATGTAGCCATTGCGCAATCCCTGGAGGAACCCCTCAATCGCCTGAATGAACGACTGGCAGAACTGGGACTGGTCCATGATACCCGGTCCCCCTCACAACAGGTGATCGACACGCTCAAGACCTGGTTCGAGCCCGCCAAGGTGGGCGGATTTTTCACGTCCAGCCTTTCTCTGGCCGGTTCATTGGTGATCGGCCTGTTCAGTGTGATCTTTATCTCCTTCTTCTTCCTCCGGGAAGAAGGCCTGTTCATGGAATTCGTGGCTAGCCTGATGCCCCAGGAATACGATTCACGCACCAGACGGGTGATCGACGAGGTATCCGAATTATTGACACGATACTTTGGTGGGGTATTGCTCCAGATCACCCTGATCACCTTCCTGCTGACCACCTTGCTGACCCTGGCTGGCGTGAACAATGCCTTCCTGATCGCCTTTTTTGCCGCCCTGATCAATGTGATCCCTTATATCGGACCGATCATCGGGATGGTGTTCGGGGTGTTGATGACGATCTCGTCCAGCCTGGACCTGGATTTCTATACCCAGATGCTGCCGTTGATCTGGCGGGTGATCGGCGTGTTTGCCATCATCCAGTTGCTGGACAATTTCATATTTCAACCCTTCATTCTGGGCAGCCGTGTGCTTGCCCATCCGCTTGAGATCTTCATCATCGTCATGGTCGGTGCCAAGATCGGCGGGATCACCGGGATGGTGCTGGCGATCCCGACGTATACGGTCCTCCGTGTCGTGGCCCGGGTCTTCCTCAGTGAATTTACCATCGTGAAGAAACTGACCCGGCGGATGGAAGACTCAGCCAATGAGAAGGGCCTTTCCACCTGATGTCATGTCCTTTGACATGAAGACTACACAAGCTATTGACATTGCCGTCATCGGCGGCGGTGCTGCCGGCTTCTTTGCTGCGATCACTGCCGCAGAAGCCAATCCATCCACGCGTATTGTGATCTTCGAACGGGGACGTGATGTCCTGCAAAAAGTGCGGATCTCCGGGGGCGGGCGGTGCAATGTCACCCATGCCTGTTTTGACCCGATGGAACTCGTCCATTTCTACCCCCGGGGAGAGAAGGAACTGTTGGGTCCCTTTATGCGCTTTGCACCCGGAGATACGGTGGAGTGGTTTGCGCAGCGCGGGGTAAAATTGAAGACGGAGGAAGACGGCCGGATGTTTCCGGTGACGGACCAGTCGGGGACCATTGTCCACTGCCTGTTGCAGGCGGCATCCCAGGCCGGGGTGGAGGTACGGTTGCAGTCCAGGGTTGAATATCTGGCTCCGCCCAAAGCTGATGCAACACCCTGGCGAATGACGGTTAATGGCCAGAAGGTCATGGCCCGCAAGATCCTGGTGGCGGCAGGGAGCAGTCCGGCGGTGTGGAAGATGCTGTCTGGCCTGGATATCCAGATCGTTGATCCGGTGCCCTCCCTGTTTACGTTTAATATCAAGGATGCACGCATCCAGGGCTTGTTGGGGATCTCCGTCCCGGATGCAGAGGTGTCTGTTCCGGACACTGATCTCTATGCCCGGGGCCCCCTGTTGATCACCCATTGGGGGATGAGTGGGCCGGCCATCCTCAAATGTTCCGCCTGGGGGGCCCGGGAACTGGCCCGCCGGAATTATCAGTTTACAGTCTCCATCAACTGGACCGGAAAGACAACTGTCGAGGTGGAAGCGTGGATGGGCGGTCTACGATCAAACTCACCCAAAAAGACAGTGCTCAACACCCCGTGGCCGGAAATCCCGGCCCGGCTGTGGCAACGATTGATCGAACGAGCGGGGATCCCTCTGAACCGGATCTGGACGGAGATGCGCAAATCGGAAGAGCAGGCACTCCTGACTGAACTTGTTGAAGGCGCATATCGTGTCAACGGTAAGAGCACCTTCAAGGAGGAGTTTGTCACGGCGGGCGGGATCGATCTGAAGGAGATCGATTTTCGCCGATTTGGGGTGCGGCGTCATCCCGGCCTCTTTGCAGCAGGGGAAGTGTTGAATATTGACGCCATCACCGGTGGATTCAACTTTCAGGCGGCCTGGACGGGAGGTTGGCTGGCCGGCCAGGCCCTGGCTGGGGATGAAGGATAGGAATGGGGTAGCCCGGTTTGGGTCGTACAGGCATAAAAAAAGCCCTGTCCGAAAGGACAGGGCTTGATCGTATTTGTACGCTAGCTAGCGTTAGTCGTCATAACGATTATAACGGCTGTCGCCACCGGAGTGGTCATCACGGCCACGGAAATCACGGCCTCCGCCGCCTCCGCCTCCATAACCACCGCGGCCTCCGCCGCCTCCTCCGTAACCACGGCCTCCGCCGCCGCCAAAGCCTCCACGGCCACCTCCGCCTCCTGGACGGAATTCGCGGCGCGGGCGATCTTCAGCTTCTTTGACAACAAGAGTGCTGCCATCGAGTTCGGATCCGTCTAAGGCGTCCACAGCTTGCTGTGCAGCCTCGTTGTCAGGCATTTCGACAAAGCCGAAACCCTTAGAACGACCTGTTTCACGGTCGATAATTACCTTGGCGGAAGAAACCTCACCAAATTTTTCAAAAGCGGCTTGCAGATCCTCACTAGAGGTCCGGAAGTTGATTTTGGCTACAAAAATGTTCATAACACAGTTAAATAAATAAAGAATAAAATAAAGATGACAAAGTGAACTGTTCTTCAGTGTAGCCAGCATTCTTTCCTAACACGTCTAATCGGTTAAAGCTGATTTCCACTAAGTTGGAAACATCAGGGTCGGGCAGCATTCTGCCTCAAACCGGGGGATGATCTCCGCAATAATACGACAAACTTGAGTGTAAAGTTCCGCACTTCCTACGGTTTCCGAAAATTATTTATCCTGACGAGCAAACACGCGCTTGAGCAGGTCGCTGGATCTGGAAGATATATTGGTGCGAATATCCAGCTCCTCGAGCTCGATCTTGGCAAACAAACCATCCAAGGCCTTATTCGTCACGTGATCATCCAATCGGGTGTTGACGTCCGTGACAAACGGCAATTTGTTATAAGCTGTTGTGGCTGAAGACCATAGCGAAACCGCATTGACCTTCTCCAGCGATTCCAGGATCACAGGATGAAACTCGTCGTATAAGGGCGGACGGGTCGTTCGATCCAGGTATTGGGTAGCGGCATTCTTCTGTCCCATCAGGATATTCATCGCATCCTTGAAGGTCATCTGTTTGATCGCACTGATAAAGATCGGCTTGGCCTTCTGGGCCGCATCCTCCGCTGCCCGATTCAATCGCTCGGTCAGGTCTGCTTCCAGGTTCTGGAACCCGGGCACCACTTTCAACTTGTTGATGACCGTCTGTGCTTCTGCGGGCAAGAGAATCTTGTAGGGACTCTTGTAATATCCGTCCGTTTTCGCCAGGGCATCCGCGCCCTTGCTCACCCCGATCTCCAGGGCCTCTTTCAGTCCGTTGCCGGCATCAGTTTCCGAAACGGGCAGGACCTTTTTTGCCTTCCCCAGCAACCCGTCCAGGGTCTGAAGTTGTGCAGTGGAGCAGGAAAACAGGAGCAGGGTAGACAGGAGTAGTGTGGTCAGTTTCATAATACGGGTATTCATATGTTGCGATAACGCCTGAGGTCGGCCAATCGTTGTTATCAAATCTTTAAAGTTCTTCCGGCAGGGAAAGAAATTCGACAAAGACAGCAGCACAGCCTCCGGTAAAGGCCGGTTGCTCCTTGGTCAACCGGATCCGGATCTCGCCAGACTCAGGATGATGTACACGGATTTGCCGGAGAATCCGGGTCGCCACCGTCTCCAGGAGATCTGCCCGAACCGCCATTTCACGGAGGCAGATCGCGTGCAGGGACCCGTAGTTGAGGGTCGAGTCGAGGTCATCCTGGTCCGGTCGACTGCGCGGCGGGATCTCTACTTTCAGATCGATGATGAACCAATGCCCGGTCAGGGCCTCCTCCGGATAAACACCGTGAAAGCCATGGATCCGAAGACCCTCGATACCAACAAATTGTCTGGTTAGAGTTTCCATATCGGGAAAAGAGCGTAGGGGCGAAAATACACGGAATCCCGGTCTGCTACCTTTTTGGTATCAATCAGCCCCACCTGGACATGATGGACGCCTCTGGGCAGCGTGTCGATATCGATCATATATGAAAGTCCGTATTGAGTAGTAATTGGGTTCTGGTGGAAGAACGGATGGCTGTGCAGAACTTGATCATCAATGCTGATCCTGAAAAGTTGGTTCATACAGTCCAGATAAGGTTTGACCTTGTCTTCTTGTTGAATGGTGGATTCGTCAATCTTGAATAATGCAAAATCGGAAGAAATGAGTGTCGAATGGACTGCAGTTTGTTGAGAACAATGCCGATTGATCCTAGAGGTTAATTTTTTATTCAATGTGATCGGGACAAATACTTCTAGCATGCCGTTTGATACGTATTTGCTCGGGGTGCTAGCCAATTTCACGGATCGCTTTGGATTGAGATTGTCATAATACCCTGGATGTATGGAGAGTGTATTAGAGCTTTTCGGGATCAGGGGCTGGGTTTGAACATGGATGGAGTCACCTAGGTAAATAACGATATAGAAAGGTACTATGAACCACAAAAATCTACGGCTGATCCGATTGCCCATCATCGTATAATAGAGGGTGCGATAAATGAAAGAAAGAGAGATCCAGCTCAAGAATTTATAGAATGGATAGTAAATCCTGTCTATACCTTTTTCGCGTTTGAATGGGCTCAGGAATGCAAAGTCTAAGACGTAGATGGATGAAACGAGGATAATTACGACCCCCCAAAAGATAAGTGCAGGCTCCAGAATGGGGGAGGATGTGCCTCCAACCAGCCAAGTAACCAGATAGATCGATCCTTTCAGTAGGAAAATATAAGACCCCGTACAAAGTGCCACAAACAGGACCAGGTAGGAAAAAGCAAAGATGTTGCTGCAAAATTTGTCAAGTTGGATGATATAATCATCCAGTGAAAGAGTGTTCCGCTTTAAAGTCCTTTGAAAGAGAGGGGTGTAGCCTTGTGTTGCAAAACTAGTTCCACTGTTGAAGGTGCGCAATCCTACTGCGGCAATCCAAAGCCCACGAAGAAAGAGATGTAATACCAGATTGTATAACAGACCTTTGCCACCCATGAGGAGGAACCATGAATAGCTTTCTAACTCTTGGCGGAGGTCGAAATCCAGTAATTGGAGCCGGTTGAAGAAGAGCTGGAATTTCTGCTCGGCCAGATCCAATCCCTGGATCAGCAGGAAGATGCTAAATCCCGAGATCAGGAGCTCGAGTTGCCAGCTTTCCCGGCTCAGCTTGTCCAGCCATTCATGCGATTTTTCGCGTCTCAGCATTGGAATTGGATAAAGTTTGAACCTCAAAATAAGACGGCTGTTTTAATCTGAGGTCAGATTGTACCTTTGCGGCAATAATAACAGGCATGGATACCACAAGTACACCCAATTCACACACCAGGTCGGCAAAAGAGGATCGCTACCAGGGGCATGATTATTACCAACTGGACGAGTTGCTCCAGGAGGACCACCTGCTCGCCCGGGACGCTGTCCGCACCTGGGTCAAGCAGGAAGTCAGCCCGATCATCGAGGATTTTGCCAACCGGGCCGCCTGCCCCTACCATCTCTTCAAGGGCCTGGCCGATATCGGGGCGTTCGGGCCCAGTCTGCCCGTCGAGTATGGCGGTGGTGGAATGGATGAGATCGCCTATGGGGTGATCATGCAGGAACTGGAGCGCGGCGACTCCGGGATCCGCTCCATGGCCTCCGTGCAGGGGTCACTGGTGATGTATCCCATCTACAAATTCGGGAGTGAGGAGCAGCGTCGGAAGTATCTCCCCAAACTGGGTAGCGGTGAGTTCATCGGCTGTTTTGGACTGACGGAGCCCGATCATGGATCCAATCCTGCGGGCATGGTCACTAATATCAGGGATGACGGAGATGCCTACATCCTCAATGGCGCGAAGATGTGGATCACCAACTCACCGGTGGCCGATGTTGCCGTGGTGTGGGCGCGTGATGAGGATGGAAAGATCAGAGGGTTGATCGTGGAAAAGGGAATGCCCGGCTTCACGGCACCGGAGATTCATGGTAAATGGTCCCTTCGTGCGTCTATTACCGGCGAACTGGTATTCGAAGACGTGCGTGTTCCCAAGGAGAATGTGCTGCCCAATGTGATCGGGATGAAAGGTCCCCTGTCCTGTTTGTCCAAGGCCCGTTACGGGATCGCCTGGGGCGTCATCGGTGCAGCTCTGGATTGTTATGATTCTGCACTGCGGTACGCGTTGGAACGCGAACAATTCGGACGTCCGATCGCCGGATTCCAGCTGACCCAGAAGAAACTGGCGGAAATGATCACTGAGATCACCAAGGCACAACTGCTGACCTGGCGCCTGGGCACCCTGGCCAATGAAGGCAAGGCAACGCCTGCGCAAATTTCCATGGCCAAGCGGAATAATGTGAACATGGCCCTGGAGATCGCCCGGGAGGCGCGCCAGATCCACGGCGGGATGGGTATTACCAATGAATATCCGGTGATGCGTCATATGATGAATCTGGAAACGGTCCTGACGTATGAAGGGACACATGACATTCATTTGCTGATCACCGGAATGGATGTGACAGGGATTAATGCCTTTTCCTGAAGTGCAGGCGAACGTTAATCATATGTAAATCCCCGTGTCGGGGCATGAACGCATGCAATGCAAGCGGGTTCTGGCCCGTTATTTGGGACAGGTCTATCTATAGATATGAAAATTCAGAACACCCTTTCTTCCCTGATCTTCTGCTGGGCGATCCTGGGCTCAGGCCTTCTTCATGCCCAGTATGAACCCATCCGCCTGGAAAATCCGTCTTTTGAGGATACTCCTGCCCCTGGATCCCCGCCATCCGGTTGGTACGACTGTGGATTTCCCAGCGAGCCCCCGCCAGATACCCACCCGGGCCAGGATTCTGCATTTTTCAATGTCACGACACCTCCCCAGAAGGGCAGTTCATACCTGGGCCTGGTCACCCGGGATAACGATACCTGGGAGTCCGTCTCCACACCTTTGGCTCGGCCTCTGGAAGCGGGTACCTGCTATACATTCAATCTGTATCTCGCCCGTTCACAGGATTATTTTTCACCCAACAAGCGGGGGGAGAAGGTCTATCATACCACTCCGGCCGTTTTCCGGATCTGGGGTGGGAACAGCCCCTGCGACAAATCGGAAATGCTGGCCTCCACTTCCGTGATCACCCATCCGCGGTGGGTGAGGTACCAGTTTACGTTCGAGCCTAAAAAGCGATTGTCCTGGTTCATCCTCGAAGCTTTTTACCAGACGCCCGTATTATTCCCGTACAATGGCAATATCCTGATCGATAATGCATCGGTGATCCGCCCTGTACCTTGTGATGCGATCGTCCTGGAGGAAGAGGAAGAAGTAGCGCCACCACCCAAGCCGGCACCCAAAGCCGTCACGCCTCCCAAACCGGCTCCGAAACCGGAAGCGACCCTGGGTGGCTTGTCCCGTGCCCAGCTCAAGACCGGGCAGGTGGTCAGTGTCGACAAGATCTACTTCAAGGCAGATACCGCCGCCCTCAACCAGGAGTCTTATCCGACGCTGGATGAGATCTACCAATTCCTGGAGAAGAACAATGACGTAGTAGTCGAGATCGGCGGACACACCAATGGGAATTGTGATCATCCCTATTGCGATCGCCTGTCGGAGGCACGTGCCAAAAAAGTAGCCGACTACCTGATCGAACACGGGATCCAGGAATCACGGCTGCGCTACAAAGGATATGGCAAGCGCAAACCGGTTGCCTCCAACGCTACCCTGAGCGGTCGAAAGAAAAATCAACGGGTGGAGATCACCATCCTCGAAATGAAGGGCTAGCCCCTGCTGACAAGAAATCCGATCCCTTCCAGCTGCTCCCAATAGTCCGGAAAGGACTTCTGGACGACATCCGGGTCCTGGATCCGGCAGGGGGCTGCCATTGCAAACAGGCTGAAAGCCATGGCCATCCGATGGTCATGATAGGTTGCAAAGGTGGGCGGGTCATCCGAGATCGCCTTGCCAGTAAGCAGCCAGACGTCGGGGTCATCCGGACTCTGGTCAAACTGAACACCCAATTTGTGCAATTCCTCCCGAAGGGCCGCAGTGCGGTCTGTCTCCTTGATCTGCAGGGTATGCAGTCCGGTGAATCGTCCCGGGCACCCCAGGATCGCGCACAGGACGATCATGGTCTGGGCCAGATCGGGAGAATCGCTGAAGTCCAGTTGCAGGGCCCGGGGGGCGATGTCCCTGTTGCGGCAAATGGTGATCCCCGAGGGGCCATCCTCGGTGTCGATCCCAAACTGTTCCATCCAGGACACCAGGATCTCATCACCCTGCAATCCTGAACGAGTCAGGCCTGGCAATTCCAGGGTACTGCCCGTGGGGGCCAGGGCCAGGATGGCATAAGCATAGGAGGCGGCCGTCCAATCCGCCTCAAGGATCAATTCTTTGGGTCGGATCTCCTGGGGAAGGATACTCACCCGGTTGTCTTCTACCTCCACCCGGATGCCCCAATCTGCCAGGACGGCCAGGGTCATCTCAAAATACGGCCTGGAGGTCACTGGTCGGGTGAGGTGGATGGTCAGGCCATCGGGCAGCAGGGGACTGGCCAGCAGGAGTGCCGTCAGGTATTGGCTGCTGCTGGAGGGGTCAAGGGTGATCTCCGTTTGCTTCTGGCCGGGAAACCCACTCAACAGCAGGGGGGGGCAGCCGGTGATGCCGGAATAGAAATAGATCGCGCCCAGTTGGTCCAGTGCGTGCATCAAAGGAGCGATGGGACGTTGCTGCATACGGGCGGAACCGGTGACGATGCCATCCTTCCCGGTCAGGGCCAGATATGCAGTCAGGAACCGGAGGGTGGTGCCGCCGGCGCCGGCATCCCACACCGGACCCGGATGGGTGAGGAGTTGGGCCAGCTTGCGGACATCCTCAGGGAGTGATACATCCTGCATATCCGGCAAACGTCCGGCCTGGGCGGCCAGGATCAGTTGTCGGTTCACCAGACTTTTACTGACCGGTAGCTGGAAGGTGCCCCGGACGGGTCCTTCTGGAAAGGATAGCTCGAGCATATGCTTCACGAGGTCAAAAATAAAGCCAATGACCGGACCAGCGACCCCTGGAATCCAGAGAAAGGGCAGGCGCCGGGATCTTGACGAAATTCAATCCATGGAGAAGGGTCCGCCAGAACGGACTCTTGACGGGAAGCCGGGAGAGGTCGATATCCGGCGAAAGAAAGATCTGCGTCAGGCGCGGGTAGGTGTTCGGATCTGCCTGAAAGGGGCCGCCTTCCGGTTCGCTCCAGGAATTGGCATACCCCCCATACAGATGTTCGCCGCTGATCCCGACAGCCATGTTCAGCCAGGATGGCAACCAGGACGGCCGTTGGTGGAGGAAGGAAGCCGGATTGATGCTCATCCAGATGGTCATGGCATTATAGTCCTTCAGGTATTGGGTGGCAAAGGAGGCGCCATAGAGGTCGTGCGCTCGCTTTCTCAGGGAACTGGTGCCCCCGTTCGTACCGATGAGGGTCTCCCCGGAATAGGATACCGGATTGCTGGAGATCTTGATGAGCATACGCTGTTCCTGCCAGAGGATGTCCTGAGTGACAAATACCCCGGCTCCGATCAGATTGGCACCCATGTCTGACCAGGAGAAGCCCCACTTCGCCGAGAACGCATCCAGGACCTCTACACTGGTCTGAAGAGCCAGGGCAATCCCCGTGCCTGTCCAGCGGGAGGCCACGGGATCCATCCCTGTCCATCGTGCTCCCTGCGTAAGCCAGCGGGTTTCGCTGTAGGTGGTCCAGATATGCCCCAGTTTGTCCATGTACCGCCACTCCCCCCAGTCGTCAAAGGTGTGAAAGCGGGTTCGATCAGTGTCGGCATACCAGGCCTCATTCAATCCGACCAGGGTGATGCCATAGGCGGCAGTCCCAATGCCCACAGAGGTCCAGAATCGATGCTGTTGAAAAGAATCTGCCGGGCTGAAAAAGGAAAACTCCTGCGCCCATGCCCCCTGAATGCTCATCATGGTCAGGCCCAACACCAGGGCCAGGGCCTTCCGGGATCGGCGGCCGGTGAAATCGGGATAACCATTATGGCGGTCTGGTGTTAAACTGCAGGACAATGACCTCAGCATGGGAGTAAAGATATTGTCCATATATTACGAAGTTGCAAAATCACACAAGAATGGAAAACAGACAGACACTTCTTCGGGCCTTGATCATCGGGTTTGGATTGATCATGTTACTGGTACTCTCCGGAGGGATGTTTCTTACCATCGATGCCGGAGAACGCGGGGTTCTCTTCCACCGCTTCGGAGACGGACTGGACATGGAGACCACTTACACGCCCGGATTTCATATCGTCGCGCCCTGGAATACGATGTTCGTTTACGATGTCCGGGAAAAGCAGATCGAAGAACAAATGGAAGTCCTCTCCAGCAATGGCCTGACGATTCAGGTGGATGTGACGGTGAGAACCAATCCAACCTATCACACGATCGCCTCGCTTCACGAAAAGTTTGGTAAGGATTATATGTCGACCCTGGTGCGTCCGGAAGTCCGGTCCGCCGTCCGGAAGATCATTGGTCGCTTTGAGCCGGAAGAACTGTATTCATCCAAACGGGATGAGGTCCAATCGCTCATCCAGGAGGAGTTGCTCAAGGAGCTCGAGAATAATTTTGTCGAGTTGCGTGCGACACTGATCCGGGATATTGCCCTGCCGGAGAAAATCCAGAATGCGATTGAGCGCAAGCTGCAGCAGGAGCAGGAATCGGAAGAGTACAAGTACCGGCTCGAAAAAGAGACGCAGGAGGCTGAGCGGAAGATCATCGAAGCGCGCGCCAAGGCGAAGGCAAACGAGATCATTTCTGCGAGCCTGACCGACAAGATCCTGCGGGACAAGGGCATTGAAGCCACCCTGGAAATGGCCAAATCCCCCAATACCAAGGTGGTGGTCATCGGTTCCGGCAAGGAAGGATTGCCCCTGATCCTGGGCGACTCGAATTGAGTCCGGGCACGGTCTGAAGAGCGGAATTCAGATTATTCGACATACTTCTGGCGGATGACCAGGGCGATCCAGTCATCCGCCAGGGTAATGTATCCCTGTTCATAGCAGAAATAATAGGTGTTCCCACCCTTTGTCGTATAGATATTGGTGAAGTAGCTGAATTTGAACCCCCGGTCCAGCAGATCCTCTCGCTTCACCTTGGCCTTACCGTTGGGATTGAGCTCGGCGAGAATGCGCCGGTTTTTGCGGAGGGTGTTATTGATATTCCGCACAAAATTGGTGGCATCACTGTTTTGCTTGTTGTGCCAGGCCGATCGGCACTGATCACAACAGAAACGTTTGTCATTCCGTCCATGGATGATATCCGCGCATTCCAGACAGGTGCGTTCCTTTTCCTTTCCGGGCATTGGTCCAATTGTCCCTTTAAAATAGGGATTTTCGATCAGATGCAGGACATTGAGGCAGGGAATGCCACTCGTGGTCTGCCAGAATGGCCGCAGTCTGCATTTGGAATGGTCTTCGACGGTACAAGTCATCTAATCGACTTCCTCATGCAAGAACAACATCGATCCCTCCTGAGCCATCCGGATACCACCTTGCTGGACGCCTACTCGCAAACGGTGGTCAGTGTCAGTCAGACCGTCAGCCAGTCTGTGGCTCAGATCCGGACGATGAATGCCCGGCAGAAGACCACTGCCAAGGGGATGGGGTCTGGCTTCCTGATCTCCACAGATGGGTATATCGTGACCAACCAGCACGTCGTATCTCAGGGTACCTCCTGGCACGTAACCCTGCCGGATGGCCGGGATTTCGAAGCGGAGCTGTCCGGGCAGGATCCGGCAACAGATATGGCTGTTCTGCGGATCCACAGTGAGGGGTTGCACACACTCCGGTTCGCGGATTCGAGTGCCTTGCAGGTCGGTCAGATGGCCATTGCGGTCGGTAATCCCTATGGGTTTCAGTATTCTGTCACCGCGGGGGTGGTCAGCGCTCTCGGGCGGACATTGAAGTCCAGTACGGGGCGGATGATCGACGATGTGATCCAGACTGATGCTGCGCTCAATCCGGGAAACTCGGGTGGGCCCTTACTGAATTCCTCAGGGGCCGTGATCGGTGTGAACACGGCCGTCATTCGTGGTGCCCAGGGATTGTGCTTTGCGGTTTCATCCAACCTGGCCTCCTGGGTTGCCGGTCAGCTGATCCTGCACGGTCGGGTCAGGAGAGGGTTTCTCGGACTGGCGGGTCAGCAGGTTACCCTCCATGACCGACTCCGGCCGTTCGTGCAAATGGAGACGGCAGTTCTGGTCCAGCAGGTGGATGAGAGCGGCCCGGCGGCCAGGGGCGGCCTGCAGCAGGGGGACCTGATCCTGCGCTATGATGAACGCCCCGTGAAAGGCATAGAGGATCTGCACCGCTTCCTGGATGAATCAACGATCGGGAAACCGGGTCAGCTGGAGATCTTCAGGAAAGGCAGGATCCTCACCCTGGATGTCGTGCCGACGGAGTGGCACACCTGAGTGCGAACGCCGGAGGAATACCGGATATTGGCCTATGAAGGACAGCCTGTCCCTCTGGTAAATCAACCAACAACATGAGATTCAACACGAAAAAATGGAGGATCCTGAATCTCCTTCTCCTCCTGCCCTGCGTCCTGGCGGCACAGGAGCGATTCGTCACACCGATCTCCGGGGCGTATGGCGTAGACTACATCATCGTCAACTACGTGGATTGGGGGGTGGATGAGACCATCCTGGATGCCCACTGCCTTTCCAAAACCTATGATGGCCATCAGGGAACGGATTTTGTCCTTCGCAATTTTGCGCTTATGGATACCGGGATCGCAGTGTTGGCCGTGGACACAGGCGTGGTGATCTTTACCCAGGACGGGTTCTTTGACCGGGAAAAGAGTTCGGATCCGGCCAAGGGGCTGGGCAATTATATCGGCCTCACCCATTCAGGTGGTTTCCAGACCTATTATGGCCATTTGCGCAAGAACAGTGTGCTGGTCAGTGTCGGGGATACAGTCTTGCCCGGGCAACAGATCGGTTGGGTGGGCAGTAGCGGAAACAGTGAGGACCCGCACCTGCACTTTGAGTTGTGGTATGACTCCCTCTTTCACATCGATCCATTTTCCGGGTCCTGCGGGAATGCTGCATCCTTCTGGAAGGATGAGCTCCCAGTGGACTCCCTGTTTCACCAGTGGATATCCGGCATGGTGGGGTTCATCCCCGATCTGGATACCCTGCGGGAGGAGCCTTTCTCCCGGAGTGATTTTGATCAGCAGGATGAGGCGATCGCTTATTGGACCCTGATCTACGGGTTGCGGGAGGGTGATCAACTGAAAGTGGAATGGGTCAATCCGGATGGGCTGTTGTGGTATGTTGAGGATGTTGTGCTGGATCGGGACTGGTGGTACTATTATTTTTGGAGCTGGATCTATGTTCCTGCACCTGCGTACGAAGGCGGGTGGACGGTTCGCCTGCTTCGAAATGGCGAGCTGGTGGAGGAAAAACCCTTCCAGCTGTCGGCCGAAACATCCGGAACGCAAGCTGCAGGCATGAGATCTGTGATCCAGGTGACGGTCACGTCCGGCATTATACGCATCACCGGTCGGGATGTACATGGCAGCCATTATCAACTGGTGGATGTCCACGGCAAGGTGATTGATTCAGGCAAAATGACGGGTGGGTCTCAGGTCCTGGCTACACAGCGATATATATCGGGGATGTATATGCTACATGTGATTCCCGCCACGGGCGAACCTCAGCTCTTCAAGGTGTATATCCCTTAAGGCGTTTATTCCGGTTTTGATGCTGGATGTTGGTAGACCACTTTTCCACCGATGACAGTTTGCCTGACCACTGCGTGCGGGATCTCCTCTTCAGGACAGGTGAGCAGGTCCCGGTCCAGGATGATGAAGTCCGCCCATTTCCCCGGCGAGAGGGTCCCCAACTGTCCTTCCTGGAAAGCGGCATAGGCGTTGGCCAGGGTATAGGCATGGATGGCTTCCTGTCGGGTCAGTGCTTGTTCGGGAAAGAAGGGTTCGCCAGTGTCCAGTCGGCGCCGGGTAATAGAAGAATGCAGATTTGGAAAGGGGTTGAGGGACTCCACCGGGGCATCTGTGCCATTGGTGAGAAGAGCACCTGCATCCAACAATGAACGCCAGACATATGCACCTGCTCTGGCCCGCTCGACACCCAGTCGCTTGATCACGAATGGTGCGTCGGAAATGCAGTGGATGGCTTGCATGCTGGGGATCACGCCGAGGGATGCAAATCTTGGAATATCGGCCGGGTCAATATGCTGCGCGTGTTCAACACGCCAGCGGAGATCCGGTGCCGGACCGAGATCCCGGTACAATGAATCGCAGATATTCAGGAATTCACGGTTGGCCCGATCGCCGATGGCATGCACACACAGTTGAAGTTTTTTGTCGAGGGCCAGTCGACCAATGGTCTTCAGTGAATCGAGAGGGGTGACCAGCTGACCGGTATAGTCGGGTTCATCCGTGTAGGGTTCCAGGAGCCAGGCACCTCTGGAACCGAGGGCGCCATCCATATACATTTTGATGGCCCGAACAGTCAGGTGGCTATTACCCAGGTCGATCCAGGGCAAGCCCTGAGTGACTTCCGGCAGGGCAGCGGGATCATCGATGATCATCGCCCATATACGCAGATCGAGCTTTTCTTCTTCAGCCATGTGGCGAAGATGATCCAGGGTTGCCCGGCTGCTCCCTGCGTCGTGAAATGAAGTGATCCCCAGGGACAGGCATTCCTTTTGGGCCATCAGGATGGTTTCTTCAAGGTGCTGCAGTTTGGCTTCGGGTGAACGGCCATCCAGGGCTTTCTGGTGGGCTGCTTTGACGAGGCTCATGGCATTTTCCTCCAGTACGCCAGTCGGCTGTCCCCGACCATCCCGGATGATCCGACCACCAAACGGATCGGGTGTCTCTGCATTGATTCCAACCAGTGCCATGGCCTTTTCGTTCGCGAGGAGGGCATGACCGGATGCATGATGCAGGATGACCGGCTGATCAGGTGTCAGCTTGCTCAAGCCGTGATGGGTAGGATACCCCTCTACCACATCTGCGGGCAGTTCGGTCCACTTTTCCTGATGCCACCCCCTGCCGATGATCCATTCATCCGCCTTCCTGGAACGGAGGTAGGAGGTGACTCGTTCCAGGACCTCCGACCAGCTCTTTGTATCCAGTAACTGAACATTTCGCTGGGCATTGCCCACGCCGAGCAGGTGGGCGTGGCCATCGATGAATCCCGGCATCACAAACTGTTGCTGGAGATCGATCATCACCGTATGCGGGCCCGCCAGGGTGGTGATGTCCTCATCGCCCCCGATCGCCACGACCTTTCCATCCTGGATGGCGATGGCATGGGCGCCGGGCTGCAGGGGATCCACCGTGTAGATATTTCCATTATAGTAAATGGTGTCGGGTCCTTTTTCCGAGATGGGAAGACAGGAGGTGATCCATAACAGGATAGAGAAGAGGGTGGCGAGGCGAGTCATGATGCAAGTTACCCTGCAAAACTAAATCGTATGACCGGAGGTCAAAAATTATCTGACCAAAGATGCGAGCCGAAAGACCTTGTGTTTGAGCTCTTCGGGTTTGAATGGCTTTGCCAGGTAGTCATTGAACCCGGCGTGAATACATTTTTCAGCTTCCTGGTCTGAGGCATACGCCGAAAGTGCGATGATCGGCACGGCAGAGGTCTCCCGGATCTTCTTACACGCTGTCAGGCCATTCATGACCGGCATCTGGATATCCATCAGCACCAGATCGTATTCGTGGGCTTTGAACTTTTCTATGGCGACGAGTCCGTTTTCGGCGATATCCACGGTCAGGTCAGCTGACCAGGTATGCAACACATTTTTTGTGGCGATCTGATTGAGGAAGTGATCTTCGACCAGCAGGATGCGCAGGGGCTCGATCCAATCCTGGGTAGCAGTGACCCGGGGTTGTACCTGGACGATCTGCATGGGGAGGGAAATGGCCAGTTTGAGTGAATTGGACTGCTCCTGCGGGATCTTGTAATTGCCTCCCATGGAGCGCACCATCTTGTCCATGGTGATCAGATTGATCTTGGCCAGATTTTCATTTTCCGGACTATCCTGATAGTGCTCCATCAGACCGGACTCCGTGTTCCAGACGTTGAGGTCCACCTCCGGCGGTACCGGCTGTGGGTCTCGACAGGTGATCAGCAGATTGATCCAGTCCGGGTCGGTCGTTTCGGCCTTGATCCGCACGGCGACCCGTCGTGGCTCGGTGCTGAGATTGAGAAACAGGTCAAACAGGTTGTAAAAGACCTGAACGAGTTTGGTCTGATCTCCCAGGACATCCCGTGGCAGTTTCTGGTCCAGCTTGATATCCAGATGTACGGGGTGGTGATCCTTGCGGAAGTCTAGCATTTTCACCATCATCTGCAGGGCTTTGCGCAGGTCAAATGATTTGATGTGCTGGCTGGCATTCTCTTCTGCAGCCAGCGAAAAGGTGATCAGCTGGTTGATGTGCTGTTGCAATTCATCCAGTGAATATTTCAGGCCCTGGAAGGCTTCCTTGTTCTGGAGCTTGATCGGGCTCTCCTCCAGCAGATAGAGGAAGTTGACCATGGAGTAGAGCGGGGTCCGGATATGGAAAGACAGGTCATTGAGCACCTTGTCCCGCAGTTTCTTCAGTTTTCGGGAGTACTGTTGTTCCTCCCTGGCGTTCCGGACCTCAGTTTTATCCTGGACCTCCGACAGGACGCCGAGGGCAATGACCTGCTGGCTGCTTTCTTCGATCTGGATCCGGGCTGTGAGCTCTACCTGCCTGACCGAGGAGCCATCCAGCAAAAGGCGATGCCGGGATGATCGGGGTTGGTTGGACTGGATCAGGGTGGAGAAAAAAGTGTGGACCTTTTCCTGATCACCCGGGTGGACCAGATCGAGATAGATCCGTTTGCTCAGGGGCGTGTTCGAATGCTGGATGCCGATCAATTCAAAGAATTTGGGACTTCCCCAGATCTCCTGGTTCAGGATATCCATTTCCCACGACCCGAATCCGCCGATGTCCTGGACCTCCCTGAGCTTTCGTTCCCGCTGGGTGATCAGGTCGTTAGAGGCGATCAGCTGGGCGGTGTTCTCATGGCGCTGTGTGGCAAAATAGACGGCACGTTGCAGGTGACGGGCATCGACGCTTCCCTTGATCAGATAATCCTGTGCGCCGGCCCGGATGGCCTGGACGCCGATGATCTCGTTGTGTTGTTGGGTGAAGATGACAATGGGAAGATGGGGCATCTTTTCCCGGCACTTCTGAAAGGCCTTGTATCCGCTCACGTCCGGAAGATTGAGTTCGAGGACGATGACATCGAGGGATCTGCGTCCGGACATCCGGATGGCCTCATAGATGGAATCTG
The DNA here is from genome assembly GCA_030429045.1 of Bacteroidia bacterium. GTDB lineage: Bacteria > Bacteroidota > Bacteroidia > Chitinophagales > Saprospiraceae > JAGNXB01. Next base: position 2,923 of record JAUIEA010000029.1, on the reverse strand, counting down.
CCTGATAGACCTTGAACTGGTCATTCCCCTGCACCAGCAAGGAGGTGGTCAGGTTGGCCTCGGCGAGCGTACTGTCTACGAGGAGTATGGAAATGGTCGTTTTGGCGATCATTGGCAGGATTCAGACGTGGACATACGCATGTCCGTCCGGGGCAATGTATTTTTGCCCCATATCCATATTTACATGCAAACATTACGCCAATTCAGGGAGGAATTTGAGGGAGTTGTCCGGGAGTACTGCGCACCGCGGGCTCCCTCCGGCCTGTATGATCCGGTCAGCTACATTCTCCGGTTGGGTGGAAAGCGGATTCGGCCGATGCTTTGCGTGTCGGGTTACCTGTTTGGAAGTGACCAGGTTTCCGGTCGGATGTGGCGGGCCGCACTGGCCCTGGAGGTCTTTCATAATTTTTCCCTGGTCCATGATGACATCATGGATGAGGCTCCCTTGCGACGGGGTCAGCCGACCGTGCATGAGGCCTGGAATATCCCGACGGCAATCCTGTCCGGGGATGTGATGCTGATCGATGTCTACCGCTTGCTGACTGAAGCGGCACTGCCGGAGCAACTGCCGATCGTCCTCGAACGCTTTCACAAAACAGCGATCGGTGTTTGCGAGGGGCAGCAGCTGGATATGGATTTTGAAGGATCGGAGGAGGTCGGCTGGACCGAGTATTTGCAGATGATCCGGGGCAAGACAGCAGTGTTGTTGGGCGGGTCCCTGGAGATCGGCGCCCTGTTGGGAGGCCTGCCACCGGAGCAGGCAGCCATTCTGGCCGGGGTAGGAGAAGATCTGGGCGTATCGTTCCAATTGATGGATGACTGGCTGGATGTCTTTGGCGACCCGGAGAAGACGGGCAAGGTGCATGGAGGCGATATCCTTCGCGGGAAAAAGACGGCTTTGGTCCACCAGGCGATGGCGTTATGTGGAGAGGAGGACCGGCGACAGCTGCGCGACTGGTATGGGTACGAACAGACGGCCAGGGAGTCGGCGGATGCGGCCGATATCGCGGCACTGTTTGCGCGATGTGGGGCCCGGGACGAGGTGATCGCGGAGGCGAGGCGCTACCATCTGGAAGCGATGCGTCAGCTGGACCGTCTGGAATCCGTCGGAAGGGGGAGGGCTTGTCTGGATGCGTTGATGGCCGAACTCCAGAGCAGAGAATTCTAGACCTACAGGTCAGGGAGGAGGTGGGTTCAGTACGATCTTGCCGTTCCACCAGTCCTTCTCGATGAGGGCCTGATGTTTGGCATAAAAGGACAGGGCCGGCGTATTCCAGTTCAGGACCTGCCACTTGATGACCCGGGTATGCATGGATCTGGCCTCCTCCAGGAGGTGCAGGAAGAGGCGAGTACCGATGCCATTTTGCCTCCAGGCCTCGGTCACGATCAGATCTTCCAAAAAGATCATGCGTCCTTTCCAGGTGGAGTAGGAGCGATAGTAAATGGCTGCACCGATGATCTGGTTGTCCACCTCGGCGACGATCAGGTCGAACCATTGGTCTGCGAAATCCCTGGAATAATCCTGGATAGAAGCAATGACAGCGTGTGGTTCGCGTTCATAAGTCGCTAGTTCACAGACAAGTTGTAATACTTGTGGCAGGTCATCGGGATTGCCGGATCGAATCTGGATATCGGGTCGTTGCACGGACTGCAAGTTAGTGCTTGGCAGGAGAAGGGAAGAAGATTGAAGGAGGACAGCTGTAGATAGCGATTTATTCGGGTGATAATTTTTCAATAAGCGTTTGTTTTCCGGGCGAATACTCCTATCTTTGCATTCGCTTTTTAGAAAAAGTGAGGCAATTTTTGTCAAAACCTGTTCAGAATCAATTGGTTTGATGAGACGCCACCATATTTAAACGGTAAATGCATGCCAACCATTAATCAGCTGGTCCGGAAGGGCCGCCTCAAGATTGAAACGAAGAGCAAGGCGAAAGCCCTGGAATCCTGTCCGCAGAAGCGGGGCGTTTGTACCAGGGTGTACACCACCACTCCGAAGAAACCGAACTCAGCGTTGCGTAAGGTAGCCAAGGTTCGATTGACAAATGGCTATGAGGTCATTGCATATATCCCGGGTGAAGGGCATAACCTGCAGGAACACTCCATCGTCCTGTTGGAAGGTGGAAGGATCAAGGACCTGCCTGGAGTACGATACACGATCATCCGTGGTGCTTTGGATACGGCAGGTGTAACCAACCGGAAGAAAAGCCGTTCACGATATGGGACGAAACGTCCTAAGAAATAATCTTGACTACTCGAGAAGATGAGAAAAAGAAAACCAAAAGTACGAGTAACGCCAGGTGATCCCCGTTTCGGAGATGAGATGGTGACCATGTTTGTCAACAACCTGATGATGTGTGGGAAGAAGTCCACAGCATTGCGGGTTTTTTATGATGCCATGGATATTATCGCCGAGAAGACCGAAGAGGATCCGCATGAAGTGTGGAAGAAGGCGTTGAACAATGCAATGCCACAGGTCGAAGTGCGCAGTAAGCGGATCGGTGGTGCTACGTTTCAGATTCCGATCGAAGTGCGTGCCAAGCGTAAGATTTCCATTGGTATGAAGTGGTTGATCAACTTTTCCCGTGCCCGCAGTGGCAAGGGGTATGCAGAGAAGCTTTCTGCCGAGCTGATTGCCGCCAGCAAGAACGAAGGTGCTGCTGTCAAGCGTAAGGAAGATACTCACCGGATGGCTGAAGCCAACCGGGCATTTGCTCATTTCCGTTCCTAATCTCTCCCCGAACATATTTCCCTGAACGATCAATTTTCCGTCATGTCCAAGAAGGATCTCAAATTCACCAGAAACATCGGTATTGCCGCTCACATTGATGCCGGCAAGACGACGACAACAGAGCGTATCCTCTACTATACGGGGATGAGCCACAAGATAGGAGAGGTGCACGATGGTGCAGCTACGATGGACTGG
>JAUIEA010000195.1 GCA_030429045.1 Bacteroidia bacterium | reverse complement strand
TGTCCTGACGAATTGAAGATCAGGCTCGCCACGCAGATAGAGCACCATGGGCGATTCATCAAAATACCCGAGTCGGGTAGGGTATTTCTTGTCCAGATAGCTGATGGCCGCGATCCCCTCTTTCTCGAGGATCCTGATCTCAGCCTCTGCCTTGCGGAGACAGCTCTTGTCCTGGATGTGTCGGGCGATGATAAGCCCGATCTGCGGGATCTTTGCCAGGTCCTTCACCGGTGTCCTGAAGACCGCCTCCGGACTACCACAATACCCGACCAGAACACGACCGAGAATGGGCCCGACCTTGGGCACCTGACTGAGCGCGATGAGATGGAAAAGCGTACTGTCCACCTCCAAAAATAAAACAAATTGTGTTTAATGAGAAGGCAATGTTCAGTTTTTTTTCTGAACAACCCGGATGTGATCCTGTCGGTGATCAGGAGATGCGACTCCAGGATCGATCGTGGGGACGGGTTTCCCGCAGGTGGCGTTTGAGGCATTGGTGGGCGGGAAATTCCAGATGTTCATCCGCATCGAGGATCTTGGCGGCCACCGTTCGGGCTGATTGCAAGATGGCGCCGTCTTCTCGCAGATCGGCAATTTTAAGCCCCTGTACACCACTTTGGCGCGTTCCTTCCAGATCTCCAGGCCCCCTGAGTTTCAGATCCACATCGGCTATTTCAAAGCCATTATTGGTGCGGCACATGGTCTGGAGCCGGACACGGGCATCTTCCGAGAGCCGGCCACTGGTCATCAGGATGCAATAGGACTGATCGGCGCCACGGCCCACCCGTCCCCTCAACTGGTGCAACTGTGAGAGACCAAAACGCTCTGCATTTTCGATGACCATCACGCTGGCATTTGGAATGTTCACACCTACTTCGATCACAGTAGTGGCCACCATGATCTGCGTCTCCCTGGCCAGGAATCGCTGCATTTCCATTTCCTTGTCTGCACTGGGCATCCGACCATGGACCACACTGATCTGATACTGGGGCCGTTGAAATTCACGTTGGAGGGAGGCCAGGCCTTCCTCCAGGTTGAGGAGGTCAAGGGATGCCGACTCTTCGATCAGGGGATAGACGATATAGACCTGGCGACCCGCTGCGATCTGCTCCTTCATGAACCCGATCAGGCGCAATCGCTTGTTTTCGTACCACAATTCTGTCTTGACCGGTTTTCGACCCGGAGGAAGTTCATCGATGATGGAGACATCCAGGTCTCCGTAAATGGTCAGGGCCAGGGTCCGGGGAATTGGTGTGGCGGTCATGACCAGCACATGTGGCGGGTGGGGTTTGCTCTTTTTCCAGAGGGCTGCGCGTTGGGCGACACCAAACCGATGTTGTTCATCGGTGATGGCCAGGCCGAGTTGCTGAAAGACCACGGGGTCTTCCAGGACAGCATGCGTCCCGATCAGGAAGTGCAATTTGCCTTCTGCGAGATACTGCAGGGTCAGCTTGCGGGCCTGACCAGTGACACTTCCTGTCAGTATGCCGACCTGTATGCCCATGCCTTTGACCAGGTCTTTCACCGACTGGTAATGCTGCTGTGCCAGGATCTCCGTAGGCGCCACCAGACAGGATTGATAGCCGTTGTCCAATGCGATAAGCATCGCCATGAGGGCGACCACCGTTTTACCCGAACCGACATCCCCCTGGAGGAGGCGGTTCATCTGGGATCCCAGTCCCAGATCCCGCCTGATCTCCCGCATGACCCGTTTTTGGGCCTCGGTCAATTCAAAGGGTAGGAATTCTGAATAGAACCGGTTGAAATGTTCTCCCACCGCTTCAAACACATATCCGATCAACTCTCGGTTTCGGTGCTTTTTGGACAATAGCAAGTCCAGCTGGAGAAAGAGCAGCTCCTCAAACTTCAGGCGTTTACGCGCATCCTCGAGTGCTTTTTGGGAAGGTGGAAAGTGAATATGGCGAATGGCCTCCGCACGTCCGGGTAGGCGCAGGGTGTCGAGCAGATGCTGAGGTATGTTTTCCGGTACTAATCCCGGGGTAATCCGCGAGATCAGGGCACGCTGGAACTTCCGGATCCCCTTCGTATCCAGGCCTTTTTTACTGAGACCTTCAGTTGTGGAATAGATGGGATCAAAGGTCAGGTCACGGGGAGTAGCAGCCGTTCGCACCAACTCCATCTCCGGATGGACCAGGGTAGCCTTTCCCCGAAACCGTTGGATCTTCCCGTATGCCGTATAGGCTTGTCCGGGATGCAGGATTCCTTCAATGACCTTTCCTCCCTTGAACCAGATCAGTTCCAAGGTGCCCGTCTCGTCCCGGAGGTATGCAACCAGGCGTTTCTTGTGCCCGTGACCATGTGATTGGAAGGGGCTGAGGACGCCCTGGACCAGGGCTGTGTCAGGATGTGTCAATACCTCGCGAATGGGGCGGATCAGGGTCTTGTCGACATACCGATAGGGGTAGTGCTGCAGCAGGTCGCCAACGGTCACGATGCCCAGTTCAGACTGCAGCAGTGCAGCCTTGATCCCTCCCAGACCGGGAAGTGAACTGACCGGTTCTCTCAGAAATTGTGACAATGACCTCCTTTCCAGCAAAAGTACAATTCGTCCAGGGAAGGCCAGTTGGTCGGATGAATTTCCGTCTCCCCGCAGATTTCACCTTATCTTTGCTGAAACGACACTCTGTGCCGACAATCCGACAAAAACAGGTGGCTGAACTGGTTCGCCGCAATTTCAGTACGATTCTACTCGAACAGGGGAGATATATCTTCGATGACGCCCTGGTGACCGTCACGGAGGTGCAAATGTCTCCTGATCTGCTACTGGCAAAGATCTATCTCAGTATCTACAATACCGAGAACAAGCAGGCCGTGCTGCTCCAAATGGAAGATCAGCACCAGGAGTTGCGTCAATACCTTGGACGACGCATGAGGAAGCAGGTGCGCAGGATTCCGGATATGGCCTTCTATATCGATGACACCCTGGATGAAATGGAGCGGGTAGACAAATTATTCAAGCGGCTGGAAGCGGACAAGCAAATGGGTGCCGGTCAATCCGGATTGGAGGAGGAATAGGTTGACCCCGCAAACATTTCCAGCAATCGCCCTTCCTTCATTGCATACGGCGATACAGCGATCCGTTTCGGCCTGAAATGAAAGATGATCCTGTTGATCAATAGCAGCGAACTGACGATCAGATCCGCACGTTCCGGCGGTATGTCGGCCGAGCGCATTCTTTCCTCAAGGGATTGGTGCCGCAATGTTTCGAGCAACGCCTCTAGTCGCCCGATCTCCAGATACCCCATTGCTAACCCGTCCTCCTGGTCTTCCACACGCTGGGCCAGGACCTCATAGATACCTGCAGCACCAATGAGATGGTCTATTTGTTGAGCCCTCAAGTGATCCCGGAGGGGATCCAACTGCCTGTCAATATAGGCTTGCAGTGCCCGGATCTCCGTATGCAGGATCGGGTCATTCTTGTGGAAACGATGGTGAAGAATGGCGACGCCGATCGGAAGGCTGGCATGGTGGACCTGCCGACTGCCTTCCATCAGGATGAACTCCACACTTCCGCCACCGATATCCATGATCAGATGGCATCCGGGTTTGTCATCCATCAGTGCCGTGACGCCCCGGGCGATCAGCTGTGCTTCCCGATTGCCGTCAATCACGTCGATCGGGTGCCCGAGGATCTGCTCCAGTTGGTGGTTGAGATCACGGGCATTTTCAGCCATGCGCAATGCAGCTGTACCCAGGACGGATACATCCTCTACCTGATGGAGACTGAGGATGTGCCGGAATTGGTGGGCAGCAGCCATGGCATCCTCTACGGCACCAGTGTGGATCCGCTCAATCCCCTGACGTGCCAGTTTGACAAAGTGCCGTTCACGATGGACAGTTGTGAGAACCCTGTCGCGACAGTGGGCAACAAGTAGATGAAAGGTATTGGTACCCAGGTCAATGACTGCCTTGGGGAGCATTGCCGGAGGATGAAGCTTGCATTTTGGGTAGTGGGACCCCCAGGTTGAGCAGGAATTTGACACCCATTTGATTCAGCCGGACGGCAGTTGTCATGGTATTGTCCTCATAAAACCGGAGATAGGTGCACCCCTCCGAAAAATACAATTCCGAAATACCTACGGTTTCTCCTTGGGCGACATAAAAGATCCGAGCGATGGACGGGCAGTCCCAGGAAAGAGGCACCGGCTCTCTGGTATCCATTTGCGCAAATGCAGACTGGATAGCAGGTTGGTCGGTCATGGCCATACTGATGGGCAGGTTGAAGAACACATAATCGATCTGCGTAACAATGCCTGCGAGACTGTCCAGCCACTCTTGAGGAGTCGGAATAAATGAACCGGAAGGTTTTGGTAATGCCTCCACGACTTGCTCGGGTTGTTCAACGGGCTGGGGCGATTCTTCACACGAGGTGAACGTGATCAGGCAGGCAGTGACGAAGAAGAGGATTGGTTTCATGGATCAGAATGTATAGAGATACTGCAAGGTTAGGAAAAAGCCACGTAATGCTTTTGCGTTTAACGCTTCCAGGTCGTTGAACAGCAGATTGATGGAGCTGGTGTACCGGAAATGGAAACTGTGATGTGGACTGGCATGATATCCGGCTCCGATGATCCAGCTGAAATCGTTCTCATTCAGCAGGTCCTCCCGGCCCTCGAACGGGTTGGCTTCGGCGCGGGCTCTGAACAGGCGCCCGTAGGCCAGTCCCGCCTGAAAGTCCATTCGGAAAAAGCTTGAATTGTCTACTTCTACCTCCCAATCCTTGTAGTGAAAGATCACCGGCACTTCTATATAATGCAGGTTGTAGCGATTGAGTAGTTGGGCATTATTCAGGGAGAATGCAGATTGCGAGCCTCTCTGGCTGTAGAGGATATCCATGCTGACATCGATCCGGGGCTTGATCACGGTGTTGATCCGGAAGCCGAGATTT
>JAUIEA010000028.1 GCA_030429045.1 Bacteroidia bacterium | reverse complement strand
CTCAATGGTGACATAGTCATTCAACAGAAAGATATAACCAATTCCTCCTTCCAAATAGGAGAAATAGTCATCCCCCTGTTTGAAAGAGTAATAACCGCCTTCGAGAAAAAGTAGCTGTCTCCAATAGTATCGGGCAAAGGGCACTGCACTAAAATCGTCAAAGTCATCAACTCTAACATATTCCATATCCACTCCAATCAGAATATCATGAAAAGGGAAATAACCACCCCCCAAACTGAGGTTTAAAGGTGTACCTTCTTGCAATGAGACGTTAAATGAACCAGAACCACGAAGAAAGAAGATACCCCGATCAGTAAAAGAATCCTGGGCCAAAATAATTCCATGACCAAAACAGGAAATGGCTATTATCACTCCGGTGATGAGTAGAATCTTCATCATTTCAGAATTTAAAAATCACCGAAGAAATAAACAATATTAAAACTTAAAACGCCTCTATTCGTCGAAACGGTTTGGGTAGCCGTCGCTTCAAATGAATCTTCAAATTCATTCATTGTAGTATTCCCTCCACTGGTCACCTCTGTCGTCACTTTGGTCGTATATGTTCCGCCAACCCTTTCTGACAAAACGCCAAGGTTGTATTCCAAACCTAACGCTAACCGATTGGTAACAAAATAATTAAATCCAGTAAAAATATCAATACCAAATCCAACACCTCCTGGTGTAACTGTTGTTACCATTGAAGATGATTTAAAATCACTTCCTGCATCAATCTTCTCAGAATTGGTTTCAGTTAACTTCCCAATCAATTTGAATGGCACCTGCATGCCGAAGTAGGGATCCAGACGATCTGTACCGGTAAAATGATATTCAATTCCAGGTGCAAAGATAAAATCAAATCGGGAAGAAGTGATTTCGGTTTCCTCCACTCGCACACCACCTCCTGAGAGTTCTTCTTCATCTCGTGTAGTCTCCTTGGCACTTAAACCGTCAATGGCAAGATCAAATCTAAATGTCCAGAGATCAGACTTCATATACCGAACTTGCAAAGTAGGCTGGTCAAACAACCCGAGATCAAAGACACCGTCGAACTGGTTATCCCTGATCGGACCTATCCCTCTGGCCCGAAGAGCCACACCCAATTCCCCTGGATAGGGTCGGTAGGAGTCCTGCCCCAGGATAATGGAAGAAAAACAAACGACTAAACTGGCAGTCATCAACAATTTCGCTTTCATTGTGCTTGGATATTTGATACGCCGAATTTACCAAAACTAGCCCGTCACCTGGCGTAGCAGAAGAACAAGTGGTCAAAATGCTGAATAGGTGGCATCAATTTGCCAGAATCAGCGCCTAAAAGGCCATTCGAACAAGGGGTTAGCAGATTGCCCTGCTCCTCCCATTGCCTCATTCATTTGACCCGCGATGCAGGGTCCCGGATACTTGTCTCCCCGATGCCAACCAGCACATGAACCTGTTGGCTAGCCCTACCCGATGGAAGTGTGCATTCTACTCACCTCTTCTCACCACCGAACAACCAGAAAATTGATATTCCCAAGCGGTCATCGAAGATGCCCCTGGATCGATCCGCTCTTAAACCCTATACCCAATTGGATCTAGTTCTTTTCCATGCGGCTTTCCAAAGAATCCATCCTGATCTCTAGCAGGTCAAATTGTCGCTGCAACACCTTTTCCCGGCATTGCTTGAACCGGATATCCCGAAAATCCCAGTTTTCAAGCGCACTACATCGATTCCTGATGACACAATCCTCCATGATCCGCGTGTAGTCAACCAGGATCTCTTCGCATGATTGATCCTTCATCTTGCTTTCCTCCACCTTCTTCCTGATCTTTTCCTTTAGCTCGGCCTTTTCCTTCACCATCATTGTTCTTGTCTCCTGACTAACCGCCTGGCCCAGATCGGGATTCATCATGGCGGTATCCGAAACCTCAACCAGGACATCATTTGCCATTGAATCGACGAATGCCTCCGTGTCGATTTCAGAGTCACCTGATCGACATGAGTACCAAGAATAGGCCACGATTAGCAACAAACTGATCAGACCAAACGTCCAATTTGTCTTCATAGAAACTATCGATTAAAGATGAGATCTCCAGGGGTCTTTTGTAAATACTGGTGAATACTTCTCCGGGTACTCAAGATAACCACGCCCCATCCCAGCAGGATCGCCACGAAAAGATAAGGATGAAGAATAACCAAATAACTGGCAGTACCGAGCAACTCGAGAATTCCTTTTACCATCAAGACCAGCAGGAATCCAAATCCGGTCGCAAATACAGTATAGAGGATAATTATCTGACTGTACATCCCATTGAGATCCCTTCGGGATAGACCAAAGGCCGCCAATGTCCCAAGACCCTGCCGGTTTCGATACAAATGATTCTGGACCATATGATTCATATAAAACACCATACCCAATAAACAAAACAGGAAAAGACCTGCACTTAGGATCGCCGTTAAGCGGGCTACCAGAGAAAAATTCCGACTGGATTCGATCCGTGACATATCGATGCTCAAGCCATCTGCCACTTCATTTAGCTTCAATTCAAACTCTCGCACATTATCCAGCTGGGAGAAGAAAAGATTCAAGCGATATTTTTTGATCTCCATGTTTCTGTTCTCCCCCTCATTGTCGCAATACCAGGGATAGGTCAACAAAACACGACGATCGGCAGAACCAGCCAGTTCTTCCAGCCTTTTCCTCCAGACCTGCCTTTTCTCCACACCGACATCCTCCCGGAGACTGAGAGTGACCTGGGTATAGGTGTAATGATCATCCAATTTGGCCGAACTGGACACCACATGGTAAATCTCACCAGCATATGGAGATGATTCAATGCGTGCTCGAATTTCATCTTCATCCAGATCAGGAACAAGGAGCGAGACCTGATTATTCCGATCAAAAGGACGCACAAATCGCTCATAAGGCTCATTTCGCATCACCGCCATAGGATCAGGCATGGCCAAATCACATCCTCCGGGTAATTGTTTGACGATAGCGAATACCGGCAGAAACAATGTAAACGACGAACTGTCTTCATTTCCTTCCAATCGAAAAGGCAGTGCTTCCAGGGTATGGGGATCCAAACCCAATTGGCGCACTGTCTCCTCTGTAACGATCAAACCGCATTGATCAGACGGTCGCTCAGGCAAACCCTCCGGGCCTACATCCCGATATAGCAGATCCGGATCCGTCAGTAACTGATGGGTGAGTCGACTGTCTACAGCAAGGGAACGATTACGAAACCAACGCGCCTCGCCCAGCTTCATATCCAGCAACCAATCCAGTGTAACCTGGGAAAATTCGCCCCCTTCAATATACAGCGCCTCCCGCACATCCGGCACCATCAAACTATCATATGCCTCCTGGGCCAGATCGCCGCTACCTAAAGGGATAGCGACTTCCAGAGTATTGGTAAACGGGTCATCCATCCGAATACGCAACTGTTCCAACCCGCCCAGGGAAATCCCCAGGGCCAGCAACATGGCCATCATCAAAGCGACCAAACGAACAAAATAGCCATAGCCCGGACCCAAAAGCGCCCTGAATTCTCGCTTGATAAACAGAGACCGATATGCTCCCGAAGATGCTCGTTTCATGCCTTCACCAATCTTTCCTGATTCCGGATCAAATTCGACAACCTGACTGACAGCTCTTCATGCGACCACTCCCTGTCCCTGTTCACCCAATGGCCATCCCTGATCCAGAAAATATTCTCCCTGTCAAGTAACCCCGTCCCAAATCGATCGGGATCATGAGTGATCACGGCTATTCGGCTGGCAAATCGGGAGGCCAGATTAAAGTCATGGGAAACCAGAACGCCACTTTTACCGGAGGATTGCAAGTGACTTCTCAATAATTCCATCAATGATTCAGCACTTGCAGGATCCAGGTTCCCAGTGGGCTCATCGCCGAAAAGCACTTCGAAATGACCACTCAAGGCCCGGATAAATGCCATCCGTTGACGTTGCCCGCCACTGAGGCGATTGGGATGCTGGTCAAAAAGCTTTTGCTCCAAACCCAGTTGGTCCATAAAGGCCCGAACACGTTCATGGATCACCCCCTCATCTCCTCCCTGGATCAGGCCGGGAAGAAGCATATTTTCTCCGGAACTGAAGTTCTCCATCAAATTGGTCTCCTGGAAGACGAAGCTGAGATGCTGTCTGCGGAATGAACTGATGACATCCTGATCCCTGGACCACAGATCGATCACATCGACGGCCTCGCCCTCCGAAAAATAGGAGATCGACCCGGTGATCCCACCACCAGGAAGGTTCATCGCACCGGCCACTTCCAGAAAAGTACTCTTGCCTATCCCCGAACGGCCCAGGAGAAAGACCAACTCTCCCCGGTAGATATCCAACTCAGGTATGGATAAAACAGGATGGTCATGGATATAGGCACATTGCAGATCACGGACGCTCAGAACAGGGTTTGCGGCAACTTCACTCATGCGCTAAAGTGTAAATTCGATGGGCACCCAATAATAGGTATGATCACCGCGTGTAAACGAATAGGGATAATCGGCATTCTTGATCTGATCTCGCAAGATCGACAGGTTGGACACCATTCTTTCGGCAAACGCCATTATTTCCCCTTCATCAACCTTTTTATCATTCAGGATATCGCCAAGTTTCCAGGTCTCCGGTATAGGCAACTTAATTCCCATCCCTTTCTCAATACCTGATAGGAGTAATCCAATTTCATTATAGGTTAAATTCTTGGCCTCCCTGGTATTCAGGTTACCATAATACACTTCATCACACTGTTGATATAAGGCGTTATACAGTGCTTCCCTTAAGTCAGGCTTCGTAAATACGGTCGCCAGGTTGGTCAATCGATCAATTGTCTTTTCCAACTCGTCCTCATTCAATAAGACCACATAGCTAAACAAAGGGTATTTCATTCCTTTGATATCAATAGGCACATAACTTTTCAGCATCAGCCTGAACTTGAAATGTTGTAACAATTTCAGTTCTGACTCGGACATAACTCCTAGCAAATTTTTTCGCACCTGGTCCACTACAACTTGTTGAAACTGATGTGGGACATCTTGTAAGGCGCGCCCCCCTCCCATGACGTCATCTACAGCCCGTCGAGAAGCCTGATCATATTCCAGGGTTTGGTTGAGGAAAAAATCAATTTCATCCCGAATCTGGGATGACCGAACCTGTTGATCAGGACCTGGGCTGAAAACCACCCCAACCGTAGCCGCATCCTCCAGACGCAATCGACAGGCACGACCTTCAGAATAGCCAGATTCCATCGGATCGATCATATGTGGATTGGCTGACAGAGTAAAATTCATTTTTTCCTTGGCAAAACTCCTTGCCTGAATGATCCCATCCTGAGCTGTGGTTAAGATCATATTCTGCATGGCGGTGAGAAAACGTTCCCCAGCCAGGCCCCCAGTATTCCTGATCTGCATACTCAATGTATGCACCTGATATTGGCCGAAACCTTTGTAAAGAGCTTCACGGCGATCTGCGGTGAGCAAGGCCTTGTGTCCTTTACTGCTTGATTTTCTCCCTCTATCTTGATGAAGATCACCACCCTGTCCCAGATGCACAATCACATTGACCTGATCTTCGGAGAAAACACCGGCATACAAGACCTGTTCCAAACCATATTCCAAGGCAGCTACCCGATCATCGGCCGGATCGGTATTGGAAAATCGGATGTTGGCCAGGGCATTTCTGGTTTGCTGAACCGTTCCTTTGGGCAACACTTCGATCAACCTGCCTTCTGCCTCATCCGCGACATCCCGATAGACCACCGCTCCTGTCCGCAGGATTAGCTTCCCATCACCCAGGGCATCAAGGTATTGCCCCATATTATCCACAACACTCAATACTTCATCACGATACGGGAGCATATCATAAGTGCCTTCAATCAGGAAAACCACATTCCAGGTCTTTGCATCCTTCATATACTTCTCAGCAACCTTGGCCTGTTGGGCAAAACTGGATTCATCCATCTGACCAATCTGCCTGAGATCCAGCACATCCCGAATACGGATCTCGTCCACTACGGCTGTCTGATAGTAATCACCTGAATTTCTATCATAATCCAACACTGGAGACCGCAATACACCGCCTGGAAACCGTTTCATACGAAGCTTCTCCTCAACCTGTGTGTCACTGTTCTTTTTTCTAATGATGTGAGTTGGCCATTCAGAAACATGTTGACTGGCTGCAGGATCATGCACAACCATCAAGCCTCGCTCCTGACGTTTCCCAGTCAATCGATGGGCCCGCGCTTGCACGAAATCCAGATAATGGGCTGCCTGAAAGTCCGGAAACTGGACTCGTCCTGTTAATGCATCTTCATAAATATTGGGCTCCAAGGCAAGGCGAGTATCCCATTCGGACGCCCTGAACTTAGAGACCCAACCAATAATGCTGTTACTGAAGCCTGTCAAACCTTCATAGTCCCGGGCAACCAGAAAATGATCATTCTCTTTCTTGACGACATAGTAAAAACTGTAGATCAATTGCCCTTCCTTGGGGTAACGTCCATTTGGTGATGCATAGGTCGGAATGGTGTCACCAACACCGGATCGAACGACCTCCCTGGCACCTTCATAATCCTTATTGATCAACACCACTTTTCTATGGATTTTTGTCTCTGGATCCTTTAAGGCCTTATCCCAAAGAATCAATTTATCCCGTTGGATCCAACCCAATTCCTCCACCTTCTCTTTGTGGATATTTGTCCCATTTCTAATGACTGTATATTCACCCTTGATCAAATGGAGCCAGTTACCTTTTTTCTCAACGACAAAGGCCTTGTCTAAAAAATCCATTTTTATCACCTTGGGAATGCCATCTGGCTTGTCATATAGAATATTGTTCTTTCGGTCCGACAAAACCACCCATTTATCTGTACTGGTTCTACTGTCATTTTCAATAAAGCGAATCATTTCCGGGCTCATGGACATATCCTCATTGTAATAGTCCATCGGATTCTCAAACTGAGAGGGCCTTGGTAAAATTCTTCTGTATTCCTGAGAATAAATCTCATGAGTGAATAAAAAGAGAAGAAACCAGATCAGGATATGGACACGTTTCATAACAATCAATCTAAATGATTAATACATTTTCCAATAAACTCCAATTCGTATCCCTGCAGATAGAGGACTTACTGCTTGGTACAGGACACCTGCTTCAGTGTTCAGGTCCAAAATGCCATTGTCATCCAGGATAGCCCACTGCTCATCTCCCTCTCGACTGAACAGAGGTAAAAGGCTCAGCTCTATATCTGCCCGAACAAACCAACCGACCGTACGCGTACTGCTACCCCAATTATCAATAGCATGATAATATCCTGGAGAGAAGCGAAAATTGACAAAAGGCTGGGACCAGGTCGTTCGCTCATCGCCTTTCTTCAGGGCACGCACAGGAGCGCAGATCGGCTCATGGAGGGGGCCAAATAATCGACTCCGCTGAATAGTTCCCTGCATATCCTGACTAATGATGCTGTAACCTGCCAGGATTTGCGCATCCAGCAACCATTCAGTTTGAAGTCCTGGACGGAGTTGATACCGCACACCGACCGGCACATATCCGGTCCAGTGCTCCATCACCACCTCACTCCCCGGATGGAGCTGGGTGATCTCCCAATTCGTTACCCCGTAGGATACGCCATTGATGATCCGTGAATCATATTCCGTTTCATCGGTAAGCCCTTCCGGTAGGGAGGTGGTCAATATGCCTCTTCGAATACCAAGTCCCACGATCCAGTACAGGCGATCAGAATTTCTGAAATGGCCAGCCTTCTGGACCTCGAAGTGCCCGGCAACATAGCTTCCGTCAGGGGCAGTCAACCCCTCCCAGGGCCGTGCCAGAGTGGTATTCAATGACAATCCGGATATACCCCCGGCGGAAAGATCAAGGTACCTTCCCGTTGTCTCTTTCCTGACGCGGACATGATTACTTCGGATAGCATAGATGGATGATTGATAACCCCCCGCTCCATCAGGTGAAAGTTTCATTTCAACAGAAAGGGGTAGCCTTGGTGCTTTTTTCAATGGATACATGATGATACGATTCCGATCATCCAGTCCGTTCAACATCGTCTTTGTGAATAATACCTTGGCAACAATATAACCATCCACCTTTTGGATATCCTCAATATAGGGATCACCAATGCGAAATTGAACTCCCGTATTGGCCATATTCAGTCCCACTTTATCGCGGTAATGCGCCGGGGAAACCTGCTCACCTTCCAAACCTGCCAGGTCATTATAGACCTTATCACTGCCCTGAAAGAGTTGTAAAAATTCCCGGCCCTTTTCTTCATCGAACGTCCCGCGATCAGGATGGATAAAATCACTCAAATTCCAATAGCGGTCCATACCAATCCGAATGGCCTTGACAATGGCGTCCCGATCATCGGAGGACACCAGCCCTTCACCCCAAACAATCGAATCACTTCGCACAGGAGGAAATTGCGATTGAGCCAATCCTTCAGCACCCCAGAATATCGAAAGAACCAGAAAGAGCAGCCACCTGAAGGTCAAGAGATCATTGTACGTTTTCATGATTTACCCGATTCTTTTCGATTGAAATAAATATTGGAGATGCGTCCCATTTCTATCTTGGGATTTACACGCAATTCAAATCGCAAGGGCACATTCCGCGGTTGCTTTAATGGCTCGACCCGACCAGAGGGGTCGATCCGTGTCCACAACAGTTTCGTTACAGTCAGACCTACGGTATACCATTCAGACAGATCATCCGATGGCGGACTGATTCGCATTCCTTCCCGTCCGGGCAAGAGGAGATCAGCCATCCACTCCTCCTCAAACGATGCGCGAATACCCTCAGGATAGGTCAGTTGCTGAAAGTCATAAAAGACGCCACTGTCCATTTGCCCCTCACTTTCCTCATGCAGATCGTCATAGACCGTTGCCCAGGAAGAAAATAGCTCCCGACAAGCCCGACATCCAGCCGCACGGCCATCCGGGCATTCGCCAAGACCCAGGCAATATTTCTCATAATCCCACAGGGTCTCCAGGACAAGATCACGTACTTTCTGATCTTCCTTGCGGATCACATTCCCTTCCGAACGAAGATGATCGGTCTGCTGGGTCATCCCGTTTTTGCCGAGCAAGCTGACCAGGGCACATGGCCACAACCACATATAGGCAGACATGACCATCATTTACCGACTGATGATGAGTTTGGCCATTTGCCGATGACCCTGTTCATCCGACAGCACGACGATGTACATGCCCGATGACCAACGAGATGCATCGATCGGAACTTCATTGGATCCTTCCGGAAGGTTCAGGGATGTATTCCCCATCATCCTGCCGGCAATATCATACAGGACAAGGTCATAATTCCCCGGGGCATCCGACACCAGCTGAAGAGTACAGAACGTATTGGCAGGGTTAGGCATCAATTGAAAGGACCAGGAGATCTCGCCCGGAGCACATGGTGGCGAATGAGGGCCTTCACTCCGTGTAGTGGCGACCTGCGCACAGGAGTCACTACACACAAAGACATAGGTATATTGCCCGAGGGAGTCATCACTGACCTGGTTCAGGTAATTCTCCTTCGCACCCAGGACCTCATTAGCGGCTCCTGACAGTTTATCGATCTGGTACCACGTCCCTTCGCCACCTGAACATTGGTCTCCTGGCACCAGAAGTGTTTGCGTACACAAATCCGCAAATAATTCACCCAAAGCAGAACTATTGGTATCTGATGGATACACATCCCTGATTTCTGACTGGCAACCCGCGAGCTCCCTGCTTCGCAAACCAATGATCACTGTATCATTGAGCAATTCCAGAGGTACCCGGAAGAAGTATGAGTTCAAGGTGTCCAGACCCGGTAACGGGGACAGATAGTCGATCACCGTACCTGCCCCGGGTACGACCCGATACAGGCCATTCGGACAACCAGGCTCTGGCCAGGCCTCAACGTCACCCTCTACCTTGACCACTTGCATGTGCAGCGAGTCGCTGTAAGAGCACCCCAGGCTGTCCGCCTGGATGGACAATGTAGTTGATTCACTGAGCAACAGATGGATCGATGTCGAATCCTTTGCCTCCATACTGCCATCATCCCAGGACCAGATAGTCGATGTGTAACCTGAATCGATGTCGACATCCAGGGTATCTCCATTGCAAACCCGCAGGGTGTCCGCAGCAAAGACATCCAGTTGCGGACGAATGATCAACCGCAGTGCATCCGAAATCAAACATCCACCGGCAGTCTTTCCCGTGAAGAACAGGTCCACAGAAGTACCCGGCTTATCGGCTGTATATTGCAGTGGAGCCGAACTCGTATTGCCTCCAAATACAAAAGAGTTATTCGACGTGGTATCGGAATAAATGCCCGTAAAATCCGGGTTGATCATATAGGTTTGTCCTGGACACAGATAAAGCAAATCAGTAGGACCACTGGTAACCTGCTCTTGCTGGCTTGAAATCTCTTTAGCCTTAAAATTCACTTCCGTTATTGGGGCAATGACTGAAAAGCTGAACGTAGCTTTTGATTTTTCAATTGAATCATCAAACTGTTTCTGTTGAAGCTCAAGATTAATCGTGTACATGCCAATTTCTAAAGCTATACAATGACTAGTATCTAATAGATGTATACTTGCTTGCGCTTCTCCAGATTTCCCCTTCCAATTATAGATCTCACTACCATTCTTAGTTACCAACCAATAGATTGAATCAATAATATTAGCGTTTGTTCCGTACTTGCCAAAATCCGTTCCAATAGTAGAATTGGCAGCTGAGAAACAGATCGTTTCATTTGGAGAAAAACAAAGTTCCACGTCGTTCTGAAATATCCCAACCTGAATACCGGCAACCAAGTCATTCGCACCGGAAATGGTATATGATTTCTTTGTGTCAACCTCACACATTGGATCAATGA
Source organism: Bacteroidia bacterium (assembly GCA_030429045.1). Taxonomy (GTDB): domain Bacteria; phylum Bacteroidota; class Bacteroidia; order Chitinophagales; family Saprospiraceae; genus JAGNXB01. The sequence goes on along the minus strand of JAUIEA010000028.1, from coordinate 22,519 downwards.
TAAATCCTCTCACCACCTGCAACATATTCAGTTTCGACTCCAAAAAGACATATTGTACAGTATCCGAATTAAATGGAATGGTATCAATGTTTGATGATGGCCGGATGACATATAAAATTGCATATTCAGAAGCTAGATCCAGGGGTGTCTTTAAAGAGACTGTAACTTGTTTTCCGACTTGAGCTGTTCCAGCAATATTAAAATCAGGATTGAGTTCCTTGCGCCAGGTGATGGTTGGAGTAAAGTTCGACGAACAAACCATATCATTGGCCTCATTCCTCACCTCCAGTTCCACAATGGCTTGACCGACATATCCTTCTGGATCCCAAATCCAGGATCCATTACCATTATCCGTGATCGAGGTATTTCCTGTCGGGTTCGTCAATTGATACGTGTAATCTGATTTCTTTGCTATTATAGTTGCGGTTTCCTCAAAGCAGAACAATTCCCTGTCAGGGTCAACAGCGTAGTCAGACTCCAACGGAGTCTGGAGGACACTGAAGAGAACATCTTTTTTTGTTGGACATCCCGACTCGTCCGTAACCGTCACAAAGCCCATTTTCTTGCCCGCAGACAGGTTAAACTGGACAGGATTACCCATTTGTTCCATCATATCAACAGACCACTCCACCTCCACATTCCCGCTTCCAGACGGGAAAGCGACCCCAAGTTCCACATCGCCAGAACAGATGTTGGCCGGCAATTCGATGGTAATATCTGCGGCCGGAAGACCGGTTTTCTGAGTGACTGTAAATATCAAGCCGGGGCCCTCACAGTCCAATGTTGCATCATAGTAATGTGCCGTATAGTCCCCAGGAACACCAATGCTCAGATCCTTGGCATTTCCTACAATTGCCTGACTTGTATCTCTCCAAATGACCTTGAATCCCGAAGGTGGTTGATCGACAGATAAAATGAGCGTATCCCCGGCACAAATAGCGAACGAAGTATTGCTCGACATAGGCTTTGCTGGAATGCTATAGGCAATGATCAGGGAATCAGAAGAACCAGGGCACGCCCCGTTTGGCCCGGAAGACAACCGAATCAAGACTTCGCCTACCTCCTGGTTGCCCGGGCTGTATATTGCATTCAGTGGATCAGTGGGATCCAGATTACCTTGTCCAGAGAGGATCGACCAATTCGGATCGCTCCCATAACCAATATCACCGGTCAGAATGACCATCTTTCCAACACAAGCGGACACATCATCCCCGGCATTTACGGCCACCTTGTGGAATACATCAACGGAAATTGTTTTTTCATCAGAACAGTTGGTTGCATCTGAGACAGTCACCGCGTAGCTCTTGTTTTCGCTTCCCTGTACGGGTGTCGGAAGCACTAACTTCCGGGTAGAATTTTGACTACCATCATCCCAGAGGAAGGAATAAGGCATGCTTCCCCCTGTAACGTTTACGCCAAGTTCCACCATGGTGTCTTGACAATACTGGCCACCATCCATCAATCCGGTAATTGCAGAAATCTGAGGTCCATCCTGAGAGGGAACGGTCAAAAGCGTATCGAAGATACAAGCATCACCATTGGTGATAGTGAGTGCATAAGTACCTTGTGCAAGTCCGGAAATATCTTCTTCCGAACTTGAAAAATTATTTGGCCCAACCCCGACCCAATTATAGATACATGAGCCGGGACAATTGCTCACAGAGATATCAATAGCACCGTTCATCTGGCCGCAAGCTGATGGCTGGATGGCAAATGAGTTAAGGACAGGATTGGGGTTCACTGTTACGTCAATCGTAACCGGTGCTGCACACTGGCCAACACCAGGAGTAAACATGTATGTAATCACACCTGCTGTTGCGGTCGAAATACTACTCGGATCCCACGTTCCTGTGATCCCATTGTCCGAGGTCATTGGCAAATCATCTGGCGTATCGCCCTGGCAATAGGTCGTGACAAAACTGAATGTCGGTTCTGTCGGGGCATTGACCACTACATCTACCATTACTTCATTTGCACATTCGCCGCCACTCGGTGTAAAGGTGTACGTTTCCGTACCTGCATTTGAAGTTGAAATACTACTCGGATCCCACGTTCCTGCAATCCCGTTATCTGAGGTCGTTGGCAAATCATCTGGCGTATCGCCTTGACAATAGGTCGTGGCAAAACTGAATGTCGGATCTGTCGGGGCATTGACCTCTACATCTACCATTACTTCATTTGCACATTCGCCGCCACTCGGTGTAAAAGTATACGTTTCCGTACCTGCATTTGAAGTCGAAATACTACTCGGATCCCATGTCCCTGTGATCCCCTCGTCCGAGGTCGTTGGCAAATCATCTGGCGTATCGCCCTGGCAATAGGTCGTGGCAAAACTGAATGTCGGGGAAACTGGTAAGCTAATTGTAATCATGAATGTTTCCTCATCCTCGCATCCCGACTCACCATCATAGGCATAATAAGTGCCAGAAGTTGTAATTGTTGCACCTTCATCAAACATATTCCCTCCTCCATTCGGTTCATCGTAGTAAGCTTGATTACCTGTTAAACCGGTTCCTGTAATTATCGGTAAAACATAACTTTCGCAGGCTATCACATCCCCGATCGGGTCAATGTCTGGGCACACACAAGACGCCGCAAATTCTTCTGCCCACGAATCACCCGGATAGGTATTGCATCCGTTGTCATTGGTTACAGTTTCTACTTGAAAACCGATTTCGAAAGTTCCGGAAAAACCCTGATCAATATGGATCTCAAAGGTGCCTTCCCCATTAGCTATAGAAATTGGATTTGCTCCGACTATTTGCACCTCTGGGGTAGCAATAATGACTAATGATGCTGTACCATCATAAGCACAAGGGGCAACGCTTATCCCAATTGAAGAAGTCAAATTACAAGCTGCACTATTCGGCGTAAATTCCATTGCAGATAACTGAGCACCTACTTCACTTATGTAGGATATTAAAAAAAACAATATCACAAACCATCTGCTCATATTGAATAACTTTAATATTCTCATTTGGCACATACATGACTGCATATCAAGGAGTTCTTATTTCAATCTCAAAGTGAAAATTCCATTCTTAACTAAAATCCATCTTAACGAACAACTACTACTAATACCGGATCAACATATCCGATAACACACTCACACCACTCAGATTCCCAATTTTCAGAATGCTGGACTGATTGATTGCAGGTGAACAGGTTGTCAGGTTTGCCATCCGACATCCTACACTTTCCAGAACCAGCGTTGCCGTCTCACCCTGGGCTAAGACAATATCAAGATTGGTCAATGTGACCTGATTGTAGCCGGCAGGCAATCGCTTACTAATGGAGCCATCCTTTGTTTTTACGTGCATCTTTACTGTACCATCCTGATCTGTCCATAGCCAGGCGTCACGTAATTCACAAGGTCCAGAGGCGGTGAGCGTCAGTTCAGCTTTGGTTACCCAACTCGCACAAGTAGGCATACCAGCAGGTTGTTTGGGCCCAATCCGTTCAGATTTTCCCTTCATCGCAGCAGCCTGCTTCACTGGAGCGGGTTTCGATTCTTCCTTGGGCACGGAGGGTGTTGACGCAACGGCTGGCGCATCGGCACCGAAAGTGGCTCGAACCAGGGTGGACCGCTCCATTTGATCAACCTTGCGCTGGACAGCATACAATTCTACCTGCTGGCGCCTGGTACTCACCAATATTAACGGCCACATTGCAGCGCCCTGTTTCACTTCAATATCCCTCTGGTAGTCTTTCCCATCCAGACGATACTTAACCAGATATTGGCCATCCGCCAATCCGTTCAGAAATGCCTGACGGCCATCCAGTTCTAGTGCCACCCCCTTAATATCCAGGTCAGGAAGGTCCTTGCGTTCCGGCTCCGATCTGGCATTTTTTGAAACTGGCACAGATGCCGATGGACTCACCGGATCAAGAATTCCCTGCTTTTCTGCCGGTTTTGATTCAGATAGAGACGTCCCGGTTCGCACCTCCCGCCGGGTAACTTCCGGCAGTTCACTGACGGGAGGGTCTGCAGCTGCCAATTCTACCTCCTCCTTAGGTCTGGCAATGATAAAGTGTTTCACCGGATTCTGATCTTCCCATTCCAATACAGCCAGCCACGTGCCTGGCACCGTGGTATAGAAGGACATGGTATCTCCTCTGCCCGTTTTGAAATTCGTTCCATCCGGTTGCGTAATGGTCCATTTCGCACCGGCACAATGGCCACATCCCAATGCTTTTAATTGAACCGTCTCGCCAACGGGTACACAGTAATCCATGGCACAATCGGTCCGGACCTGCACCCCATAGATACCTTCACCCTCAGCCGGCAGATCACTCCGCCCGTTCACCGCGATTCCCAGTTCCTGATCGTCACCACCACACCCGAAGCAACCATTGAGAAGGAGCATCAATGAAATGGCCAGTGTGATCTGAGTAAATAGGGTAGGCCCTCCTGATCGGCACGTATGGTTTGGTAGATTATTCATTCTCTTTGCTTTGTTTCACTGAATCAATCGGTGGAGAAGACATCTGCTTATGCTGCTTTACCGTGTCTGAAACTGACTCTCTTTCACCTTGACGAGCGGATACGGGTTGTTTCGGACTGATTGTTTCCTGGCCAGGAACTGCTTTCTCCTCTTTCCATTTTCGATAGTTCTCACTGACTTGTTTGTACTTTTTCAGCAATTCATCACGCTTCTCCCTGGCCTCGACGTCTTTAAACTTGACCACCCCTGTTTCATCAAATGAGGCCAGAATCTCCTTCTCCAGGATAATCAAGGCAGTAAGAAATTCTTCCTTTTCTTTCTGTCCAAGCCCTGGATCACTTCGAATGCCTGTCATCAATACACGGACATCCTTCTGAAGCCTATGAAAATGCTTATTCCAAAAAGGCATGGATCTATCGGATGCCACCACTTCTCGCTTCACCTCCGTTTCTTCCGTCCGCTCTCCCTCCGGTACTGTTCCAAACGTGCCCGTTGGGTTCAATACACCAGCCTGTTGTTCATAATATTCAATGGCGCCGCGCATCTTATCCTCACTGATCTGACCCAACTCGTATTCGCGAACCAGGCTATCAAATTTATATTTTTCTTTGCTACTCAGAAAAGATGAGATGTCCTCTGCCTGAAGAAACTGGATGCGCTCCTGAATGGACAGGTTGTTTTCCGGAACTTTCAAGTACCACCACAACCCGATCAAAAACAAGGGTAACAGGCAAAAGAGCAGGACGAATGGCCATATACGGGTTCTTCTTCTCCGACCCGGATGGTCCAGCTGCGAGACCTGATTTAAATGGTCCGGAGGTGATACGGAGGGCCCATCGACAGGTTGCTTCATTTTCTGCATCAGGGAAGCCCCTCCTTCGGTGACCACTTTATCCTGAATGTGGATATCCTCCAAATGTGGTCGGCCAGGTCCATTGGTTACGCGAACCAGGATCAGGGTGATATTATCCGTCCCCCCGGCCAGGTTGGCTGCTTCAATGAGTGCATCGGCAAGTTGAACCAAGTCCTGATGGGTTCGAAAAAGATCCTGGATTTCCTGATCGCTCAGCATCCCATTCAGCCCGTCAGTACAAAACAACAAGACATCTCCCTTATAGAGCGGGGTCACGCGATAATCAGGAGATGGCTTGTTCTGGACATCGCCAAGACTTTGGGTGATGACATTGCTGTAGGTATGCACACGTGCTTCCTCTGCTGTCAACTCACCCTGCAGGACCATGTCCCAAACCATACTGTGATCGCGGCTGATCATTTGTAGATGATCAGGATGCTCCTTTCCACTTGAATCCTGGTCTGTCGGGAAGTAACGATACACCCGACTGTCACCCGACCACATCACATAGAGTTTACCCCAATCAATCAGACCGGCAATAATCGTGGTACCCATTCCTCTTCGTGCCGGATGAAGCATCGTATCCGCAACAATGCTATCATGTGCCAATAGCAATCCCTGTCGCAGACGAATAATGATATCATCATCGTCTTTCTGAACGGATGACAAGGCACTTGAAAAGTACTCCTGCATAGACGAACAGGCCAGTGCAGACGCGATCTCTCCTGCTTCCGCTCCACCCATGCCATCAGCGAGGATCATCGCGGCCCGGTCTAGCTGGACGGTTTCATCAGGTAACGTTTCAACAGTTGCCCACTGGGACCACTCGTTATCCAACCCAAAGGCCAGGGTGTCCTCGTTGAGTGTCCGTTGTTGACCCACATGGGTTCTTCCTATGATTTGCAGTTCCAGCAAGGCGTGTTAGTTTTATCGTACGCAGAAGATGAAAGGTAATCTACCTTCTTGATCGACTCGAACGGCCTGACCGACCTGAACGACCTGAACGGCCTGAACGAGATGATTTACTCTCTTGAGCCTCTTCCCCTTCTGCCTTCATTTCGATCTCCGTCGGCAGCGTAACAATATACTTGTCATTGCCCTGCCGCTGATAAAGTCCGACCACTTTGAACTGAATTGTTCCCAATGCCGGCCCTTCTGCTTTCGCAGATTCGGTTGGCTTACTCTTTCCCCGACCGTTTCTTCCGCTTCTGGGCTGCTCGCTTGCCTTTTGCGGAGTGACATCCTGGGGACTTTCTTCGACGACATAAACCCCACCCAGAAAGAGCTTATCGCTATAGTCTGGCAACGGATTTCTGATCATGCCTTTTGTGTTCCAGTCCGGATCAATATTAAACACTTTTGCCTGCACCTCTGCAGTCTCCGGATCTTCTCCATTATTTACATAGAATAGGATCAATCGTCCTTCCGTACGTTGGAGATTCTTGCTGATCGAGGCATACCGTATGGGTTCAGGGTAGTCATAGTAACCCACATAGAGGTTATTCTCCACATGAGCCACCATGGTCTGATTCTTGAAACTTCGGAAATCATCCAGCCGGCGAACACCTGTCGTAGAACGAACAGGAGTCTTTACACCGGAGACATTACTGAATCCCTCATCAGCTAACCAGGGCGAGATCTGACTACTCATTGTCCACAATCGACCGTTGGCAGCGACAGCAATCCCATACTTCCGGCCAAAATAGTCTTTGCCCGGAGAAACTGTTTTATTACCATTTCCATCTTCAATATAATAATCCTGCTTTACGACGAAGAGTGCATCTTTAATGGCACTGAGCACCATATTTTTCATAGCGGCGGCCATGCCGATCAGATATTCACTATTCTCCTGGACCTCCGTAACACCTTCTGTGGTATCCGAAGGCCGCAGATTACCTTCTGGTTTTGCTTTACTTTTTTCAGTACCTGGCAACGGAGGCAATTTCCCTTGCTGGGCATCAAGCGTTTCGACACGGATGGTCATTAGAAGAAAAGCAAGAAAGAACGTTATGTTAATTGTTCGCATGACAGTCATTTTAAATGGATTAACGAAGATTTCCGATCGGCACAATTAAACCCTGCTCGGATCCGACACCGGCAACAGCAATACCAACCAATTTGAATTCACCATCGACTTCAACGATCGCCGGTGCGCCGCTGGAACCCTGGCCAAATCCCCGATTGGAGGTTTGAATCACTCCCTGACGAAGCCCGGACTGAGCAACCTGAGTTGAAGAATAATTTGGAGATATTCCTTTTTCCACATCCTGGGTATAATAGGCATACTGATAACCGGCTACATGGACAATATCACCTGGATTCAATTGCGAAGACAACTTACGATCAGCAACAAATGAACCATGACGATCATTGATATGCATATAGGCCCAATCCGTCTCACTGTTCATTGAAACTTTTACTGGATGCCCTTCGTAGTCAAATTTTTCATCCTTTGCATCAGAGCTTTTCATCTCATTGGACGTAAATTCAAATTTATCACCAGAAGGAGAGATTGCCCGGAATTTCACCTCGATCTTTGCACCTGCAGTTTCATGTTGGTTATAGATTAGCAATTCGTCGTCATTGTATCTCCATGGCATAATCACATGCCTAGCAGTCACAAAATCTCCTTCGCTGGTAATAAATCCAGTGCCTGCCCATAATCCTTCTGTCCTAATAATCGGCGCTCCACCACCTGCCGGAATCGTTGTCATCTCTGTAGCATAAATGAAATAAATATCCTGCTCATTCGCTTTTAGGAAATCTGCGCCACTTATTTTATTCTTCTCTGCTTCAGCATTTGACGCCAACATCTGCAACTCGGAAGCAATCATCCGGTTATCTTCTTCCAATCGTCTCAATTCAGCTTCCATTTCAGCCCTTTGCTGTGCTGTGTATTGCCGGTTGGAGGCCAACTGTCCTCTCAGTTGATTAGCCTTTTGATCATTCATATTCTGTTTGGAATCGAGATCAGCAATCCGAGATTGCTGCTCCTCAATGGTCATGCCTTGCAGATCAATAGTCTGCTTTTGCTGCCAATTGGCATAGCCGAAGCCAGCCACGGCCAGGATCAATAGCGATCCTAGAATGGCAAGAGCCTTCTTGTAAGGTACTAACGCCTGACTGGTATACAACGCCATACGCTGTGTAAACTTCATGGTGGAAGTCTTCACAGCTGAGGTATTGATACGAATCCGTGGACCCTCATAAGACAACTGAACCTCATCCCCATTATTCAAGACCATTGAATCCTGGACGGGCTGCCCATTCACCAATGTGGGGTTGGTACCCAAATGCTTGATCACCACCTGCCCATTAATGGATTGCAAAGCTGCATGCACCCGGCTTACGGTGGGATAATCCTCTCCGTAACGAATAGCACACTTTGAGCTTCTCCCGATCTCCACATAAGGGACAACCACATTCATAAAATCCCCCTTCAGTTTATTTCGGGTAGGATCCAGAAACAATATGGTAAAATTGGGTACATCCTTACCACTCATTGCCCGAAATCCCTGGACCATCGTCTGCTTGAGACTGTTTCCGCCAGACAGTTGTACTGTATCTCGTGTCATAATCCTGTATTTACTTCGTATTCAGCGTTTGAAAATAAATTGTGTCTTTTTGATCACCTACTACAAATTCCTCCTTGACATCCAATCCACTGTACTTCGCCTCGATCACAAAATCGCCGTTCAGATCGATCATGCCATACTTTCCAGCTTCTAAAGCTGCAGCCGCAAGGCCAAATTTATTGAAACCACCCACATCGTCAAACCGAGCGGGAATTACCACTTGCCCTGACTTATCAATAAATCCCTTTTTACCTGTCGACTTATCCCGAACAACAGCTCGATTATAGATGAACGTCCCTCCGAAGATGAACGACTCATCCAATGCCTTCATGGTTCCTGCTCTTTCACAAAATCTGTCCATCCCGGTCATTGTACAAACCCACGAATACCGTTCGGATGCTATAGAGACATGACCATTGATCCAGGCATTATTAGCAGACCGTTGAATGAGAAAAACAGCGCCCAAATAACCTAATGCCAGCACAATGACCAAAGAGATCATGGATGCTCTAACAGAGTAGTTTCTGCCATAGAATGACCATGTGTTCCTGGGATTTCGCGGGGAATTAACCACAGGATCACTCGCATTACTTGCCTTCTGTTCACTTGCTTCAGGAGAAGGAACCTGTGTTGACTCGTGAGTTGAACTGTCAACTTGCTGCTGTCCATACTTCTTTACAAAAGCAAGGTATTCACTATCATATTGATCCTCAACCCCGGCCACATTCTGTGGGTCATCAGAAACAGCAGTAGCTTGATGGAGATCCAAAGATTGGACCTCTGATGGAGATTGAATAACGGGCCACCATCCCTGATCCAAATAATGCGATGACCAAAAAAGCAGATCCTCTGCAGAGCAACGCTTCTGCTCATCCAACTGCATACAGGACGCAACCAACTCCTGAAATCGAACGGAATAGTCACCACTCAAAGAAGGCACATCGGCCCCGTTCAACATGGCCAGTCCGATACCAATACCACTTGCCCCTGCTGGTGTCTCTCCCGTCGCCAGTTCAAAGACGGAAACCCCGAGTGAAAAAATATCACTTTTTGAAAACACCTCTCCGCGATAAACTTCAGGAGGCGCATACGCAGGAGTCATCCCAGAATCCGTATTGATCTTCTGTCGCGTCTGCTTCTGAATAGTTCTGCGAATCTTTGTACTGATTCCAAAATCTGTTAACAGGTAAAGGACCTGCCCATCCTGCTGCCCGAGTAAAATATTATCCGGTTTGATATCCCGATGGATGATGCCATTCTCCTTGAGGTAGATCAAAGCTTCGGCCACTTGACGAATGATCAGGGCCAGCTCCCTTTCCGTGAACAACGTTTCAAACGAAAGTTCATCACGCTTCCGTTGGAACATCCGATCCCTCAGGACTTTCATCAGCGAACCCTGCTCACTGTAGGGCATGATAATAAATGGCTTATCGTCATAGTCGCCATACCGGATAGACTGGAGAATATTCGGATGCTCCAGACTAAAGGACTTCTCAAACTCCTCTCGAAAGACCAATCGACCATAATCATCAAGTCCTGAACCTGGCGCAAAAATCTTCAACGCCAACGTATGTCCATCTGGATCACTTACTTTCCAGACTTCAGCTGATGATCCTGTGCCGATGTATTCTTCCATCAGGTACTCATCAAATCTATCCTTTTGTTGATACACAGACATCGGCTTCAAATATGAAGAACTTTCAAAGTAGTCTCACCTATCATTAAGATGTCAGCATGCTGAAGCTTTCGGCCGGTGAGACTGTCTATCCTCTCCTGATTGACCAATGTGCCATTCAACGATGACTGCCACCCTTTTGATCGTGACCATTGTCCATCTCGTATAACCCATTCAGTTCGATCCCATTCCAAAGTCGCATGACTCTCAGAGATATATTTGGTAAAAGTCTCCTTGAGTCGAACGTCATTGACGGACTCTCCCTTTGCGTCCCACCCAATACGAAGAACTTGCCGATTTGCGCTCTTAGACAACCGAGTCAGATTGTACTCACGACCGACTTCTTCACCATTCATCACTTTTAAGACCCATTCATTATGCTGAACAAACTCATTATAATTCAATTCGGGTTTACGGTATCCGAATAGAGCCAGTATCTCTTTGGGAGATTGAACTCGCTTCTCCGGATCAGCCACCAGGCAGGCATGGATAGCATCTACCCAAACTCTCGGAAGATCCGATCGATATGCTGTAACAGGCTCAAACTTACCCTGTTTCACTTTCTTGTAAAACTCAAGTGGATTCTTCTCAAATTCTTCAAAGTTCCCATATGGATACTTTCCACCTGTCAATGTTTCATAACAGGTTACCCCAAATGCAAACATATCCATAGATGGCCGGGTCAAAGCATATGCATCCTTGTGGTTCAATTGCTCGGGGGGGGCATATACCGCTGTACCCCAGATTTCCTTGACTGCTCCCCGCCAATTTGCAGATGTCATCCGCTGATTGATATTTCCAGAAATATCAAAGTCTGTCAATTTAGGAGTGTCATGGTCATCAAATAAAACATTATCAGGTTTGATATCCCGGTGTATGATACCACTTAAATGCAGGTCATGAAGTGCGTGCAAAATAGCCAAAGCCACATCTTCGAATCGTTCAAACTTGAAAAACTCACGCTGTCGAGATCCAAGGCTACCATTCCTGCAAAACTCCATCAATATATACGGGTTCCCTGCAATCTTACCTTGAGAATAATTTTTTACGAGATATTTTGATTCTACCTGGCCCGCCTTGAAGCCCTGCTCAAACCGTGCTGATATCTGATCAAACTCATTGGGCTTCATCCGCCATAGATCGAGAACCTTGAAAGCAAAAGATTCACCCCGATCATCAAGCAATTGATAGACCGTGCCAAATCCACCTTGCCCAAGGGTCCGGGAAACTGCATAGCGGCCAGTATGAAGATGCAATAAGTCACCCTGCCTGAAATTAAGTTTTTCAGGAAGACTTATCCTTTCATTCTCGTAGAACACACCGCTGGTCTTCACGCCTAACATAGCTTGATCATTCAATTATTCCTCGATCTTGAACTGAAATAGTTTATTCTGACCGACTTGTATCACAGCCCCGGGTCGAATTGAAACGGTTCCCTCTACCTGAATAAAAACCGCCTTGTTCGTGGCGGCATTTTCCAGCCTCCACTCCTTCATTTCTTCATCAAAGTAAATACGAAGATGGGGCGATGTTGAGATAGTGTCATCCGTCTCATCCACCTTGCCCCGATCAAGTACCAACTCTTGACCATAGGTTTCCAGACTTGAAGCCTTCTTACTATTTATTGGAATCAAACTAATTCTCGGACCTCCAGACTCGCCAGTAAATTCTTCTATTCGCTTAGTCTTAGGACCAACTCTCGTCGTGCTCTTCTGTTCTGGAACAACAGCATTACCAACTGATGATGTATGCTCAAATCCACAATTGGGACACAGATCCAGGCCCTTCCTCATCTGATAACCACAATGTGCACAATGCCGGCCCTCTGAATTTGATGGCTGCTCCAATGCGCCTGATTGCTTGCCGAGCACTGTGTATTTGGTAACCGCATGCGGATCCTGCCCAAGACTCAGCGTTGTCTTCTTATTGTCTTCAATGGCACTCGCGCCCTGAAAAGCAGCTCCACACTGTTTACATACAGCAGCATGAGCCAGATTCTCCTCAAAACCACAGACCGTACACTTCATTTCCCAGATGATTATGATTGAATGATGATTCAAATCTATCATCTGTAGAATTCTCCGCTAGCAAGTTTAGAATAAGTGGTAGGTTTAAGGAATAGCTGGTCAAAAATAGGGGATCGGACCTCCCCTAAGGTCTGGCACTAACCATTCAGGAGCTTCCTGAAATCTGAACCACCCCGCCTGGAAGCATAGATCACCTGCCCACCAGTGAGCGTGAGCGCCAGCTCACTGTGATTATAACTCTTGACATAGTCCATATTGACAAGCGTCTTATTGCTGATCGGATAGAAACTGAAATCTTGGATGAGAATGTTGGAATAGTGCCCCAAATGGCGCATCACCGTCACAACTTCACCACCTTCAAGGTAGACTTTGGTCAGAGAACCATCCGCTTCACAATACAGGATCGTATCCACTTCAATGAATTCAATCATACCCTTGATTCGATGAAAAGCCACCTTGGTATGCTTGACCCCTCCCCCCCTGACATGATCCAATAACATCTTAATTTGAGGCTCGCTCTTTCCCATAGATCCAATCTTTGAGATAGCCCGTTGAATAGAAATTTGAAACTTGTCAGGATCGATTGGTTTCGTCAAAAAGTCAATTGCAGAATACTCAAATGCCCTTGTTGCATATTCATATTTTCCATATGCCGTTATGAAAATTACTTCAGGAATGGAGATACTCCTTTCTAAAAGACCATCAAGCAGATCGAAACCTGTTCCCGTCTTCAATTGAATATCAAGAATTATCAAATCCGGATTGCAATCCGAGATCAATTCAATAGCGGGCTGGACATCTATGGCCACCCCACATATGTCAATTGTATCAGGAAACATCATACCAAAATACCCCTTAACGATCTCCTGGTTCGGCCTGGTGTCATCCACTATTACAACCTTTAACATCAGCTATATCATTAATGAATAATCAAATAAACCTCATAACCTTCGTCTAAATCAGTAACTGTCAGGCCTATGCCATACCCAATCCCATTCAATAATTCGATCCGCTTCTTCACCAGATCAGTACCATGCGATTTATAGGATCTAAGTGAATCCATCTGCCTCTTACGGGATTCAATCCGCCCAACTCCATTATCAATGATCTTTACATGCAACCCAGTATCTTCTTGCCATATTTTTAGTAATATAATTCCGCCCTGATCCAGATAAGCAATACCATGCTTTACCGAATTCTCCAAAAATGGCTGCAATAACATGGGAGGCAAGGTCACATTGTCAATATTCACCTCGTCATCAATTTTCAAAACAAACTCAAAGTTCTCATTCATCTGAATCCGCTCAAACTCCATATAGTCAGTAATCAATTCAATCTCCTTCCTTAAAGTAATTTCATTTCGGATATAGCCGTTTTCACCTATGGAACTATTTATAGAAGAATCAAGGAAATTTCGAATAAGATTAGAAAGTTTTACCAAATATCTATTTGCAGAGAGTCGATCATTTTTTAGTATAAAATATTGAATAGTGCCCAACATATTAAATACAAAATGCGGGTTCATTTGTGCCTGAATCGTCTCAAGCCGCAAATACTGAATAGTATCTTTAAGCTTTTGCTTGTCCTTAACGGTCTCAATATGGTCAAGCCAAATTCGCAAAAACACCATAACCATTCCACCAATTAATAAAACCCACAACCATACACTCCAATACCATTTACAAGGTATTTGCAAATAAATGTAAGTAACCGGCGAAGTCCACTGCCCATAACTGTCACACTCTTGTATTTTTAACTCATACATCCCCGGAGCAAGGGGCATCACTATTTCCCTACTAGGTGACACTTCCAACCAACGATCATTTCCATTACATATACTATACCTAACTTTATTATGGGGCAATTCCTGATAATCAGTACTAGAATAATTAATCGTAACACTTTTTCTTCCAGGAGTGCTTATATATATATTATTTACTGGTAAAACTTGCACACTATCAAAGAATAATTCATCAATAATTATTGAGGGTTGAGACAACTTGATCGGATCATCGATTAAATAGGATACCCCTAATTTAGTTCCTAATAATAACCGATCATCGTCATTTAAAAATACATCTTGAATATTTTGTGAAATTAATCCTGTATTCCGATTATACAAATGAATTAATTTTTCCAAATTAGAATCGTACTCAAATAGCCCAATTGGAGTACCTAGCCATAAATGGCCGTCTGTCGTTTGCACTCCACACTTCGGAACAATTTTCCCTAAATCAGGCATATCATGATACATAACAGAGTTGTCATTCTGAACACTAAAGACACCTCTATTTGAAAGGGCAATTACTTCGTCTGGCATCCGATGTACAATTGAATATACTTCGGAATGGGCTAAAACTTTAGCAGCTACGCAGGTCGTATCAAATTGCTGATCAATTAAATCTAAAAATAATGTATCCCCATTTACTCGATGACCTCTGGTTGGCGATAACGCCAACTTAACCAACCCTTTATCTGTTATTGACAAATAAATATTATCTCTTTCCACATGAACATCACGGCATAAATTTGAAGGCGTCAATATAGATCCATCCTTTCTTCGAACATAACGATACAGATGCTTTCCTGTTGAATCTGTAGCAATTAATGCATCTCCTTGGCCCCAATTGGATGAAATCCGGTACCCAAGAAGTGTATCAATTGTAGTGGAAAAAGAAAAGCAAGGGAAGACTTCGACTTCTGGCTTCAATGAGCTCAATGCCCACTCGTCTCCATTTAAACTTAGAATCAAAGGGTAATTACCCCAAGTGACAACTAAATATGTGTTCGGTGTAGTCAATGGTATAATATCACGATACCAATCTTTATTGCATGATCGACCAGGCGTTACGTTATCACGCAGGATTTGATACCCTCCATATCCCGCATCCTGGATAACAATTCCTCCTTTTGTTAAATAAAACAACTCACCATTTACCCCCCGTCTTATTTTAAGAACATCCTTTATTTCCTGATCTAAATTTCCATCGTGACCTAAATAATTCCCAAAGGTTACATTCAGGTTCTCTATTCGACTAATTCCATTTTCGTAATACCCAAGCCACAAATCTCCACTGTTGTCTTTCAATATTACACGAACAGGTGCATATTTGATTTGTATTTGGTTTTGGCGAGTAGGCTTTGATGTCACTATATCTACATCCCAGCTGTCAATACTTTGAATAGCAATCCCGCCCCAAGTAGAAAAATATAGTTCCCTGGATAAGGAATCGAACATTACAGATGTGATAGTCCCTTCGAAAATGGTACTTCCATCAGGTGCTGTTGCACAGTTGACAACTTTCAAAGTATCATTTGCTCGATCATGCAATAATGCGGTAATGCCGTTGCGGTTAAAGATCATAACTGTATCCCCAGCCAATTCTACAACATCATGATAACTAGGTTGCACTGAATATTCTGAAAAGTGCTCAATCGTATCACCAGTCAATTCAATATACTTTAAACAAAGAGAATTTAAATCACTGCAATAAAGTCCAACGTCACCCCCTTTTACGCCTTGAACAAAGTCCCCACAAATCCTCTCAGTAGTCAGGTGATTCTCCCTTGTTACTAAATTATATATATATAACTCGCCTGGGAGTGAGTGGGAAAAGTAAATTAATTCATCTTTTCGGAGAATCGGAACTTTAGGCTGGCCTTTATAATTGATGATTACAGGCACAAGTATCTCCATAGAATGGGCCTTTACATCATATTGACAGAGGCCAATATCCTTATAATATAAATATATATAACCGGGCGACGAAACGTCATACCCAATTACATCTGTATTGAATTTATTCGTTGAATTTGATCTTTCTATTGGTGCAGATTCAAACCCTTTAGAGGTATGTTTGAGAAGACCTATACTGCTTCCG
Organism: Bacteroidia bacterium; assembly: GCA_030429045.1. GTDB lineage: Bacteria > Bacteroidota > Bacteroidia > Chitinophagales > Saprospiraceae > JAGNXB01. The sequence continues at coordinate 6,063 of JAUIEA010000028.1, read as the reverse complement.
GCCCAAATCCTTCCTTCAGAGTCTTGAAATATGAAAGTGATAGAATTATCAGGAATATTACCTAAGTCACTATTGTAGAATGAAATATTCCTCCCTTCTCGTAATCGATCCCCAGCCAACTTGACTGGCATTGGGACGATTTTCGCTGGCTGCGACTCATATGCTAACTGCCTAAAAGCAATCAGCCTAACATAATCAGAAACCAATATGACTGTAGCACAAAATAAGATTGCGAAGCCAAATGATTGAATTGGATGTCGAAGTATATATTTTTTTATCACATTATTACGCTGAAGAGGAATGGCATTGGGGCACAAAGTATATAATCCCCATCAAACTTACTCCCTATAATCCCGCCTTTGCCGAGATCTCCAGCATTCGATCGATGCTTTGTCGCCCCTCCTCAATGATCCAATCCGGAAGGTGGATCTCCGGCAACTCGTACTTCATGCAGACGTACAGTTTCTCCAGGGTATTCCGCTTCATATGCGGGCAGTCATTGCAGGCACAGGTGTTCTCCGGCGGGGCAGGAATGAAGGTCTTTTCAGGTGAGCGCAACTGCATCTGGTGGATGATCCCCGCCTCTGTGGCCACGATGAATTCCTGGCCCGGATCGTTGATCGTGTAGTTCAGCAGTCCGGTCGTTGATCCGATAAAGTGGGCCTTTTCGAGGATATGTGCCTCGCATTCGGGATGGGCGATCAGCTGGGCCTCGGGATGACGGACCATCAGTTTGGTGATCTTCTCATTGGAAAAGATCTCGTGGACCATACAGGCCCCGTCCCAGATCACCATGTCCCGACCGGTCTTCTTCACCAGATAGGCCCCCAGGTTTTTATCGGGCGTGAATATGATCTGCTTATCCTTCGGGATGCTCTCGATGATATGAACCGCATTGGTGGACGTGCAGCAGATGTCGGTCAGGGTCTTCATCTCCGCCGTGCAGTTGATATAGCTCACGACCACATGATCGGGGTACTTTTCCTTGAATTTTCGGAACAGGGGCGGTGGACAGGAGTCTGCCAGCGAACAACCGGCTTTCAGATCCGGAAGAAGCACCTTCTTCTGCGGCGAGAGCATCTTGGCGGTCTCTGCCATGAAGTGCACGCCGGCAAATACGATGATATCGGCGTCAGTGCTGGCTGCCTTCTGGGACAACCCGAGACTGTCTCCGATATAGTCGGCAATATCCTGGATATCCGAATCCTGGTAATAATGGGCCAGGATGATGGCATTCTTCTCCTTCTTCAGCTTCTCGATCTCCTCGAACAGATCCAGGGTTGGATCCGGTTCGATCGGCAGAAAACCATGTTGAAAGAGATCTTTATTGATTTGTTCGGGAGAAGTGGTCATGTTCCGGTTTTGAATGCAACAGACCGGAAGGTGATAGGGTTCCGGTCAGCAGGGTCAAAGATCGGGATTCCCTGCAAAGTGACCGCCGAATTGCCCGACAAATCTCCGACCTACAGCTTTTCGACTTCCAGCTTCAGAATATAGTCCTGCAGGGGAATCGGATTGAATGTGAGTGGATATGGATCTAGTTGAACAAACTGAATATGATATCCAAGGGTATCCAGGGTATTCCCACAGGGGTTCGGATTGGCCTCACACAGCCCCTTGACCTGGAACGGTACCTGATGCATTTGCCCCGCAATATCAATGGTGATCTGGCCAAGGGCGACACCTTCCCAGACACAGACATAGTCTGTCGGACAACGACCATCCTCAATACTATCTGCCAGGAGCCACCCCGCTCCCTCGTGGTTGACCCATTCCCCATGGGGCAAGGTCAACTGGTCCTTTTGGAGGATCTGATCATCCTTGTGGGCACAAGATGTCATCAAGCCCAGGGATACAAACAACAGAAGAAGGAAGGAGGTCGCTTTCATGACTCGAGATATGGAACAGGTTCAACCGGAAAATACCGGCTCTTGCACATATAAACGGAATATAGGAAAAGAATGTGGGGGGGGGAAACAGTAAAATCCTACCTTGCCCGGTGAAACATAATTTCCCATGGGTGCCTTTGAACATGCCGAAGAAGCGGCTTTGTGGCTGCAGCAAAAGACCAATCTGAAACCCCGACTGGGGATGGTCCTGGGCACAGGAGGCGGAGATGCCTCTGCATTACTGGACGATGCTGTTTCCATTCCGTTTGTCGATATCCCTCATTTCCATGTGCCGACCGTCCTCAGCCACCAGGGGCAATTGCTGATCGGCACCATCCACGGAATCCCCGTGGCCTGCCTGGCCGGCCGGTTTCACACCTATGAAGGCCTGCCGATGGATGATATCGTCCATCCGATCCGCACCCTGGGTCGCTGGGGCGTGGAGGGGGTGATCCTCACAAATGCGGCCGGAGGAATCCACCCGGATCATCAGGCTGGTGACCTGTCTCTCATCCGGGACCATATCAACCTGATGGGCAAAAACCCGCTGACCGGCCCCAATGATGACCGGTTTGGTACCCGCTTCCCGGATATGCTCCATGCATACGAACCCGCCTGGCGGGATCTCGCCAAAGCCTGTGCTCAACGGGAGGGCATACCCCTCCATGAAGGGGTTTATGTCGGCCTCAGTGGTCCCAACCTGGAAACCCCGGCGGAGTATGCCTTCTGCCATCGCATCGGGGGTGACCTCATCGGTATGTCTACAGTCCCCGAGGTCATTGCAGCCCGACATATGGGTTTGACGGTGGGTGCGGTATCGGTTGTCACCAATGTCTGCTATCCTCCGGAACGCATCCTGGAGACTAGCCATGCGGATGTGGTGGCCAGTGTGGAGGGGGCGAAGGAGAGGTTGTTTCGGTTATTGAGATCCTGGATCAAGGCTATTGGGATGCTAAATCAGTAGTTTCTTTTGGATATCTAGAACAATCGTTTCATGTGAATATTCACAGTCGTATCTGCGATTGCGATGCCATTCATGATCAATTCCTCATCATTCGTATTGTATATATCCAACGTCCAATCAAGAGCATTTTCAGTCCTGATTGCCGAGCCTCTGAATAAGCGAGGGTGTTTATTATCATGGCTTGGCCAGTATCCATAGCCACTCAAATACAAGTTGTCAAAAAACAATTGATCACGATTCTGATCCCTTAAATAAAATGCGTATTGAAAACCTTTCGTCCAAAGAGTTGAACCTCCATTCTCACGATCGAAAGAGCCACCATAAATAAATAAACGGCCCTGATAAGGATACTTATTTTTGAATGTGGTACTCACAATGGTATCAAACAAAACCCCAACTCTAAAAAGTGCTCTTGGAAAGTACGAGCCATCTACCTCATTGATAAAATCATGTACATAAAATTCTTCTTTCGGGTAGGAAGAAGATTTGACACATATCATCTGTCCATCAATTTCACTCCTATATTGAATATCCGCACTTTCTGGACAGTTGCATTTGCAATTGATTTCATCAATGACATATCCAGGTAAAATAAAAGGCCCACACTCATGCCTGTCCAGAGGACAATCATGCTGGCACGACTGGCCAAATAATGCCACTAAACAGAATAAAAATAAATTACGTCTATGCATGAATTTGCTTGTAGAGAGGATCTAAGAATCAGAATACTCTTGACATAAAGAAATGAACAGTCGTATCGGGATCCACACCATTGACGATATCAAAGTTATCCTTTCCAAAATGATATACATTGACGACCCAATTCAATGAAGTATCATTTCGTACTGCAAAACCTGAAAATTTAGGGGTTATCCCTTTTGTTCCATTTCCGCAAGGCCAATAATAATTGAAGGGCCAAAAATCTATCAATTTATCAAAGTACAGGGTGTCGCGCTTATTTTTCTTCATGTAAAAAGCCTCCCCTCCACTTATGTAACCAGCATTATTTGGATTTGGAATTCCGTAATATTCCATCAAACCTTGAAAAGGATAATCTAATAAAGCATCACTATTATTATTCATAATCAAATCAAATGTTAAATTGACAAAGAAAATACGGCGTACAGGGCAGATATCAATTGAAGAAGGGGCATAATCCAAAATATATGCTTCATATTCACCCAGCCCCTGAGTATAAGGTGGAACACAAATTTTAAATCCATCTATGGCACTGATATACTCTGTATACCCGCCGTTAAAACAAACGCACTGGCATTTCTTTTCATCTAGAGTAAGATATGCATCTTGAGGGCATTCGACATTATCATCAATTGCACACTTCTTTTTGCACGAAGATGAAAGACCGGCGATGAGCAACATCAATATGAGTAGACTCACTTGTTTCGTTCGACAAGCATTGAACTTCCTATAAAGTAGAAGAACAGTAAAAGGTTGATTCATACCCCTTAGGTTTGTCTCGCAAATTATCTCAATCCTGGACAATAACCTAACCCGAAAGATAACTTTAACTAAAATATATCTGGCAGACCCAGGCGCCTGTTTGAAATTGGGTTAAAGCCTCCCTAAATGACCCCTTCCGAGGGTACCAAAATCTCTTTCAACTTCTTTACATAAAGACCTGTTAGAATCCTAACTCTGGAAATCAGGGTCGCATAAAAGGGACCTTAGACTTCAACTGCAAAGGATTCATTTGCACCAAATATCTACGTTGAACAAAGTTCCTTCCTTCCCGATAGTAGATCCAAGGAAAGATACACGATCTATTTCTAAAGTTCGTTGCTGTTTTTCAAAAGCTTTCAGCTACCTTTGCACCCGCCAAAACAAGACAATATGGCCGGCGAGAAGATCATTTTTACCATGGAGAAGGTCAGCAAGACCTTCCCACCCAGCAAACAGGTTCTGAAGGACATCTACCTGTCCTTTTTCTATGGCGCCAAGATCGGGGTCCTGGGTCTGGGCGATCGGGGACCAGGTCTAAACTGGCATTCTGTATTATAAACAAGTTTTATCGTAGTAAAGTCCTCATGGTTTGGCCTACATCAACCATGTTTATTACGATCTGTACCAACTCCTGATTCAAGAATCGGAATGGTGGCAATGGCGTTGGATAAAAACGGGTCCTGTTAAACTAAGACCTCCTGTCAGCTATAACCATTGAATAACTACAACCAAGCTGGAAATTCATATTGCTAAAATAGACCAAACCAGGTTCGGGATTAATCCAACTTGAAAAACCTCTTTGAAAACGAAAGTCTGCACCTATTCTTCCTGGACCCAATGGGAAATCAAACCCTAGACCAGCGGTAACTCCTGGCTCAAAACGACGAAAACTCTCTCCAACATCATCCCAGGAAACCTTCTCCTTGCTTTTCGTTGTATACTTTTCATATTCATCTTCATATTCTAAAACTGTCTCAAATGAAGCGCTCCCTATACTATATCTTACATGGGGCCCAACATGAATGTGGAAAATGAATTGCTTATATGGAATATGCATGCGAGCCAACATCAGAACCTGAAGACAGTGATGTCTGAAAGTAAGTGTCAGTTGTTCTGTAGAACTTTCATCCTCAAGCCAACTGCCTCCAAGTCTTGCGTATTGTAATTCAGGCTGCAGGAAGAAAGACTTTCCTATCCCGAAACGTACATGCCCTCCCAATGCCATACCCATAACGTAATCAAACTGAAATGGATTAACGGAGTCACTATCATCGATACTAAGTCGAAAGGTAGATAGATTTAAACCACTACGAATACCATATGTCGTCTGAGCAGTAGCTATATTTGGGACAATGCTGTTCGCGAACAGAAATAGACATATGAGCCAAAACACTTTTGAGAGATCTTTATACATGAGTCCAAATTTCAGTAATTTTCATGTTAAATATACCTGATTGACTCTTAGAAATAAGAGTAATGACATCTGCTGTGCGACCGCTAGGGGGCATGGCATGATGTCTGGTGTTGTGCGTTCGGCCTTCTTCATTCTTTGTTGAGTTATGGAAGCAACCAGAACCGCCACCCCATCCAGTGATTTCGGTAGTTTTCTTCGAAAGAAAGAAGATCTTCTGAATTAGGCAAATTTCGTTCTGTAGACTTCCGCTTTTTTAAGACAGTTCAAAATTGTAAACTTTGTACTTATGAAGCGGAGCAATTTTACAGAGGCGCAGATTATCAAAGCGCTCAAAG
>JAUIEA010000027.1 GCA_030429045.1 Bacteroidia bacterium | reverse complement strand
CATCACCTACAATGAAGAGTTCAACCTCCAACGGTGCCTGGAGAGCGCCCGTGAACTGGTGGATGAGATCGTCATCGTCGATTCCGGATCGACAGATCGAACCGTAGACGTCGCAAAATCTTTCGGTGCAAACGTGATCCAACGTGAATTCACCGGATTCCGGGACCAAAAACAGTTTGCTGTTGATCAGGCCAGATACGACCATGTCCTCGCCCTGGATGCCGACGAAGCCCTGACCCCCCAATTGGCAAAATCCATTCAAGCCGTGCGCCTCAATTGGGCCCTGGATGCCTACGCCTTTTCAAGATTACATTATTTCGGTACGCAACCCATCCGGTATGGCGGTTGGAATCCCAACCGGATCACCCGGCTGTTTGACCGCCGGTCATGCGCCTATGGCGAGGCATCCATCCATGAATATATTGAGGTCCGGTCCGGGAAGCCGGCTGGATTCCTCGAAGGCAAACTGACGCATTACGCCTACAAGGATATTGATGGGCTGATAGCTAAACAGAACCGGTACAGCAGCCAGGCTGCAGAAGAAATGCACCTGAAGGGAAAAAAGGGGTCCGCAATGCGTCTCCTGGTCAAACCCGTGTTCCGCTGGGTCAAGGAATATATCTTTCGTCGTGGTTTCCTGGATGGATTCAATGGATTCCTGATCGCCTGGGCATCCGCTCAATACGTCTTTATGCGAGAAGCCAAACTGCTGGAGTTCAACCGGGCTGATCAATCCCCGAAAAATGTCACCTGACGGAGAAAATAGGTCCGGTCGCCCCGGCCATCCACATGCCTGACCTTGATCCGTATCGAGGATTTGTCTCGTTCGGCAGGCAGTTGGAACATGACGTCACAGACGGACATCCCGGAAAAGGTCAGGTCCCCGTATTCCAGGAGGGTATCTCCCCTGACCAGCCCTTCGCGTTCGGCGTCCGAACCGGACCATACCTCACGGATGACCCAGGAATCTCCTTCAGGGACGAAGCCCAAACCAAACTGGATGTACCGATAATCCTCATGGTCCGGATAGGGTTTGAACCAGATCCGCTTTTTCCGATAGTCCAGGGTCAGAACACCCCGTTCCAGCAAGCGCATCCCGATCCGTGAGTCATTATCGTGGTTGGATTCAATCGCCACCTGACCCGTGATCGGCTGATCCTGAAAGGCCAGGGACTCCAGTCCGACCAGGATCTCAAATGCACTTTCATTTCCACCCATCAGGCCCAGTGATGCACTTCCTTCCGTTCTTGAAAGTGCCGGTTCGGTCAATTGCCCTTTCTTTTGAATAGCGGCCAGGTGTTCCTTACTGATGCTGTAGAAATCATCCGACCCGGTATCCAGAAGACTCCATATCAGGATCTCACCATTGATCCGAACCGGTACCATCGGGTTGAACTGTTTGGGTTTCAACCGAATGGAAATCGCATCTGATCCCGCGACATCCAGTTTATCAGACTTGTTCGTCAAGCGGATCACGCCCTCCGCGAGATCGAACTGCAGAACACTCTTTTTCAGGATATTGCTGCCAATGATCCCGTCGATCTGGAAACACCCCAGCAGGCTGCTCCTGAAATCATACACCAAAGCAGGAAGGTTCGAAAATCGGGTACTGCCGAGAAACAATTCAGGCACTTTTACCTTCTGGACACGAGTTCGATTCCCAGAGGCATCCTTCAACCCTTTTGATCCGACCTCCCGATAGCCCATCTCCCGGGCCAGGGCTTCATCCACCATAAAGGGCGCTCCGGTATCCAGAAGAAACGTGCGGGCTTTTCCACCGATCTCCACCTGGATGAGGATCTTATCACGAACATAAGTCACCGGAATCTCAGTGAAATACCCCGAACCTGAGGTGAGTTGTTCTGAGACGATCGCATTTGGTGGGCAAGCAGGGCTCGAAAAGAAGCTACCGGTCAATATGGTCAGCAAGATCAGGATTGGATTCATCTGCCGAAGATCTGCATTTCAAGCCGTACCAGAAAAGGGATCCCGAAATTGCACCCGGGGATACTCAACCATTTGCCCCACTCATTTGTCGTACATTTGAACAAAGCACTTCCATGGAAAAAAGAACCTTTCTCAAATTGACCGGAATCGTAGCTGCGGGCACAATGGCAGGGTGTTCACCACTGAAAAAGGCCGCCGGGGCAGGCGCTTTGGGTCAATACCCGTTTACCCTCCCGCCATTGTCATACGGCTTCGCCGATCTGGAGCCGCACATCGATGCAAAAACCATGGAGATCCACCATGACCGCCATCATAACGGTTATGTCAATAAGCTGAACAATGCCCTTGAGGGCGCTCCTGCCCTGCAATCCATGCGCCTCGAGCAATTGCTCGGTTCCATCAAAGAAGGTGATACGGCCCTGCGAAACAATGGCGGTGGGCACTGGAACCATAGCATGTTCTGGAAGTGGCTCTCCCCGATCCAAACAACACCCAATGATCGGCTACTCCAGGCGATCAACCAACGCTGGGGCACGATGGAAGCCTTCCAGGCCGAGTTTGCAAATGCGGCCAAGGGCGTATTTGGCTCCGGTTGGGCCTGGCTGTGCAAGGACCAATCGGGCAACCTGTTCATCACCTCGACACCCAACCAGGATAATCCGATGATGTCGAAGATTGCTGCAAAGCCCGGAACACCAATTCTGGGCCTGGATGTCTGGGAACACGCGTATTATCTCCATTATCAGAACAAGCGTGCAGACTATATCGGTGCGTTCTGGAAGGTCGTCAACTGGGATCAGGTCAACGCACTCTTTGGCTGATCCTGGTTGCTCCGCAGGATCAACCAGGATTCCTCCGTTTGGATATTGGACGATTCAGGTCCAATCGGACCGCCTTTTCCAGCGTTTCCACTAATGCATTTTCAGGAAGGTCCGTCAGGGCATGGAAGGTGACGCTCATGACCTGCTTCCGTCCTTTTGACTCCAGAAGCCCACACTGATCGGAGAGTTCAGATCCATGGGTAAACCCCAACTCCACACCACCATCCGAGAGAGGCCGCAGGTAGCAGACCCATCTGTTGCCATAAAAAAAGGGCAGGCCATACACCATCCGGGGCTGAAGCTGTTCTGTCTGAACGATCAGGGTATACAGATAGGCCAGTAAGTCCCTCTGAAGACCAGAGTGCCCCTCAATAAAATCCAGACTTGACTCCACCTGTTGCCTTATGGGTTCATACGGGCAAAGATCCAGCCTGCGATAGTGGTCTGGACAAAGCCATATGCGATCCAGGTCAGCACCATGGATGCACCTACATCAATGGCACTGAAGGTGATCCACATGACGGGAATGGTCGCCACGATGATGTAGACCAAACCGAGTTCGAGACCGCGAATGATCCAGGAGCCGTGAAACTTGCCTTTAAACCTGTCCCAGAACCAGGCCAGGGCAAAACTGAGAATAAAGGGATGGACATAATACATCCAGTTGCGATCATCTTCCGCCCGGAAAATGGGGTTGTAGTATTCCTGGGCCAACCCTGGAAAAAGGGCGACCAGCCCATACAGGACCGCCACGCTCAGGATGAGCAGAACGACACCGGCAACAATAGCAGGGATAATGTGATTTCTCATAGTGCAGAGATTGTATTGCCTAAAATACGCAGACCGGAAGCCAACTAAGTGACTTCCGGTCTGCTGAATGATGAAGATCATCGGTTTCGGCCCTATTTCACCACTCCTTCGACGAAGGTATAAGCCTTTCCGGCCTTACCCGCCCGACCGGTCCGACCGATCCGGTGAATATAGCTGTCAAAAGTCTTCGGTGTCTCAAAGTTGATGACATGGGTCACATCGCTGATATCCAGTCCACGTGACGCCACGTCTGTCGCCACCAGGATGGAGGAGCGTCCGGACTTGAACGCTTCCAGGGCTCGTTGGCGCTGACTTTGTGATTTGTTCCCATGGATCTGCTGGGCCTTGAAGCCACAACGGATCAATTTGGTTGTCAGCCGATCGACACGGTGTTTGGTTTCCAGAAAGACCAGTACCTTTTCCATTTCCGGTTTGTGGAGGAGGTCTTCCAGCATTTGAAACTTGTCCATCCCAGGCTCGATCCGGATCACATCCTGTTCGATATGTTCAGCGGTTTGAGTGCCGGAGTTCACCTGAACGGTGACTGGATCGGAGAGCAGTTCCTTGATGTAGGGCTCCTGACTCTTGTCGATGGTCGCAGAAAACAGCATGGTCTGATGCCTGTTGGGCATCATTTCGATGATCTTCTTGACGTCATTGATAAAGCCCATATCCAGCATGCGGTCAAACTCGTCCAGCACCAGGGTGGTAAATGGGCGCAGATTGAGGGCGCGACGCTGGGTCAGGTCGAGGAGTCGACCGGGAGTGCCGACGATCAGGTGGTGTCCCTGTTGGAGCTTGCGCAGATCGGCGTTGACACTTCCACCTCCGATAAAGGTGGCTGAATACATACCCAGTCCTTTCGTCAGGCTGCGAAACTCGTCTTCGACCTGCAAGGCCAGTTCCCGGGTCGGGACGGTCACCAGGGCAGAAGGAAAATCCGGGTCTTCCAGCCACATCTGGATCATCGGGATGAGGAATGCGGCGGTTTTACCTGTTCCGGTCTGGGCAATGCCCAGAATATCCCGGCCGGCGATCCCGGGCTCAATAGCCTGATCCTGGACCGGAGTGGTGTGTGTATAGCCTTTGGCAGCGATCACCCGCTGCAGGTCCGGATGGAGATCCAGACTGGCATATGCTCGGGTTTCAATGGTGGGTTCTTCTTCACGGGGAAGAGCTGCCTGAATAAATTTGTGGTGGGGGATCTCCGCGCCTTTCTTGAATTTCTTCCCATTTCCGCGTGATGGCCCCCCGAATCGGGATCCGCCACGTTGGGGTCTGCCGGAATTGGATCCACCGGCATTGGAAGCGGACGAGCGTGATGGTTTACGCTTGAACCGCGATGTTGTCTGATTTTTCATAAAACTGCTTACAATGAGCCGCCTCAGGCCCGGCCGTGTCCGGCAGGATAGGTCCGGAACAGATCCGAGAGCTTCGGGCGGTCCGGTCGCGGGGCTGAATGGCAGACTCTTTTGTCAGGGCCAGATGCTCCGCTTGCAGGAAAAAGTAACGAGAACGAGGAGGTGTGAATAATAATGGTGTTAAACGGTGTGCATTTCTTCCCTCGGAAGAGTTGCAGGAACCGGCAAATGATCCTGACGGCCGAGAGTCTTCAGAATGTGAAGATGTCCTCGAACAGCGTCCAGGAAATTTTTCTGTGAGTGATAAGGCAGACCGAATTCCCGGGCTGTTTCCTTGACGATTGCCGAGATCCGCTTGTAGTGGACATGGCAAATATTGGGAAACAGGTGGTGTTCGACCTGAAAGTTCAATCCTCCGACGAACCAGGCAAAGAACCGGCTCTTGGGGGCGTAATTGGTTGTGGTATACAGCTGATGAACTGCCCAGTTGTTTTCCAGGTTGCCGGTTTCGTCCGGTTTTGGAAAGTCCAGGGAAGGCATCACATGAGCTGTCTGAAAGATCATGCCCAGCAGGAAGCTGGCAATATAATGCATGGTCAGAAAGCAGATCAGGGTAAACCACGGGGAAACAGGTGTGAGCAACATGGGTAACACGAGCAAATACGTGTAGTACCCAATCTTCCATACGATGGAACGGATCAAAAGGTTCCGGAATGGTTTCCCTCCGGGTATCAATCCCTTCTTCCTGTAGTCATTCAACTGTTGCAATTCCTTGCTGGTGATCCATGGAATGGTCAGGAATCCGTAGAAGAACAGCGCATACCAATGCTGGTAGCGGTGGATCCACTTCCGCTCGACATGCGGCGAAAAACGCAGGAAAGAAGGGGTGTCAATATCTTCATCGGCACCATCGACATTGGTGTAGGTGTGGTGCAGGACGTTGTGTTGGATCTTCCAGAAATCAGCGTTCCCGCCGACCATGTTGAGCAGGTATCCGATCAGGTTGTTGACCCGGGTGCTCTTGGAATAGGCGCCGTGATTGGCATCATGCATCACGGCCATGCCGATCCCGGCCATCCCGAAGCCCATGATCACCCACAGCCCGAAGACCATCCACCTGGAGGAGATGCCACCGAAGTAAAGCAGGGCCAGCGGAACCAGATAGACCAGCAGGAGAATGACCGTTTTGGCCACCATGGCAGCGTTGGCATTCCGGGAAATATTGTTCTCCGTAAAATAGGCATTCACCCGACTGCGCAACGTCGGATAGAACGTCGCCAGCGAGTGCTTGTTATACTTGGGAGGAATAAAGGTCATACTTAATGATAATAGAAGCCGCAAAGGTACGACAAAACGACCGATCCAGTACTTTGTTGTGTGCTTTTACTGGAATGAAAACACCATGCAGGGTACAAAGTTGTAGGTCTGGCACATACCGGGATACAGATCATTAGCCCATCACAAGCACCCCGATCTTCCCTGATCACCCGATCCACCAGGAATACGGCACGATTTGGACATCACAAGACAATCTTGCACAAGACAGGTCGACATCTAGCCCGGAATGGTGAAGTTTGCATGATGAAAGCAAGTTTGACCCTCCTCCTCATCCTTCTGTCCATTCAATCTGGCTGGACTCAGGATACCCTGCCCGTATACCAGGAACCCTTTCATCATCTGGTGTTTGAAAACAGTGAAATTCGCATTCTGGATGTCCGGCTCCAACCCGGAGACACCTCGGACTGGCACCGCCATCACGATGCCATCACCTACATCGGCCTGGAAGGCAGCCGGATCTGGCTGGATGTCCCGGGCGAGCATTCCCGAAGCGTCTATCTGCCCGATGATTTCTGGGGAGGGGATACGGATTATCCGGAGACATCCTTCGTTCACCGAATTGCGAATGTAGGCTTTCAGCCATTTCGGTTATTGGCAGTAGAACATCTTTCCCTGCGGCAGGATGTCCTATTTTCAGAATCGGAGATGTCGGACTGGGAGTCTTTGGATATCAACCCCTACTTCCTTCTCTTTCGTAAAATGATGGAACCGGGTATTTCTGTTGATCAAATGCTTCGCGGTCCAGGAATACTGTTCTGCCGCGGAAAAGGAAATCTCCTGATCCAGTCTTCAGAGGGAACAATTTCCCTCGACCATGGATGCTGGACAACCTGGCCGTTGGGCAACCAAAAGGTCACACTGAGCAATACAAGTCTCGCACCGATGGAAGTCCTGTTGCTCCAACACTGATACGGACCAATCCCTGGTGTGTCTTTTGGCATACGACGTGACCCGGAAAAAGAACATCGGACAACAGATAACCCTCTTAATCAATCAACAATTCCAACCAGGCATCCACATTATTCACCAGGGTGACCTCCCGGTATGCTTGCAATTCTTCTTTACCCTGAACTGTTATTCGTCGGTTTTTCCCATATTGTTCACTCAGCGAAAGTGCCTTCTCCCTGCAAGGCGAATTGGGAGGGATCCTGATCAATTTTCTGACCGCAGCATTCACGTTACTCATCGTCCCCGTATCATACAAAAGAGTGGCTTCATAGATCAACTGGTCACAAAGTTGTTGATCAATTTCCTGCAATTTTTCTTCCAGCATGGCTGCGGATAGCTCTGCACACTCCGTAAACGTCTTTTTGAACCGATAGACCTGAATCAATGAAGTGGACCAACTTCCTTCCTCCTCAGCATCGAGAAAAGAAACCAACTCCTGACATCCCTGAACTCCCGGATCATACACCAACTGCAAATTCTGCGTCAGCGAATCACACCAATCTTCGCGTCGGATCAGACTTTCCAAAACTCGTTCCTCAATGGTCATTTTGGCATGATTGCCCGACAATTGGACAGCAACTGTAAAACAACTGGATTGCTCTGTCAACAAATTCTGGATCAAAAACTTGCATGTGACTTCACCAGAGGAACGAATATCCATACCTTCCAAGGTACGCACGCCACTTTTATCCAAACGGATATCCACCTTCAGCAATGCACCTTGTTCTGGCCTGAACCGGGTCGAACTGGAAAAATAATGTGCCCTGATCTCCTGGACGGACTGCGAGTTGAAATGCGCTGGTGAGGCGTCGATCAAGAGACCCGTCTGAGCACATCCTACCGTGAGAACACCCAGGAACCAGCCGGCAAGCCACAAGAACCGAAAAGACCACTTATACTGAACCATAACCCTGTAGATTAATCCGAATAATGACAACTGCGACCAAAACACTTCCCGCACCACGCCGGACTGCCCTTCTTCGCCCATAAGTACCTGAGCCAACGAGTCACTCTCTCAGACCGGTTATAACAAAGACGACGTTATTCCCCTGGATGGTTTGTTTGACAGAAATGCCATTCGCCCGCATATACTTTCTAAAGGCATTTGCAAAGGCAGAAATTCGATAATTCTTACCCTCTTCATCAAACAAGGGGACCTTCACCTGGTCAAACGTGATCTTGTTGGAAGTAGCTCCCTGGATATGATACGTGCCATTAAAAGCATGATCGCTCACCCAATTCTCGATCATCTCAGATACATAATCACCTTCATCATTAAATTCTGAATCCAATGATAATTCCGATCCCTCTTCAATTCCAACATGAACGGTGATGGTTCGGCCATTCAAATGCACATCATTGAACTTCTCCTGAATGGTATTCAACAAATTATCAATTTCCGCTTCCACGGCCTTTTCGATCAACTTTTCATAGTTGTCGGTATAGATCTTGGGGGATGAAGCCGTTTTATTGGCGAATGACTCTCCGGAAAATGCATCAAATGCAGTCAAGATCACATACGCACTATTTCCAGTTTTGGAGGGATTGGAACTTGCATCGACTTCCACATAGATATCCGCACCAGAAACTGCGATAACATCATCTTTCGTTTCATGTTGCTGACCCTCCTGAAGTGCTTCATTCAGATTTGTCTGTTTCAACTTTGCCCGAAGATCGATGGTATTGACCCCCCTCTGGTCAAAGCCCTCCTTCACCTTTGTAATGGCAATTCGAGTCAATTCATTGTTCTCGTAGACCGACCTCAATGTGACACCTTCCCTGGCAAATGGAATGACCATGATGGTTGGCTGGGCAGTCACCGTTTCCTGGGCGTAACTGCAGAGAACCCATAACCACATCCCCAATAAAACCAACACTGTCCTTTGCAGGACCTGAACAGATATTCGTCTCATGATATGTCCATTTTTAAAGTCCAAACTTTCGCACAACTCCGTTTCGTTCCAGATACTTCCTTAATGCGCCTATATCAAATTTGACGACTCGATCTACACGGATCCCCTTGCTGCCTTTTTGTTCATCGTCCGTATAGGACTGAATAACAAATTGCCTGTATTTCTCTCCCTGGATCAGATCCTCCAATACGGGCCCGTGTGAACGAAAAGCCATTTCCTCATCCTGGATCATCGGATTCTCCTGTATTGATCCAGGTATCCCCCGAAAAAGAATATTCTCCAACGCATTTTGCTCGGCAAACACGATCGCCTGCCCGGAAGTACGAGCATAGCCAACAGTTGTCACTGTCAGCGTAGACGCGTCTGATTCAACCATTTCGACCTCTCCGGTTCGTGTATATGGAATATTCATCCGGGGACTACAACTGGAGAGACACCCGGAAAACACTATGAACACCAAACCGGCCAAAAGCATTTTTTGCTGTCGCATACAACTAATAGTTAGAGCTATCTGAAACTGTAATCAAGATCGCTTTGCCTGTCGTAATAGCCTGATATAATTCACGTTCACCATCCTTGATCTTCAGTTTCGAAATATTGGTTGAAATACTGCTACCTACCCGGCCATTTCCAATGAGCTGACGACGATCCAATGATTGGCCATCAACTTCCTCGGTCACCAGGACAGAAAGATCAAACTCCATATAGCGGGTCATACCCGCCGGATGAAATATCGCAATCTCCTCAATCTTATCTTTTTTTTCCTTCAATACCTCCAGCATCTGAACAGCATATTGCTCCGGATTGTATGCCCCCAGCATCCGATGAATGGCCGAATATCCAAGCGTTGGTACGACCTGATTCCCGGTCATGGTAAAGGTATAAGGCAATGAAATCAGGTTGGTGTTCTTGCGCACATCTACCACTTCACAATATTTATTCTCCGGAACAACCAGCAATTCATATCCCAACCGCTTGCCCTGATAATCCTCAACATGAAAATCGATAAACCGCTCATCTTTCAATAGCCTGCCGAAATACACCAACTCCGGGGTTTGCCGCTCCACCAGATTGATCACCGGAGACTTGAAGAGGACCAATTCCAGGGGCGAGGTGCAAAACAGGCATTTTTTCTTCAGCGCAAGGTTGACTTTCGGGATATCATCGCTGTTGTTCAACTGCTTTTCTGCATAATGATCACCATAAGAAGCCAGAATCAACTCATCATCATTTTGCAATGCCTCAGCAACATCCTTCCCAGAGGAAAGCCAGGCAGTCGCTGTACTGATCGTATCGCCGACTTCATCAATATGATACGTACCGATATCTTCATAATACGTTCGACCTCCTATCTGTTGTTTAACATACAGGTCAAATCCCTCTCCCTTATACAGGTTATCTGATTCGCCACCATAAAGTCGAATCACCTTTGCCTTCTCCTCGGTCCGTCCCGGTTCGGGAACCACATCAAAGACTCTGTTCGGTTTGGACAGGATCAATCTCCTGGTTTGTGCCTTATAGATAAAACTGTCATCCACCAACTGCTGATAAAACCGGACGATATCATTTCGATATTTTTCATGCAACCCGGCGACAATAGCATTATATTTTGCGGCATTATTTTTCTTCAGCACATCCGGATCTCCTCCAAAGAGCTTGGCATGATCACTGATCGCTATTGACTTGGGTGTCTCCTTATGAACCTCCACATGCTGGATGGACAGCAAAGATCCAGTGGCAACATCAACGATCTTCATCTGATATCCGGCGCGTGGATTCAGAGCCAGTGACACTCCAGTGATCACATTTTTTTCACCCCGTTGAACATGTAAGGGAGGATTCATTGGATAGTGATATTCACCATACAAATAAATCATGGTGTGACAAGGCTTCTCCTCTTTCTGATTCAACGCAGCATAACTGACAGACTGAGTGTCCGGATCCCAATCGTAAAAGAAAATATTGTCCGCCTTACTTTTCCGGATCCCATCAACAACTGCCTGGTTCACTTTACTGAAAAATGGATCTGACCACGACGGCGTATTGGTCAATAATGCGACCCCCAATGCGTCGCCCTGTGCATGTAAAAAGATGGGAATCACTAAACACCATCCCAATGCACATATGAGGGTAGTCATCCTTCCCATCTTGGTCTATATTAGTTCATTCTTAATGATGACATAGATCTTAGATGGCCCATTCATCTGGCGATACAGTTCAACATGACCCTGGGTTATCTTGACCTCCGAAAAATTATTGTCCTCCACCTTCAGGATCTCTCCCTTCGCAATAACTTTCCGACGTACATAATTTTCACCGTCGACCTCTTCTGTTTCCAACTGATAAAACTCGACAACATCTTCCTCCTTTGCCTGATTGGTTTTCCCAATAGCGATTAAGGCGCGTTGAACCGATTTGTTCTTTTCAGCCAGAGATCGGACAAAGGAGTATTTCATATCAAAACAATCATACATGATCTCATACAGTAAATTCCGCAACAAGGGGTCCAATTGACGGATACCGAATGAACTGATTTTCACTGGCTGATCACGACTGCAGACGAGAAGGCCGGAAGACACTTCGAATACCTGAAGGCTCAGGGTTTTTTCATCTTCAATAAAGACGATTCGGAAGATGTAGTCAGCACCTTCGATCTGCCCCTGTTCGACCATGTATCCATCGATAAAGTCCTCACTCTTCTGCAGTTCCCTTTCAGTTTGGATATAGGTGATATTCTTGCGGTCGACCACCTGAAAATGCTTGTTGGTCGCCAGAAAATTGATGATGTGTGCGGGCACTACATTGGAAGCTTCGATGGCACCTTGATTCGTGGAAAGGATCCTCATTTTTCGACTTCCAATGACCTCCGATGGTTGGACAAGGATCCGCTTCTGGGAAAAGCCATTCAGGCTACCCAGCAGGAAGAACAGGAAGACCAGGTAAAATGCTCGCATATTCATCATCAACCGAGTAGTGAAGGAGAAGTTACAAATCTACAAACTAGAACGTACAGATGAATGGATTTTCAAACCCTGAAGTTGAAGGTCACAGACCCGTCCAATTGCATGTTTGCCACACACGAAAGTGACCTCGATCATGAATCATTCAGACAATTGACCCGGAGATCCCTGTACCGACCCATCAAGGCTTTCCATCATGACCTAGTTCTTGTTTACAGTTCGGCAATTGTGGAAAAGGTCGCCCGCCCATTGCAGTACACTTCCTCGTTGTTATCTTGGGCAGATGAATCAAATCAACCATGGAATATGCCTATTGAATCTTCACACTTGCGTTAGATGATCAGATCCGATCCACCCATGTCCACCTTTGATCCCAACACCCCCTGGCGACTGGTCTCTACCGCCATCTATCGCAAACCGGTCGATGCACGCATTTTCGGCAGTGTCGAACTGGATGTCACCGACCTGGAACAATGGGTGCTTCAAAAGCGGGAAGAAGGTCTCAAGATCACCCTCATGTTCCCCCTGATCCTCATGACGGCCCGAGCACTAAAAACGGAGGTGCCCGAGTTGAACTGTTATGTCCGTCGTGGCCATCTTGTCCATCGCGAGACCGTGGATATTGTCATCAGTGTCCTGATGAACCGGGGCAGGGAAATGACCTCCCTGCGTCTGCCCCGGGCAGATACCCTCACCATCCAACAGATGGCAGAATGGATGTCCGAGAACCTCCAGGCCCATCGAACCGCTGATCATGGTGCCGCTGCAAAACAGAAGAACTGGCTGGCCAAAACCCCCTGGCCATTTCGGAACTGGCTGATCAGGGCCTGGCGGAAGGTCATCGTTGAATGGGGCTTGCGTATCCCCTTCATGCCTGCAGGACCCGATTCCTTCGGATCCCTGATCTTCTCCAACATTGGCAGCATCGGACTGGATGTCGGGTATCCCGCCCTCCTGCCGGTGTCCAATGTCCCCCTGGTCCTGGTCATGGGGAGGGTGCAAACCAAACCTGCGGTGGTCGACGGACAGATCGTCCCCCGGCGCCTGCTCAACCTGTCGGCCACCCTCGACCACCGCGTCGTAGATGCCCAGCAGGGAGGCAAACTGTTTCGCTATCTGAAACGCGCGATCCGGAATCCGGACCAGCTGGTCCAGAAAAACCCTGCATGAAAGGAACCGCTCCTGCCCTATTCCCAGCTCTCACCTCAGGATGCTCGATCGACATAATGTTGACCGCAGTGATTGCAGCCATCGTCGGTGCCGCAGCAGGCTGGATGCTGGGACGGGAAAATCGACCCTCCCAGCCCTGATCCTGATGCACCACATGGCGATTCCTGGCAGATCCCCGGCCAGGATCGAGGCGACTGAAGAAAGACCAAATCTTCTCCCGAATTAGTCCGGCATGACTGGATAATATCCGGCTCCTCAAGAGAGAGGTATCTCATTTTAGATGTGATTGATTATATTCGACCAACTTTATTCACCAAACCAATCACATGTTATGAGTACCAACAAAATTTTGATGTCCGGCATAGTCGCCGGAATCGTAGCCTTTTTCCTTGGCTGGATCGTCTGGGGAATGATTCTGTCTGGCATGTCAGAATCCATGTCTGGCTCCGCTACGGGCGTCAGTCGTGGCGAAGACGGCATGATCTGGTGGGCGCTGATCGTTGGAAACCTGCTGTGGGGCTTCCTTTATGCCTACATATTTGGCAAATGGGCCAATATCACCAATCCGGCTACCGGAGCCAAAGCAGGTGCCATTATTGGCCTCATATCAGCAGGCGCCTGGGATCTGACCATGTATGGCACGACTCATCTGATGAGCCTCAATGGAACGATCGTCGACATCATCGCCTCCGCAGTTGTTTCAGCCATCATCGGTGCCGTTGCCGCCTGGATGCTGGGAAGAGGAAATTAAAGACGTCCTTCGCAAAACGAAACAACCTGAGTTAAAGGGGTGGGTCTTGGACCCATCCCTTTATTTTTCTTCCCTGTCGTCAAAACAGGAGGGGCGGTGACTCAGATTCTTTTCCAATTGGCCCTCCCCGCCTATTTTGTGATCAAACACAAGACCATGAGACTCCCGAGCCATCGTTTACTGATCGCCTCCACTGCCGTTGGGATGTTCATCCTGCTGGCCGCCAACTGGATCCTTCCCTGGCCCATCTCCACAGATCAGGCCCAATGGGAGGATATTTCCTGGGCCGTCCTCCTGCCGGCCATCCTCCTCCTGTTCTGGGCCCTGGTCACCCTGGGCTGGCTCATGTTCCAGGTCCACCCCGGACCACATCTGGTCAACAGGGGGCCCTATCGCCATATTCGCCATCCGTTCTATTTCGGGTTGATCATCGGTTTCGCCGGTCTGGCCCTGGCGACCAACAACTGGATGGCCGTCCTCGCTACGATCCTGATCCTCTGGCCGGTCCTCGTACTCAGGGCCATGCGGGAAGAAGAGGACTTGCAAGAGCAATTCGGAACAGAATGGTCGCTCTACAAGACCAGCACCTGGTTTCTGATCCCCTATGTCTGGTAGCCAAGGGTTCGGACTGCCTGTTCTCCCTCCGCCTTGACCATCAGAATGACCCCATGCCGACATTCGGGGCCTCCAGGCCGTGCAGGCTGACATGGAAATCCGTATCTTCGAAATGGTTTTTGATCCACCCGACAACTCCTCCCCTCTTCTGGTGTTAATGAAGGGTCGACAGCCCTGACCCGAACATAGATCCATGATGAAGTCAATCTCCATATTCCTGACCCTTGTCTCAGGTTTACTGCTCCTCATGCCGGCTCCGTTGCAGGCCACACATATTGTGGGCGGGGAAATGACCTACGAGTGTCTGGGCAACAATCAGTACCGCATCACCATGCGCGTATACCGGGATTGTTATGCGGGACAGGCTGGATTTGACGGTTCCCCGGGCTCCCAATCTGCTCGTGTCACCATTTTCCTGGGATCCGGACCTTCCGCCCAGCAAATGGGCACACCGAATATCGGTGCACCTGAAATCACCAAGATCGACCCCGTGGTCACCAATCCCTGCCTGACGGCCCCGCCCAATGTCTGTGTGGAAGAAGGTCTTTACACCTTTATCGTCAACCTGATCCCCAGCGACAAGAGTTACTTCATCGCCTATCAGCGCTGTTGCCGGAATGGTACCATCTCCAACATCGTCACACCCGGTGATGTCGGTGCCACCTATGCCGTAGAGATCACACCACTGGCTCAGCAGGAATGCAACAGCAGTCCGACGTTTCAGGATTTTCCGCCCATCGCCATTTGCGTCAACGACACCCTTCGTTTTGACCACAGCGCCACCGATCAGGACGGCGATTCTCTCGTCTACTCCTTTTGCACACCTCTATTTGGCGGCTCCAAGAACAATGTCGCACCCAATCCGGAATCCAAGCCGCCTTACGACGGGGTCACGTTCCTGTTTCCATTCTCCCAGGACAATCCGATCGGTGGAAATCCGCAAGTCACCCTGGACCCGGTCACCGGAGAGATCTTCGGCTTTCCAACTATCCAGGGGCAATATGTCGTCGGTGTTTGTGTGGCCGAATATCGCAATGGCGAACTCCTGTCCATCACCCAGCGGGACTTCCAGTTCAACGTGGTAGCCTGCGTGCAGGCCATCAACGCAGAGATCGAAATTCCCAGTGATATCCTGTATGGTGGAAAAGCACTGGTTTGTGGTAAATCGATACTGACGCTGATCAACAAGAGCACACCGGTGAACAAGATCGCCGATATCTCCTGGTTGGTCGACACTGGCTCATTAGTCCCGGCAGTCATCCAGACCGCAGATACCCTGCAAATGACCTTCCCTCAACCCGGATTGTACACGGGTAAACTGGTGGCCAATCCCGGCCTGTCCTGCACAGACACGACGACCATCGAAATCCTGGTCACCCCCGAATTGGAAGGCAGCATGACCATCACAGGCGATTCTTGTCTGTGGGATCCATTTACGTTCACTGCCACGGTCAATCGAGACCCCGCTGCATTGACGGGGATCACCTGGAATTACAAGGATGGCATGACCGGAACCGGTGCCATCTCCCAACACGCATATGCCAACCTCGGGGTCTATGCTCCTTCCTTCACGGCCAGGGATACCTTCGGCTGCGAACGGACCATCACCCAGCTCCTGGACTGGTTTCCTCTGCCCGACCCGATCTCCTTTGCCCACGATCCGGATATGGGTTGCCTCCCGGTGATTGCCCAATTTGTCAATACCTCGACACCACTGACTCCGGATTATCAGCTGGACTGGACGTTTGGGGATGGCAGCACAGGTACCGGCACCATCCCGAGCCACACCTACACCGATGCAGGCACCTGGGATGTCGAACTGACCATCACTTCACCCCTCGACTGTCAGGCGTCCCTGCAATTAGATGACCTGATCCTGACACGATTCCCCGTGCAAGCCGATTTCAGCTTTAGTCCGACGGGCCGGGTCAACGAAGACAATCCGCTGATGCTGTTTCAGGATGAATCCCAATATGGGGAGTTCTACACCTGGACCATTCCCGGAGTTTACACCGCCAATACACCCTCCATCAGTTTTTCCTTTCCCGATATCGGCATCTATCCGGTCATCCTCGAAGTGTCCAATGCGGCAGGATGTTATGACAGTATCGTCCGTTATGTCGAGATCGAACCGGTATACCGCATTTATGCACCCACCGCGTTCAGCCCCAACTTTGATGGGTTTAATGATGGTTTCCGACTCCTTACGTCCCGTGGATTGGAAAGCATGCTGCTTCAGGTGTATGATCGCTGGGGCAACCTGGTTTTCGAGACCGATGATGATGGAGTGGAATGGGATGGTTCACGAAATGGCGATCCGCTGGATCCGGGCACCTATGTCTGGTCACTTCAGTATGTCGATTATTGGGGGGAAACCCAGGTCCACAGTGGCGAGGTGCAGGTCATCCGGTGATCAACCTTTTCTGCTGGTAATCAACTTCTTTCTGCTGTACTGCTCCAACTGGTTCATCTTGAATAAGACAGAATCAAATCCAGCCTTTATATCAGGTGTTCGGTCCACGATTTAGTTCTTGCTTCAGTTTTGACATAGGACCCCGCCGGGGTCCCACTTTTTATATTCCCCTTGGCAACAGACATTAGACCCCGCAGGGGTCTTTTAACATATGGAGAATCGTGTCTCCGAGCTGGAATGCCTGGAAAACATAATCCGCAAGGCAAGATAAATGGGCGGACCTCGGAGAGGTCCTATCCCTGTTGACCCTCCCTCCGATCGGTGGGGTCGACTCCGGAGGAGTCGCATGTCAATCCTTCTATTCAGGTTGCATATCCTCTCCCTCACTGCCATCGGGAACATAGATCTTCGCAGAACACATCCGGAGAATATCCTGTTGCACATCAACACCCGGAGCGGTTTTGTCCAACACCAATCCTGCCGATGTGAGGCGGAAGATACCGACATGTGTCACATAATAGACGGTCTTTCCCAATCGCAATGCCTCCCGGGCAGAGAAGGTGATCTGATCCACCTGTCGGACAAATTTGGGTTTCCCGGGTTTGACCAGGGTTATCCTGTCTTCCTGCATGGCATAGGTGGCATGCGCATGCCAGCTCCCGACAAAGACCACCACCTTTGCCCCATAGATGATATCCATAAATCCACCGGGACCGACGGTATCCTGGATACGATGGCCTTTCAGACTGGCATTGACATTCCCCTTTTCATCCACCTGCACATACCCCAGGATGGCCAGTCCTAATCGGGCCTCATACAGCTGGAACATTTCCAATGAGGAGATCAATTTGTCGGGCATGATGGCCGAACCAAAAAAGATGCCCGGCTGGGGGATCCCGCCCAGGGAGCCGGCCTCAGTGGTAAACTTGAGATGATCCCCCTTTCCCTGTCGAAGGAGGTGCCAGACCACGTGTTCGGGATAACCTACCCCGATATTTGTCATCGCCCCTTTCGGCACGACACGGAGGATGAGATCAGCGGCCATGCTGCACAACTGATCATCGACCGTATTGCGAACCGGAGTGATCTTCAGGAAGGTGTTGATATACCGGGTCCGCCGCATTTCACGGATCGGATCGACCTGCCCGAAGGGAGTCAGTGATGGCCAAAAACGCAATTGGCGAATACCGGCAGATTGCTCGTTGTAAGGGTGGACCACGATCTGGTCTACCTCTTCCCGGATCATTGAAATCCGGTCATCATCTCTGGGGATGATCCTGGAAACGGTGACCAGTACCTGCCCCCCGTTTGCCCGGGAAGCCGCTGCTGCTTCACGATTTTCGTTAATGGAAGCAGCATGATGAAAATAGATATTCCCGTCTGCGTCGGCATAAGGCGCATTGATCAGGGCAATATCGATCTTCGGCATGGTATACACCAGTTCCTCTCCCTCTACCCGCACCAATTGCAGGGGACTGTCCGACAGAACCGGACTCCCTGATCCGATTCGCGGATCCAGCATGGTACCCAGTCCAACAGCAGAGCGGACCTCTGTTTCCCCTCTGGACTGAGCCTCCAGGAGATAGGTCATGACACCTTGCGGAAGGGTATGCAAGTCCAACCGGCCTGCTTCGGCCATTTGCAACTGGGCACGAGTGGTCTCGACATGACCGGCGATGTAGGTGGTCATCAATCCCGGGAGATTCAGCTCCTCCACGGTTCCCGGGACCTTGCCCCGCCCCCCCTGGGCCGCGACATTGATCCAGGTCAGGTTTCCGGGTGCACCTTCCCTTTTATAGCGGTCCCGAATGGCCCAGAAGAATACCGAGCATCGGGCCGTACCAGCAAACCCGCAGGAGAAGACGGTTTGCCCGGATCGGATCCGGGCCACCGCCTCCCGGGCAGTGACAAATACCGAAGACACCCCCGATCCGGGATGAAAATTCAGATCCCTTTTCCCCCAGCTGAATCGCCAGCGGAGAATATGCAGAATGAGTCCGATTTTTTCCAGAATGCCCATAGACGATCAGGTCATAAAAAGAGGGTCACATAGAGATACTCCCTTTTCGAAAGTCAGATTTTCCGATGATGGCATTGATGATACAGGGCGTCCCCTTCTCCATGTGCTGACGGGCCCTTTGCACAGCCTGACGAAACTGATCCAGATCCTCCACTCGTTCGCCTATGGCACCAAAGGCCTCTCCGATGAGATGGTAATCGGAATGCCGCAATTCAACTGCAGTAGGGGCTCCGAGCATGGTGGTCTGGTCACGGGCGATCTGCTCCCAACTGGCATTGTTGCCAATAATGGCACAAACCTTCAGTCCGTGTTTGGCAAAAATGTCAAACTCCGCCAGGCTGTAAGCGGCACTTCCATCCCCGTAGATGATCCATACTTCCTCCCTTCGATCATGAAGGGCAGCTCCGAGGGCAAATCCCCCACCGACCCCCAGTGTGCCATAGACACCAGGGTCCAGCCAATGGAGTAATTTGCGGGGCTTCAGGGTATAGGAAGCCGTGGCGGCAAAATCACCGCCGTCTGCAACCAGGATCGCATTCTCCGGAAGCATTTCCTCCAGGGACTGAAAAAGGGCCACCGGATTGATGCCGTCCATGGCTTCCGTGGCCATATTGGCAATGGCGGTTTCCCGATCATCCTGCCAGGTACCCAACAAGGCAGTCCATTCTGGATAGTCCGGGCTGTTCGACACGCCCTTCCCCACCTGAATGAGGAAGGAAGCCGGATCCCCGTAAATGCGCAGGCTTCTCCCTGGCATGTTTTGTTTCAGATCCGTTGCGCTCCGGTGTACGGCGATGATCCGTGCTTTTCGACCCAGATGGCGGCCGTAGTCCAACCGGAAATCGGCAGCTACCCCCGCCAGGAGGATCAGGTCAGCTTCCCGAAGTGCTTTTTTCCGGTGATGAAGATTGTGCAGGTGATGTCCCTTGCCAACTAATCCGCGCGCCATGCCACTCAACCAGACAGGAATTCCGATCTGCTCAACTGCTGTTGCCAGCTCGTGAGCCAGCTGCGGCTGATTCATGGCCCCACTTCCGATCACCATCATGGGGCGCTTTGCATGGGCAAGCTCCTTCAAACAGGAGCGAACATCTGAACTTCGAACAGATGCTGTTCGCTGCGGCTGAGGCAGAAGTGAAACCTCTGGTTTTACGCCGGCAAAAAGTCGATTGACGTGACGATTGATATACCAATAGGTCAGCCGGGCAGCCAGGGACTTCCCCGGTTCATTCTTGGCACCATACCATTCGCGGACTGTGGCTTCAGGATAGAGCAGATCCACCGGGCACTCAATGAACACCGGACCAGGCACCCCTGAAGTAGCCACCTGGAAGGCTTTTTCCACTGCGGGAACCAGGTCTTTGACCCGCCTGGCCTGGATCCAGGTTTTGACCACAGACTTGATAATGCTGATCTGATCGATATCCTGCAAGGCTCCCCTATTGCGGAGCAATGTAGCTGTCGCTCCGCCAAACAGGATGACTGGAGACTGGGCCAACTGGGCATTCTTCAAGGCCGTAATCGTATTGGTCACGCCGGGTCCGGCAGTAACCACGGCGACTCCCGGAATACCGGAAAGCCGGGCTTCTGCATCTGCAGCAAACACAGCAGTGGCCTCATGACGTACATCCACAATTTGGATCCCTTCTTTTTCCGCTTCTACATAGATCGGGGCAACATGCCCACCACTCAGGGTATAGAGATGACGAACGCCATGACGTGAGAGTCGTTCAGCGATAAGTTGGCCGCCGTTCATGGGCGACAGCAAAAAGTGAAGGTCAGCTTCATGTTGCTAAAGATAAACAGTGGAGAAGAATCCCCTGTCCGTTACAATAGACAATCCCTGGACTGCATGGACTAGAACGTGTAGCCAAAGGACCCGCCCCCGGACGGATGGAATTCGCAGGAACTTGTGCCCAGTTCCAGAAAAGGTGTAAAGCTAACTCTGAAAAGAAACCGACCATCCGGTTTTTGGTACCGGTAACCCAATCTGCCTGAAGCAAAATGATCCGTAGCCTTACCAATTTTAGTACAGGGCTAAATTATAGAAGTCTTGCTCGGTCCTGTCCTTGGGGAAGATTACAGTCAACCATAGACAGAATCGACTAATCACCTCAAAGTTACAATCTCTGCATTAGACACCAACACTACCAAATTGATACATTAAAACTCAATTCATGAGTAATCGCATAACTGACCTTCTTGAATCCGTCTCAACTACAATGAGGTATACGCCTTCAGGCTCTACTATTGACATCCGAATGAGACCTCCCTCATTAAAAGACTCAGATCGAACCAAATCGCCATTGATGTCGAATATCATAACTAGAACACTTGAGTATATTGAATCCAAATAAATGAAAAACTCCCCGGAGGTAGGATTTGGATATAAATTGAGTATGCTAGCAAATTCACTATCATTGATTGCAACTGTTACACTACTAAGCTTTTGGAGAAAAATATCCTGACCACCAGCCGAAATCAAGTAATTTGTTCCAATTCCAGGATCAAAATCTACCGTACCCGTAAAATTGCCAGTAGTATAAACATTTTCGCTAGCATCAACAGCGATTGAGAAGGCGAATTCATTATCTGAACCACCTATTTGTCTAGCCCATTGAAAGTTACCATCCGCATCCATCTTTTGAACAAAAATATCATACTTACCAGCCGAAGCCATGTTATACTTATCTGCACCGGGATCAAAATCCGCAGTACCATAGAAAACCCCAGTGGAATAAACATTTCCAGCAGCATCCAATCCAATTGACTGCCCATCATCGGAAGCAATTCCACCTATTTGCCTGGCCCAAATAAAATCACCATTTACATCCATTTTATGAACAAAAATATCATAACTGTTACCAAATGAAGCTAAATAGAAAGTATCAATCCCAGGATCAAAATCAACAGTCAACTTGAATCGGCCAATTGTATAGACATTCTCGAAAGCATCAACCGCAACTGAGTATGCAAAGTCATGAGAAAGGCCCCCAATTTGCCTGGCCCATAGAAAGTTACCCTCATCATCCATTTTCTGGATAAATACATCACGCTCGATTGCAGTATATACATTTGATCCAGAACCTGGATCAAAATCAACTGTACCGCTAAAAGTTCCAACTGTACAGACATTCCCGGAAGCATCCACCTTCAAAGCTTGACCTCGATCATCTAAATCACTCCCCATTCTTTTTACCCAAATAAAACTACCATTGGCGCTCAACTTCTGAACGAAAATGTCATAACCACCAGCAGATGCTAAATTTTTCACCCCCCCACCTGGATCAAAATCAACTGTGCCTTCAAAACTACCTGCGATATAAATATTTCCTGAATCATCTAATGCTATTGACTTCGAATTTACATTAGAAGGACCTCCAATTCTCTTCGCCCAGAGAAAAGAACCGTTGGCATCCAACTTCTGAACGAAAACATCAACAAAGCCTGCTGAAGTCAAATTGCTTGTGCCTGTTCCCGGATCAAAATCAACTGTGCCATTGAAGAATCCCGTAGTAATGACATTTCCATCATTATCGACAACTAAAGAGTGACCATAATCATTATATGCACCACCCATTTGTTTTGCCCAAATAAAATTTCCACTACTATCTAATTTCTGGACAAAAATATCGCTTTGTCCACTCGAAGTTAATATGCTAGTGCCTGCTCCTGGATCAAAATCTATAGTGCCCTGAAATTGACCAGTGGTATAGATGTTTCCTGAAGCATCTACAGTTATTGAGGTCCCTGTATCATAGGTAGGCCCTCCCATTTGATTAACCCATTCAAAATTTTGGGCATTTAAGACACTGCTAACTAGTAAAGTTGCAAAAATCAGAATTTTGAATTTCTTTTCCATTTTGCTGATTTTAAAGTTGGCTGATCAGTGTGTATGTCGACAGTTCCACATAAAGCTATAAATCTCCTCCTATATGAGCATCTAATTATTGAGCACAATCCACTCACTATCTTTTCGTCATGCCTATCTGACAAAGATGTCATATAGAAATTATTATAATTTCTGAACTTGCGCGAAACAACTCATCCACAGGCATAAAGCTCGCACCCTACTCGCATCTCAAGTTGATAAATTTACGGCAAACTTTTGTTTCCACCAAGCCTGTTTGGTCATCAAATAATCGGCTAGATTCAGCCCCTCACCACACCACAGCCCGCTTCACCTCACTGCCCACCTGAACCACCAGGAAAACAGGTCGGGCACCCCGGATAAGTATTTGCTGGTTTGAAGATCGCAACACCTCCTCAACCAATACCCTGCCTCATAGATCAATCACGCGAATCGGCTGGCCCAGCCAGTCGTTGTCGGCATGAAGGATGATGGCCCCTCCCGCTGAAGTGACCTTCAGAACCTGAAGTTCTCTCCCCTCGCTTTCTACACCCGTAGGTCCATCCAGATAACCTTCCAGATATGCACTCGGATCAACATAGTGCAGTCGTTGAGGAATCATCAACACCTGAGTAAAGCGTTCATTGGTCAAGGCGTACTCCAAACCATCCGTCGTCGTAATCCCTTCAATCTGATGAAAGGGCAATGTCAGTTCCAGGCGGCGTTTATTCCCTCCGAAAAAATGGATATCCGAATAATCGTAAAAGAGGAAAAGAAAGGGCTGAAGTAATGGTGAATAACCGCTCAGGGCCAGTAACTTTTTTTCTTCCAACCAGGTAGCCCCCGTGATCAGCCCATTAATGGAATAAGTCGTCTTGTATTTCGCCTCATAATTCCCGGGTTCTTTGGACAGACGATAAACAGATGTGCTGAGGCTGGTCCATTGTTTGGTAAACAGATAAATACTGTCTGCTACAACCACCATGGCTTCACAATCGAAGTCGGTGGTATTGCTCCCCTGATTGCTAAAATCTGTCGGGTCTTCATACTGAAACCACAATGTGTCGATCTTGGGCTAACCACTACACAGGGTGGCTTTTTCTATGCGCAGGATATGCAGATTTTGGCGATTGCCCTTTTTTTCCAAAATCACCGATGCAGATCCAGTCTTCATCCTAGTCGATATCTTCCCAGTCCTGGTTGATCACCCCGGGTAAAAGACATTCCTGAACGATTTTCCCGCCGGGTTCCTCCAGCGCAAACAGCTGGGTATCCGAGTTATCATTATGCGTCCACAGGGCGCCGTTCCATCGAATCAGGCCAGAGGTTTTAGAAATGGCATTGGGTAGATCATTGGTCTGAACAGACGTGACACCAGTGGCCTTGTAGATAGAGGTGCCGTCATTGAAGGTGGCCATGAGCTGGTAATTCTCTGCCAGCGGATCCGTACATCCAGGTGTCTGACTGGCGACCAGATCCACGAAAAACCCATATATGAGAATAGAAAGGGGAATCGAATCATTCTCCAAGATAGCATGTCGACTGATATTCGACCACTGATGATCCGCACATACCAGCTTGGACGAATTCCTTACTTCTTCTTGAGGAATTCAGTCCGCAGGACCATCATCGATCCATCTACCTTACTTTCCACCTCATCCTCATTATCCGTGAGGCGAATATTCTTCACCACCGTTCCCCACTTGATCACCGTGGAACTCTCCCTGACCTTGAGGTCTTTGATTACATGTCCGCTATCTCCGGCATTCAGGAGGTTGCCGTTTGAATCTTTGACTTCCATGGTTCTTTCTTTATTGTGGTAAAACACCCTCTGGACCAAAGGTCGGGAATGATATCCAAACCCAGGCCCCGCCGTCCAGGGTGAATCGCTACATTCTTAGAAAACGAAAGTGTCGATCAGCTCGACCGGCTCAACAATCCGTTGATCTTCTTCAATTGTGGGGCCACCATCGGTACGGACAGCATGATACTGATGACCGCCATGACCAACAACGCAGTAAAGGTTTGATTGGTGAAAATGCCTTTATCTAAAAGAACATTGGCAAAGATGATCATGATAAGTGCCTTGGTCTGTAGCCACCAACCGATGATGGAGGCTTCCCCTTTTATCCAGTGCAGGATCTATCCGGCCAGATCATTCGGTGTCATCCCATCACCCATCATGCCCTTCGCTTTCATAACCAATTCAATAAAACCGACTGTCGACGTATCTCTCAATCCGGCCAGTGTCCAGTCAACTCGCCGGGTAGAATCCAAAATATGGGTGAATCCGATATTGCAGAAAATCAGAAAATAAATCGAACAAATAAACTTTCCCGTCATCCAATTCTATCTAATAGTTTTGCACTTTGCATGCGATGCCTCTTCTCCTGATATGACAATATCTGCTTTTATGTGAAACGTTCGGCTTCCCTGCCTGACTCTTCAACCAGGCCTCTTTACGCATATTTTTCCAGGATCAGAAAGTCCCGCTCTTCCCAGGACACTATTCAGATGTGTGAATCGACCTTCACCAAATTCCTGAGCCCATATACTCAAACCAGAACCAAGGAAGATCAACATATAAAGAATTCGAATCACAGTGTGGAGATATTAATGAAGATCAACTCGCAGGTAGTCACAATTGCCTCTTAACTAAAATCCAATGCACGCTACATCAATAGATGAACAAACATGGAATGGACACTGTCGGCAATTATCCCCTGAAAGAAACCATCTATCCGATGGAAGGTCATATCATCCTCCTGTCACAGATGGTCAGCCGCCGATCCAGGAATCATCCATTGGTTGGCCACCAGGGGACCAACTTGCTGGTTTTCTTCCGGTAGGCCTGATATCCGGGATGATCCGCATACCGTTTCTCCAGCATGGGCACACCCGACACAAAGACCAGCAACCAGGTGATCATCAACGGACTGACCACCCCAATCCAACCGCCGGGCAACGGGAAGACCATAATAAAAATGGACCACCACATCACGATCTCTCCGAAATAATTGGGATGACGGGAGTAACGCCAAAGACCTGTATCCAGAACCTCTTCCTTGCTTTGACGGTGCTTCACAAATCGGGTCAACTGTCGATCAGCGACTGCCTGAAACAAAAATCCAGCTACCCAACCAAAGATGCCGACCCAGGTCATCCAGCCTATCGCCATCATACCCGCATGTGCAGCAATCATTAACGGCATGGCAATTATCACAAGCAGGAGACCCTGCAATATATAGACTTGTAAAAATGATCTCAAGTAAAAATGGGGACCCCATTCTTCTCGCCATTGCCTGTATCGAAAATCCTCAGGTTTACCTCGAAGTCGCCAACCGATATGTATGGCCAAGCGAATGGCCCAGAAGGCAACGAGCAGATAGATGACACCTGCTACTGCCGAAGTTGGCCGTGTCATCAAGAACCACAGGATCAAAACGAGATAACCACCACCCCAGGCAATATCCGCAATGTCATTTCGACGGAAGTACAGTGACAGACTAAACCAGAGCGTCGCATAAATCCCGATGATGGCCAAAGACTGTATGAATAATTCTACCATAATGTCCGAACCCATTGATAAATTACATATCCGGCACCGCTGACAATGGCACTCAACACCATGCCCCAGAGGATATCCCCGATCACAACCCCGGCTGGAAATCCCTTCAGTACAGCCAGGTTGGTCAGATCATACGTAGCATAGGTAAAGAAGCCAAACAAAGCTCCATAGATGACGGCAGAGAAGATGGACTCCTTCTCAACAGCAGGCAGAATGGCAAATACAAACAGACCGACGACAAACAACAAGTAAAACAGGATGGCAATCGGCCAATTCACCGGATCGCGCATCAGATGACCCATATGCCTGGCATACCAGTCTTTGGCAATAAACCCGAGCCAGGCCAGGTCCACAATAAAAAAGACAGAAGCCGTGAGGATGTAAGAGAGGATAAGTTTCATCAGGTGATCTATTGGTTTTGTATGAAACAGAATGGTAGGAACTATGTTCTATGACAATATGACTTCAATGGCATCCATAGGTCCGTTGTGAAATTCCAAAGTAATTCAAACTTGAAAATCCGGAAAAAACCTCATCCCCCTGTGAGTCAAATCCAGTTGAGTCTCCCCCATTCCGATCAATTGACTAACCCTTTTCTGCACGAATCCAAAGTCAAACCACAAGGATTGCACCTGGCCAAAGCATGGATAGCAAATAAACGCTTGGGATGGTGTATATCTATCCCCATTACTTTGGACGAATGGAACGATCTCCTTTTATAACGAATTACATCAACTCAGAACCATCAATCCAGTTTGATAATTTTATCACAAGTCAACAACTGATTTTTAGAATCAAAAACACGAATCATCCAAATGCCAGGAGGATAATCTGACACATCCAACCAGACAGTCGAAGCTGTGCATATTCGCTCATCAATCAGGACACCATGTGGGCTGAACATTCGAATTGAAAAATCCTGTTCCAATCCATCTATTTTTAGTTGATGGGATGCCGGGTTCGGGGAAAAGGTAATCGAGGATGAGCCAACCAACAGACCATCCTCTGTAGCTGATACATCGGATAGTTTCCCTCTGAAATCAATTTCTGCCACAGAAGTCCTGACATCATCCAACCAGGAATTGAGTGCTGAAAACCGGACATACCTTGCTAATTCTTTGGGAAATAATGCATACTGCCGATACGGTGTCTGAAAAAACTGCTCCGCAACCACAGGAGCCCCCCAATCCACCCCATTCATACTTAAAAAGAGTTCATAATCCTTGACTCGTCCTTCCCAGGGAGGAGAATAGTTGTCATTTGCCGTATAATAGAATTCACTGATCTCATAGTCAGCCCCCAAATCGATCACCAGTTCATGTGGTCGAGGAGCACTGCTCCCCCAGGGCACATGGTAGTATGTCGAACCATCATCATCAAAGGCCATTGTCCCATCATACCCGGGTTGGCTAGGCGTTTGGGAAACAAGGGACCAGCCGGCTTTTGGGATAAGTTCTGCATGTTCTTCATGCACGTCCGGGATAACAACGGTAAATTGAATCACGTCTCCAACTAAAACAATATCCTTTACCTCGATACCAGATGGCTCACCTGACCACCACCGAGAATTCGGTGTAGTTTTATCGCTGAATTCATCACCCGGCAGATAAATATCCCCTGCATTGATCGGTGGTTCAGATCCACTATTTTCCAATTCATACAAGCCATCCATTTGAACAATGGAATGTTTGTAATGGGCATATCGGGTTCTGTCTTCCAGCGTATTGTGTGTATGCACTTTTAAATCTGAATGCCAGATTAACAATCCCACCGGAGCAGGAAAGAGTGAATTGCCTGGTGTGCTATTCTTCCTGACCTCCAGGGCAAAAAATTCTACGGGGTCATGAATATTCTTGATCACGACCACCGTATCCCCGTCAGCAGGCAGACTATATACATGGGTTCCCCCCTCAGGCTCCTTCACATACCCCCAACCATGTTGAAAAACAAATGGAGCGCCGACAGGCTCTACATCAGGCCCCTGTGCAGACATGAGGGAATATTTGGCCGTACCGCCGGAACTGGCATCATAATCATACGTATCCGGCAGATTGAACAGCGCATGACCGGACTCATGAAAAAGCACAAATAAATTTTTTGTTGGATGCCAGGGTGCTTGCAAAACAGAACCCTGTATACGTCCGACAAACGCCCCATTTGAAAGTGACCATCCGGCGTGATGTGCAGCTCCAATCCCCGATGGGCCAAAAACACTGCTGACAACCACCACCGATCGGATGGCTCCATCCAAATACCCGGGCCGTTCATCATCAAATGGATCCGTAGGACTCCACTTGCTCAACTCATCCCAGTCAAACTCCGGATAATTCGCAATCACCCACTCCAGTGCATCCCGCCATAATTCAATGCCTTCATACCATGGCAACCCTTCATAAAACGTGGATGGATTGGGGGCCGTATAATAGAATACTTCATGTTGGATATCATAGTTGCGCCTGGTTTCCTGATACCAGTACCTGCGAAATGAGCGGTTAATACCAACGTCCTGGTAGTCCATATCATTGAACATACTGTCCAACGTAACGGGGTCCACATCTACCGGTTTATCCGGATAATCGATATAGATGCACAACCCGCGAATCGGAATATTCTGATCTGTTTGTGCAAGCAGGGTTCCATACTGGAGTAGCGCGACACCCAATAGGGTCCAGTAGAATTTTTTCATTTAATATTATCTAGAGAGATGTAAGGAATCATTGATAGTGGACATTGCACATCCAACTCGTATGTTCAGTAGTCAATGTTAAACCCACCATGCTACGCATATTTTTCCAGGATCAGAAAATCCCGCTCTTCCCTGGACACCCGATTCCTGCTTCTGGCAGAAAGCACCCAGAAAAATATTCCGGATGCAGAAAAGACCAGAAACACACCCCACTCCAGCGGCCAGACCAGGGCGACCGGACTGTTGGGAAATACCATCATAAACAGAATCAGTGATGAGCCAGCTATACCGATCAGGCCAAAAAGCTTTCCCCCCGGAGTTCGGTAGGGACGATGCAAAAGGGGATACTTATTGCGCAAGGTGATAAAAGAAGCCGAAACACCGACAAAGGCGATCACAATACACAGAGAACCGACATTGACAAATGTCAACATGGCCCCAGGCCCCATCAAGGATGCGAGGAACGTCACGATACCACAAAATAAAACGGCAGTGTAAGGCGTCTTGTAGCGATGATGGGATTTTCCCAAAACCGGGGCGATAATTTTCCCCCTGCCCATTGCAAAGAGGACGCGTGAACCTGCCAGAAAAAAACCATTCCAACTGGTGAGCAAGCCCACCAGTGCAGTGACCAGGATAAGTTTCACTAAAAAAGGGGATCCCGTGGCCATGCCAAATGCTTTGGCAGTGGGCAGCTTGTCTGCGACGATCTCATTCCAGGGAGCTGCAATCGAGGTGCTGAGAATAATCAGGATATAAAAACTGACCGCAGCAGCAATGGACAGGGGAATGAGCAGCCCGATGGTTTTGGGCGATATGGCGTGATTGGCTTCTTCAGCCGCCTGGGGGATGGTATCAAAACCGACAAACCAGAACGGGACCGTCACCAGCACCATGGCCACACCTGCCGCTATGGATCCGGAACTACTTCCCGAGAATACCGGGCTCAGGTTGCTCCAGTCTCCCATTATTAATCCAGCGATCACAAATACAAATGTCAAACTGACAAAAAGGATGGTCAGCCCCAACTGGAATCGAGCCGAGTTTTTGACTCCCGTGTAATTGATTGCACTGATCAACAGGACAAATACGGCACTCAAGGCAATGTGGGAAAAATAGATCGGACTGCCGTTCACCGAATAAAGCTGCCAATAATCAATGGATGGAATCAGGTAACTGATCACTTTGCTGATTGATACTGCCTCGAATGCCGAAACCGACAAATAGCCAAATACCAGAAACCAGCCCACAATAAAAGCCTTGGATGTCCCATAGGACTTATAGGCATAGGCGACCTCCCCACCGGAAAGGGGCAGGGCAGCCGTGACTTCAGCATAGCACATTCCGATCGCCAGCATGAGTCCCCCCCCAAGCGCAAACGCGATCACCGCACCAAGTGGGCCGGCATCCGCCAACCAGGACCCCATGGCGGTCACCCAGCCAACCCCGATCATGGCACCGAAAGCCAAACTGAACATCCCCGCCTTCCCGATTCCTCGCTTTAATTGGGGTCGTTGGAATGCGGCAGGAGATGTCATATTCTATGTAGTTGTGAAAGCCGAACAATACCGGGTTTGGATCCACTATTCGCCATTGCTTGATCATCTTCCAAA
This sequence comes from Bacteroidia bacterium, assembly GCA_030429045.1. GTDB lineage: Bacteria > Bacteroidota > Bacteroidia > Chitinophagales > Saprospiraceae > JAGNXB01. Next base: position 2,984 of record JAUIEA010000027.1, on the reverse strand, counting down.
AGATCGAAAGAATGACCATTCATCCAGCCTTCACCCGTCCGAACACAGGTCTCTGGTCTGGTCTTGAAGTGGAAACGATAATTTCAAGTCAGTGCGGAAAAGATACAGATTGTGCATGACAACGCATCTGGCATTGCCGCTGTCTGGTTATTCCCTGTTTTTTCGCTTCCACTCCCTGAGATTAAACCAGGCGGTGCCGCATAAACTTATGCCGATGACCAGGTTCAGAAAATAACTCTGGAAAGAACTTCCCGTGATCCATCCATAAAGTCCTGCAATTACTCCAACAGCCCCGATGATCAACGCTGCTGTATTGGCATTTTTAAGTGTATCCATATTTGATCATTTTTCCATCATGACACCTTTAGTATACGTCCTTCCGTAGTGCAGGTCACAAGCCGTCCATTGATCCCGATCGATCACCATCACGGACACCACACCTTGTACACCTCATGTCCCAGCTGAACGACATACCATCCCGGCTGGGCATTGAAGCTTTCCAGGTGCTGCCTGGCCGAGTGCAAGACACCTTCCAACAGGACATGCCCCCACAGATCCATGACCCGCCATGGCTGGCCGATGCTGGTCTCCTCAGTTTGAATCACGATTCGACCACCTTCTACTGTGACAATCACCTCCGGTTCCAGAGGCACTTGACCATCCAGGCTGGTGGAGCCGTCCAGATATGCAGATAAATAGGCCTCGAGGTCCAATCGGTGTAGTCGGGGCGGCACCATCACGATCTGACTGAATCGCTCATTGGTCAGGGCATAATCCAATCCATTCGTCGTCGTGATCCCTTCGACCTGGTGAAAGGGAAGCGTGATTTCCAGCCTTCGCTTATTGCCGCTGAAAAAATCATGCCCCGGATAATCATAACACAGGAAGACAAAGGGTTGCAATAATGCAGAATATCCGCTCAGCACCACCAAACGCATTTCCTCCAGCCAGGTCGCCCCGGTGATCAGACCATTTACCGGCCAGGAGGACCGCCATTCGGCACTATGGTCACCTGGCGTCTTGGGCAAACCATATACTGAGGTACCCAGACCTTTCCATTGCTTGGTAAAAAGGTAGATACTGTCTGTTCCGACGATCATCGCTTCGCAATCGTAATTCGTATTGTTGCTGCCCTGATTGCCGAAATCGGTCTGGTCTTCGTAGCTGAACCAGAGGGTGTCGATCTGAGGCTGCCCCGAGCACAGGGACGCTTTTTCGATCCGCAGAATGTGGAGATCCTGCCGGTTGCCCGAACTGTTATTTCCGAAATCCCCGATATAGATCCAGGCATCATCCTGATCGATATCCTCCCAATCCTGATTGATCACACCTGCCAGGAGGCATTCCTGGCTGATGCTGGCATCCGCAGGGTCTAACGCATAGAGTTGCACATCTGTATCGTCATTATGCGTCCAGAATGCTCCATCCCAATCGATCAGTCCGGATGTCTCCGAAACGGCTGAAGGCAGGTCCAGGGTCTGGTATGGGGATACGCCTGCTGCCGCATAGACACAGGAGCCGTCATTGTTCACGGCCAGGGGATCGTAGTTCTGTGCCAGGGGGTCTGTACATCCGGACACCTGTGCCTCGACAGGGATCCATACAGTCATACCCAGGATGCACACCAGGAGGCTGCGAATCATCCTCCAATATACCGCGGTTGGACGTTTTGCCATCCCGTTCGGATGGGCGCCGCAGGTAAAGGGATCCGCGCTCACTTTTTCTTGAGAAACTCGGTTCGAAGGACCATCATGGATCCTCCCACTTTTCCCTCGACCTCGTCTTCATTGTCGTTGAGGCGGATATTCTTCACGACCGTTCCCCGCTTGATCACGGTAGAACTCCCTTTCACCTTGAGGTCCTTGATGACATGTACGCTATCTCCGGTATTGAGAAGATTGCCGTTCGAATCTCTGACTTCCATGATCTATTCTTTTTGAAGGCATTCTTCACCTTCGACCCAAAGGTCGGTAAAATTCAAAAGAATAGGCTCTGGAGGCCTCCTGTGAGCCATGCCGGGAGCAGGCTGGATGGCAAAATGAGATCATGATCCGTTGCCGGAGCGCCTCTTTCCATTTGCATCCATCTTTTCCTCCAGGGTCAGCCGGATGATCCAGTGGTCGCTTACCCGGACCCAAAGGCAGGACAAACAGCAGGTCAACTGGACCGGGAGAGCAGCTCTTCCAGTTTCTTCAGGCCGGGCGCCGTCATGGGAACGGATAACATGGTGCTCCAAACGGCCATGACCAACAAGGCGGTAAATGCCTGGCTGGTAATGATCCCTTTATCCAGAAGGACATTGGCAAAAATGATCATGATCAGGGCCTTGGTCTGCAGCAACCAACCGATGATGGAGGCTTCCCCTTTTTTCCAGTGCAGGATCCATCCGGCCAGATGGACCCCGGCCAGTTTCCCGCCAACGGAGGCGATGAGCAGCAGGCCAGCTGCCAGGAAGACGGTCAGTCCGCCCACTTCAAAATCAGTCCGCAAGCCGGTGCTCAGGAAGAATACCGGCATAATGGTCAACAACACAAAATGACGCAACTTGTCCATGTCTGCCTGGTCAAACCATTCGGCATCCATGACCACCCCTGCCAGGAAGGCGCCAACCATAAAATGAAGCCCGGCCCAGTCGGCAATAAACCCGTAAGCGGCCAGCCAGATCAACCCCAGAAACCATCTGTCTCGTTCAGCAACGGCACGCATCAGCTTGCGAAAAAGCAAACTGGCCAGTCCAAAACAGAGGAGAAATAATCCCTGACGACCTACGCGGGTCCAATCCATGAGGATCAAGGCCAAAACCGCCCAAATGGCGATATCATCCAGGCTGGCATAACGCAGGATACGCTGACCGATCGGTCGGCGTAAAATGTCCATCTTCTCCATAAAAAGTATTAGGATCGGCAATGCCGTCACCGCACAAGCCATACCTACACCCAGCACAAATTGCCAGGCGTTTCCATTTGGGCCCAGCCAGCCTGTGC
>JAUIEA010000026.1 GCA_030429045.1 Bacteroidia bacterium | reverse complement strand
ATCCACGAAAGCATGTGAATGCGATCACATCATTTATTGATGCATCAACCGTCTACGGTTCCGATGAGGACCGTGCTGTGTGGCTCCGTACATTTTCGGGTGGTCGATTAAAGACATCAGCGGGCAATCTGTTGCCCTGGAATACCACAACCGGCGAATTTGGGGCACCCATCGATCCGGCCAGTCCGGAGATGGCCATGCCCCTGCCCAATGTCCAAAAATGGTTTGTGGCCGGTGATATCCGGGCGAATGAGAACCCCTTCCTGACCGCCCTGCACACCCTTTTTGTCCGTGAACACAACCGGTTATGTGCAGAGCTGGAGGTCGCCCATCCATCCTGGACGGACGAACAATTATACCAGCATGCCCGTCGCCTGGTGGGCGCACAGATCCAGCAGGTCGTCTATGGGGAATGGCTCCCGGCCATGGGGATGGAAGTACCAGACTACGAGATCTATGATCCCTTCACCAATCCGGGTATCATGAATGAATTCTCAGCGGCCGCATATCGATATGGTCATACGACCATCAACAGTCTGATGGTGCGGATGAATGATGATGGCTATTATATTGCACAGGGGGATATCCTCTTGCGGGATGCTTTTTTCAATCCGACTTCCGTTTCAGACGTCGGGGGAATCGAGCCCTACCTGATCGGCATGGCGACGGTAGTTCAGCAGGATTTTGATTGCAAGGTCATCGATGACCTCCGCAATTTCCTCTTTGGCAAACCCGGAGCCGGAGGCATGGACCTGGCAGCCATCAATATCACCAGAGGCCGGGAGCGTGGACTTGCCGATCACAACACCATACGTTCAGATTTTGGGCTTACACCCTTTTCTGATTTTTCAGAGTTCAGTACCGATCCATTGATGAATCAAACCCTGGAATTTGTCTACGGATCCATTGACCAGGTAGACCCCTGGGTCGGTATGCTGGCAGAGGACCATATGCCCAACGCCTTGTTTGGACACACGGCGATGGCCATTGTCCAAAAGCAATTCATGGCGCTTCGGGACGGGGACAGGTTCTACTTTGAGAATGATATCGAGATCTCCGAGGAAGAGAAAAAGTGGATCCGGAAAGTGAAACTTTCAGATATCATCAAGCGCAATGCGGAGGTGACCATTATCCACGACGATATTTTCATTGCAAAACCACTGGTCTCCGGACATGAATGGACCTCGGCACAGCAACTTGATTTTGCCCTGTACCCCAACCCTGTCCGGGATAAGGTGGTCCTGCGTGTGCCGGCTTCCCAGTTGAGTGAGGCGATGATCCGGATCACTAATGCTGCCGGCCAGGTGGTCTTCCAGCGCCCGGGCAACCTGTCCCAGGGCAACAATACCCTGACCCTGACCCTGCCAGGGCAATGGCCCGCAGGACTCTATCAGCTTTCTGTACAGGAAGGGGACCGGATCGGCGTCAAGACGTTTGTCAAAGTGGAATAATGGAATCTGAGTGGCGCTTGAAGAAAACGCGATGAGCCATTCGGGTAGTGAATACCGCAATGCAAGAAGGTTGGATCACCGGAGATCTGTCGGGAATGGTGAAAATGATCGCCTGATCCGGACCGGGTCCCGTTGGGAAGGTTGTTCGTGATTCCAGGTGGGATCCGTTATCTTCGAAGCTGAATAGAATTTAAGGACGTCTGTATGAAAGTACTCTCCAATGCCAGTAATTATGGCCTTCGTGCCCTGTTGTATATCGTCTCCCGGAAGAAACAAGGGGATGCCTACGTGTCGTTGCGAGAGATTTCCGAAGAATTGGATATTTCCTTTCATTTCCTGACGAAGACCATGCAGCTTCTGACCCAGGGAGATGTCCTGGTGTCCTACCGTGGCCCCAATGGAGGAATTGCGCTGAAACGCCCTGCCGAGGAGATCATGCTGATCGAGGTGGTCAAGATCCTGGAAGGCCATGATTTCTTTGATACCTGTATGCTGGGATTGGAAGGGTGCGATGATTGTAATCCCTGTCCGGTTCACCATCTCTGGAAGGAGATCAAAGGCAAGGTCAAACACGATTTTGCCACCACTTCTCTGGCCATGATGGGACAACGGATCGTCTCAGAAAATCTCCGCCTCGTCCCCTGACAGCGCCGGTGGCGGGGTCTTCCGACTGCTTTTGGCATTGCTTTTGATTAAATAAGATAAAATAGTCTTAAATCGGAAACAACATATCATTCTTGAATTTACTGACCTGAATAAAAGGAACATCATGGAGCATGAGAATCACACCAATGGAACCGCTGCGAAAGGCATCAGTTTTTTCATGAACACAGCCAATTGGTGGAAGCCCCTTCTCTTCATTCTGGTCATCAGCGTTGCTGGTGTCGGCATGATCGGTTATCAGACCTACTTCGAGGCACCACCGATGTCGGGTTTCCAATCTGAGGATGGGCAGCCCGTAATCACCCGACAGGATATTATTGACGGGCAGCAGGTCTTCCACAAATATGCCCTGATGGAGTATGGCAGTTTCTTCGGGGATGGCGCTCAGCGTGGTCCCGATTTTACAGCGGAAGCCCTGCACCTGATGTCCGATCATATGCATCACTATTATCTCCGGGAGTTGGCCCGAACAGCGGGGCGTGAGCCCAGCGATATGGAGGCCAAGATCACCAGGGAGGACGTGATGGCCGAATTAAAGGTCAATCGGTACGACCCGGATGCGGATATCGTCACCCTGTCAGATGCCCAGGTGTATGCATGGGAATCGGTTCGCTCCTATTACCAGGATCGCTTTCTGCAACGCGATGATCATGAAGGCTTTCCCTACCCCGGATATATTACGGATGAAGACGAACTGTCTGACCTGAGTGCCTTCTTCTACTGGGGGGCCTGGGTGTGCGTCGCAGAGAGACCGGGTGAAACCTTCAGTTATACACACAACTGGCCATTCGACCCCGATTCCGGGAATACACCCACATCACCGGTGGTCTTGTGGACCGTTCTCGGATTGTTGGGTTTTGTGCTGGGCTGTGGCATTGTCCTGTATTTTATCGGGCAGTACAACCAGCTTCCCAACAAATACTTCAAGCCCCCTTCCCGGGACCTGCTGGATGAAGCCAAGGTAGCGGCCTTCAAGCCCACTCCTACGCAAAGAGCTTCATTTAAATTCTTTTTTGTAGCCGTCCTGCTCTTCGCGATCCAGGTCATGAGTGGAATTGTGACCATTAATGATTTTGTCAATTTCCTGGGCTATTTCGGCATCCATCCATCCCCCGCATTCCCGGTTACCGTGGCCAGGAGCTGGCATTTGATGCTGGCCCTGTACTGGATCACGGCCTGCTGGATCGCCTCGTCCATTTTCATCCTGCCGATCCTGGCCAAGAAGGAGATCAAAGGGCAATTGCGATTGATCAATATCCTCTTTGTCCTCGTCTTCATTCTGGTCGGTGGTTCATTGGTCGGGATGGTCATGGGCCCCAAAGGGCTGATGGGTGACTGGTGGCATTTACTGGGGCATCAGGGCTGGGAATTCGTTGATTTTGGAAAGATCTACCAGGGCTTGTTGATGGTTATTTTCCTCCTGTGGGGGGTAATCGTATATCGCGGAGTACGGCCGGCCTTTATCAAGGGGCAACCCTGGAATCTGCCCAACTGGATCATCTATTCAGTAGTGGGAATTCCGCTTTTATTTCTTTCGGGATTTGTGGCCACGCCGGAAACCAACTTTGTGATCGCAGACTTCTGGCGATGGATGGTGATCCACATGTGGGTCGAAGCCTTTTTTGAAGTATTTATTACGGTCATCGTCAGCTATCTTTTAGTGCTGATGGGATTGGTCAGCCGGCAGGCTGCAGTACGGGTGATCTATATCGCCACCTTGTTATTCCTGGGAACGGGATTGTTGGGAATTTCTCACAATTTCTATTGGAATGCCAAGCCGGTGGCGACCATGGCCCTGGGCAGTGTTTTCTCGACGTTGCAATTTGTCCCCCTGATCCTGTTGACAGTGGAGGCCTGGCGATTCAAGAACATGCCCAAGATCGCGATCAACGGTGTGGAGAAAAAGGACCTTGGAAACTTCGGATTCCCGGAAGTATTCTGGTTCCTGGTCGCAGTCAACTTCTGGAATTTCTTCGGAGCCGGTGTGATGGGTATCATCATCAATCTGCCCCTGATGAATTACTACGAACACGGTACCTATCTGACCATTAACCATGCCCATGCTGCCCTGATGGGTGTCTACGGGAATATTTCCATTGCCGCCCTTCTGTTTGCATCCCGCTTGTTATTCAAACCTGGCGCCTGGAGCAAGCGACTGGTCATGACCTCCTTTTGGGCCATTAATATCGGTCTGATGCTGATGGTCGTCCTGGATCTCTTTCCCGCCGGAGCCATCCAATTCAAGGTGGTTGTCGAAAAGGGATTGTGGTATGCACGTTCGCATGCATTCATTGGATCGGGAATATTTGAACAATTGACCTGGTTGCGCGGGGTAGGTGCCAGCGTATTCTTTTTTGCCGGTGTGTTGCCTTTGACCTGGTTTATTGTGACACGTGCCCGCTCGTTAAAGAAGGACGCTGCTGAAGTGGTTGCATTCGATGATGAAGACCCGCGGGTCACTGCACAACAAGCCGTGGAAGCCGGCGAAGAATTGCATTGATCCCGCTGGAATCTCTTCGAACAAAGCGAGGAAAATCCGCGGAGGATACGCGATCACAAATGAATTCTGGATTGAAAACATAAAAAAATAATACCCATGAAAATTGTACTCATCGGCAATGGTGTCCTGGCAAATCTGGGAGCATTGTATTTAAAGAAGCGCTTTGGCGAATCAGCGGAAATCGTGTTGGTCGGACCGGAGAGTCGGGAAGGTCTGCCAGTGGTAGGCGAATCCATTATTGAGATCACCACTCAGTTTATGGAAAACCATTTGGGGTTGGAGAGTTATCTGAGAGATCACCACCTGCCCAAATATTCACTGACCTATTATTTCAAAACGGAACCGGAAAATGCATCGGACAGGACGTATGCGGTTCACTGTGCCGAACGAGGTCCGGATGACCTGCGGGATGTCCAGGGCTGGAAAAGTCCGATGGCCAGTCCCCCTTCCTGGTTGATCAACCGTGAAGTATTTGACCGGGACATGCGAAAGATGGTCGATGATCGAGGGGATATCCAACGGATCCTCGGCCATGTCCGCGATGTACAGATCCAACCGGGTGAACGCCACCAGTTGCAGGTTGAAGCCGAGGGTGGGGAAACGACGACGCTGTCGGCCGATTGGGTCATTGATATTACCGGGCGGAAGCAATTACTGGCACGGAAATTCAATTCCATCATTCGGCCGGAAGGCCAACGAGATTGTTTCTGGTTTCGGGTCAAGGGATTTGACCGGGATATCCTCAAGCAGATCAATGCCCTCGGTCCCATGCCTCCCGGTCCAGGTGAGCCCTATCATTATGATCGCTATTACAGTACGCACCATTTTATGGGACGGGGCCACTGGATCTGGATGATCCCCATGAAGGATGAAGACGGTGGGGACCTGATGAGTATCGGATTTGTTTCCCATCCCGACCATTTTCCGGGTCAGGTGAATTCGATGGAAACCTTTATGGAGCAGGTAAAATCAACGCATCCCGTCATCTGGGAATTGGTCAACTCTGGAAAAATAGTGGACACCAATCTCTTGAAGCGTTATCACTATGTGGTCAGCCCGACCTATTCACCGGACCGGTGGGCCATCGTCGGGGATGCGGCCTATGCACCTGATCCATTGTTCAGTAATGGCCTGGCCTTTGGCACCATCCAATGGGAACAGATCGGTGAAATGATCTCCCAGGATATGGCAGGCACGCTACAACCCGAATTTGTCAATTCAATGGCCGAAGCCTTTCTGGGGCCGGTCCTGGCAACACAGACAGCCATTTCAAACTGGTATGAAACCATGCATGATCCGGTGTTGACGGCCATTCGTCTCAACTGGATCGAAATTTCCTTCTTTTATCTGTTGCTTCCTCTGGTGGTCAATCGGTGTCACTATCAACCGGACAGGTTGAATTACTGGAAATTATTACAGAATACCTCAGACACGCATCCGTTTGATATTTCTGCCGACCTGATCGAAGCCCGGAAAATGCTGGATGGCATTTCCCACGACCATTTCGTGTATATGGGGAAAGAAAAGATCAATCCCCGGGCCATGGAGGTGCTGACCGATCTGAGAGGGATATTCGAACAGGGTGTTGCCGGAGGGAAAGTCCGGAATGAATACACCCGGCAGATATTGGAAAAGATCCGGGAGGTAACAACCGTATAATTCTGTTTTCAAATTGGGTCATCATATGATTTGAAGATTGCCTGGAATGAAACGTGCAGCCCACAGGAGCCATTCTGGTACCTGTGGGTTGTGCTTTTCCGGGATAGGGATATCGGCCTGATATTTGAATATTGGGGTCAGGGAAGACTCTGGCTTCTGGTTTTCCTAGAAAGAGCTGATCATGAATATTGTACTCATCGGAAATGGTATCCAGGCCAATCTGGGTGCGCTTTACCTCCACAATCGCTTTGGCGACCAGTTGAACATCACGCGCATAGGCCCATCTGATCGAGGTGGCCTGCCTGTTGTCGGTGAGTCTATCATCGAGATCACCACCCATTTTATGGAAGAGCATCTCGGGCTGGCGACCTATTTCAGGGACAACCATCTCCCCAAATATGCCCTGACCTATTATTTCAAGATCGACCCCGATAACCCCGAGGATCGGACTTATTCCGTGCATTGCAATGAGCGCGCCCCGGATGATCTTCGGGAAGTGCCGGACTGGAAGGGTCCGATGAATCAGCCTCCTTCCTGGCTGCTGAATCGCGAGGTTTTCGATCGGGATCTTCACCGGATGGTGGATGATCAACCGGCCATCCTACGGGTTTACGGGATGGTCAGGGATGTAGAGATCCGCCCGGGTGGTAAACATCTCCTGTCGGTCGAAGGTGAGGACGGCTTGAATCAGACCGTAGAAGCGGACTGGGTGATCGATCTGACGGGACGCAAACAGCTCCTGGGCAGAAAACTCGATCTGGTGGTCAAGCCCGAGGGTCAGCGGGACTGTTTCTGGTTTCGGTTGAAGGGCTTTGACCGGTCTCTGCTGAAGCAGGTGAATGCGTTGGGCCCCATGCCTGCCGGACCCGGAGAAGAGTATCACTACGAACGATATTACAGTACACACCATTTCATGGGCCGGGGGTTCTGGATCTGGATCATTCCCATGAAAGATGCTGACGGAAGTGATATGATGAGTATCGGGTTTACGTCCCATCCGGATCATTTTGATGGAAACGTGAAGAACATCGATGATTTTCTCCGGTATACGGATCAGTCCCACCGGGTCGTTTCGGACCTGGTGCGCAGCGGGACTACGGACGATACCAACATGCTGAAGAAATACCACTATGTGGTCAAGCAGGTGTATTCAGCGGATCGGTGCGCCATTGTCGGGGATGCGGCCTATGCCCCGGATCCACTTTTCTCCAATGGCCTGGCCTTTGGGACCATCCAGTGGGACCAGATCGGTGAGATGCTGATGCAGGACCTTGAAGGTCGACTGGAACCGCAATTTGTTCAATCCCTTTCAGAAGCCATGATGGGCCCGGTGATCGCTACCCAGACGGCTATCACCAACTGGTATCCCTCCATGCATGATCCCTTTCTCAGTGCCATCCGCCTCAACTGGATCGAGATCGCCTATTTCTATGTCTTCCTGCCATTAGTGGTCAACGGGTGCCATTTTAAACCGGACCGGTTGAAGCTCTTCAAGTTATTGCAGAATACTTCGGAGTCCCACCCCTTCGATATTTCGCCTGACCTCATCGAGGCCCGCAATTCCCTTGGGGAGTTACGCCCGGAGCATTTTGTCTACATGGGGAAGGAAAAGGTCAACCGAAGGGCGATGGAGATGCTTCCGGACATCCGGGGCATCTATGAGCAGGGAGCCGAAGGAGGACGTATTCGCAATGAATACAGTCGCCAGATCCTGGAAAAGGTCAAGGAAGTCACACTCGGATAATCTCCGCCGGTTATGGGTGGAGACGCTGTTCGTGCTGATCTGACTGGTGCCTGAGTCAGGAAGGAGACCATGATCATACAGGCATACGACATCTACCGGCGGTCTGCTGTGTGACCGGTGATCGGTTCTCGGGTAATATGCAAGTCATACTTTTGTGTAACTCTGATCACATCCCTCCGGGCATCTTTCAACCAATTTTGTGAGTGAACATTCACTTTAATACAGTTGATCATGCCTGGTAAACGCAATCTGGCAATCGGGTTCCTGACCATGGGTCTATTTATGGCCTATGGATTTCTGCTGATCTATCTCCGGGATTTTGCACCGGGTAAGGAAGAATGGATCGCCCAATATGGCAATGGAAAGCATTTTGAATCCAGGTTGGCGCATGTCCATGGCAACCTGTTTGCCTTCCTCAATATTGTGATCGGGTATGTGCTCTACCAGTTTCGGAATCGGATATCCCGGGGAAATATGATTTCCTGGTTGGCACTTGGCGGGTTGCTCATGCCATTGGGGATCCTGGCAGAGATCTACCTGGGAGCCTCACCGGTATTTGTTCTTCTTGGAGCAGTATTTATGGTGATCGCGGTGATATGGCTCGGGATATCCTTTGTGAACATACAACCCGACGATGAAAGGAATTGAGCGACAACAGGAAATCCTTCTTGCTGCAGGTTCCATCCTCACCGAAGAAGGAGTGGATCAACTGACCATCAAGAATCTCGCTTCCCGTGTCGGGATCGTGGAATCAGCATTATATCGCCATTTCGCGGCCAAGGATGATATTCTGGCGGCCTTGCTGCAGGAATTGTTCGACCAACTGGAGAAAATGTTCTCAGACATCAAATCGAATCATGCTGCCCCTCCTGTGGAAAATGTCAGGCAAACCCTGACCTGTCATCTTGGATTTCTGGCTGATCATCCCCACTTCCTGGTGGCGATCTTCTCAGAAGGCCTGCAATCGTACAGTGACCAGATCCGATCCAGGATATTCAAGATCATGGACCTGATGAGGTCGACATTGACGCAATTTATGGAACAGGCGCAGCAGGCCGGTCAGGTACGAACGGACCTGTCTGCAGAGAGTGCGGTCAGGGCGATGATGGGTGCCATGCGGCTCTTGTTCCTGGAATGGCGGATGGATGGCTTCAGCTTTGATATCCAGGCAAAGGGGGAGCGGCAAATTGCTGAATTAATGCTTTTGATCACTAAAATTCAATAACAATGAAACAGATCGTATGGATTCCTGTATTTCTGGTGTTTCTTTTTTCAGCTTGTGAAGAGGGCCATCAGCACACTGAGGGAACGGATGGAATTGCCCTGGATCAGGGGCGGAAATGGGAGGCGAATCCGGAGACAACTCAAGGGATAGCGGCGATGCAAACCATTTTGAATAATGCAAATGGTCAGGAAGTCGACATGTTGCAATTACATACGGACCTGGAAGGTGCCTTTCAGAATATATTCAAGCAATGCACGATGACCGGGGAGGCGCATGAGCGGCTGCACGATTATCTTCTTCCGATCAAAGATCATTTGGGGAATTTGCTTTCAGTAACTCCTGGAGAAGAACAGATGGTCATCGATAATTTTTCCGAATATTTATCTACATATAAAAATTACTTTACCACTGCCGGGATGTGATTGAAGAACAGGTTGAAATTGAATGCTTGAATTCCTGATCATGAAAAGATACGCACATGTATTCGTGGCCATTCCGCTCGGGTTGTTTGCTGCCCTGACATTTTACCTGAGTACTTCAGTGATCCTGGACCTGTTCGGCGTTCGGGAGTCAGAGGGCCAGTATGTGCTTTTTGTCGTTTGGGCGAATTGGATCTGCAGTCTGATTTATTTCGCAGCGATCTATGGGATCCTGAAAAAGAAAAGATGGCCTGTTTACCTCCTGGTCCTTACCGTCGTAATCCTGTTGCTGGCAGAGGTCGGGCTGCAGATTCATATTTACACCGGTGGGGCATATGAGCGGAAAACGGTTTTCGCCCTGTTATTTCGTGCAGGAGTTTCTGGGTTGTTCGCCTGGGTCCTCCATTTTTTCCGGGGAAGGCAGGTTGGACACTGATCGATTGTGTGATCCATTAATTGTTCACATTATTTGTCAGCAATTTATTCCGGCTTTGGTCAACTCGAATATTCCCACTTCTTTGCCAGGCTAACCAGGGAGAGCATGACCGGCACTTCGATCAAGACACCGACGACTGTGGTCAGAGCTGCACCTGAATCCAGTCCGAATAACATGATGGCTACTGCCACAGCCAGCTCGAAAAAATTACTGGCACCGATCATGGCGGATGGGGCACAGGTGCGATAGGGGAGTCCCATTTTTTTACCCCCGAACCAGGCGATGAAAAAGATCAGATAGGTTTGGACGGTGAGGGGGATGGCGATCAAGAGAATGAAAAAAGGATGCGTGAGGATCTGCTCACCCTGAAAGGCAAAGAGCAGGATGAGGGTGACCAGTAAGGCACTGATGGAAAAGGGTTTCAGCCGGGGCAGAAACTGTTCGGTAAACCATTCCTGGCCCCGGGATCTGATCAGCCAGCGATTGGCCAGATATCCTGCCGCCAGGGGGATGACCACAAAAGCGACCACGGAGGTGGCCAGGACATCAAAAGGGATCTGGATACCCGTGATCCCGAGCAATAGCTGGACGATGGGAATAAACAGGACCAGGAGGATGAGATCGTTTACTGATACCTGGACCAGGGTATAGTTGGGATCTCCTTTGGAGAGATACGACCAGACAAAAACCATAGCGGTGCAGGGAGCTGCTCCGAGCAGAATGGCACCGGCAATAAACTGATCGGCCTCCTCCGGCGTGATCCATGCCGAATAGAGATGATCAAAAAAGACCCAGGCAAAGAAGGCCATGGTAAACGGTTTGATCAGCCAGTTGACCGTCACGGTCAGGGACAATCCCCGGGCATGCTGGCGCCAGTTGCGCAGGGACTGGAAATCGATGGAGGCCATCATCGGAAAGATCATCAGCCAAATGAGGATGGCCACGGGGATATTGACATGGGCGATCTCCCACTGTGCGATCTGTCGGATGGCATCTCCACCTATAGCACCGACTCCGATACCGATGGCGATACACAGGAGGACCCACCAGGTCAGGTGTCGTTCGAAAAAGGAAATACCGGGATTACTCATGAGGGAGGATCTGATGGATGACGTAATTCATTTCGGCCGCGATCTCCAGACCACACTGGTCATACACCTTAGGTGCCTCCGGTGTGCCGTCTGATCGTTTGGGGTCAAGATAGGGAAGTGCCAGACGAAATCGAGCACCCGGGACATACGGACAGGCTTCTTCGGCATCGGTACAAACCATGACGGCCATAAAATCCTGATGGGGATTCGCCGGATCATCATATCGCTTGCTGTACATCAGAAGTGGATTGGCTCCTGAGTCGAAGCTGACCTCATAACGCGGATTGGGCCGGTCAGGATCTCTGGCCCGGATGTGAAATCCGGCGCGATCCAGACTGGCCACTGCACTTGGATGGAAGGCGGTGACCTCGGTGCCTCCTGAATACGTCTCCATAGTTGAAAGACCATGCCAATGCGCCAGGGCAGCCAACCAGGCCTGGGCCAGTTGGCTGCGGCGACTGTTGTGTGTACAGATGAAGGTGATCCGGAGAGGTTGCTCCGGGTTTTCCTGCTGACCCGATCGGATCCATGCCGCCAACTGATCCAGGAGTGCCCTTCTGGCCTGGTCCGGACGGATACGTTGGATCTGTTGGATGGCAGTGCCCAGGCCGATGTTTATAGGGTGAGACATGACTGGTGAATTGGGGGTCAAGGAGGGGATTGGCGATCAGGAACAGCAACCCGGTTCACAACAGGACTCGGTGGGTTTTTCGCCGTAGACATTGATGGAAAAAATACCGACCTGTCCTTCCCTGATCTGGCGGATCTCCTCTGCTGAAAGGTAATTTGCGAGGATGTCATCCGGGATCTGGATGGCGCGTTCCTTCTGGACCTGAATGCCTTTGAAGCCAGCTTGCCGGATCAATTCAAGATAGTCATCCTTGAGGATGGCTCCGGCGACACAGCCGGCATACATCTCGGCATCATTGCGCAATCCGTCGGGTAATTGCCCCTGGACGACCACGTCGGAAATGGAGAAGTGTCCGCCGGGCTTGAGAATGCGAAAGATCTCGGAAAAGGCCTTTTTCTTGTCGGGGACGAGGTTGAGCACACAATTGCTGACCACCACATCGGCCTGGTTGCCCCCGATGGGCATGGCTTCGATATCGCCCAGGCGGAATTCGACATTATTGAAGCCGAGCTTGTCGGCATTTTCGCGTGCTTTTTCGATCATGGCCGGAGTCATGTCCAGGCCGAGCACCTTGCCAGTGGGGCCAGTGATCTCCCGGGCCACGAAGGCATCGTTCCCGGCACCGGAGCCCAGGTCGACGACCATATTCCCTTCCTTGATCAGGGCAAATTCGGTGGGCAGGCCACAGCCCAGACCCAGGTCGGCATCAGCATTGTACCCCTTCAAAGCGGTGTAGTCTTCGCTGAAGATGGTGTAGTCGACAGTCGAACAGCCACCCGCACCGCAGCATGAGGATTGGTTCTGTTCTCTGGATTGGTTCGCGATCTCACTGTATTTGTCGCGGACGATGGTTTTTAGATTTTCGTTATTCATTTGTTTGAGTTTAGGAGTTAAGGAGAAAGTCGGAAGTCGGAAATCGGAAATCGGAAATTGGAAGGTGGAAATCGGAAGGCGGAAATCGGAAGAATATATTCACGTAAAGTTTTAGTCATTAAGATTTGTGATTTCGTGCTTGTTTGTGATTTGATTTTCATCCATCGGTTTTCCGTTGTCAGTTATCGGTTATCGGTTGTCAGTTCATCTACCATCGACAGTTTTACTTACAGTTTATCACCGATTTGTTCAGTGCGGATTCTGACCTGGTTTGAAGCGGTATTGCCACTAAGCCACGAAGGACACCAAGGTTCACGACGGACAACGAGGTAGTCTCTTAATCTTTAGTCAAGTTGCTGTTCATTGTCCGTTTTGGTCATTCTGATTTTAAGTTTGGAATTTGTTTGGTTTTTGGGATTTGTCATTTGGGATTTTCATCTCAGATGTGAAAATTGCTGCCATGATTTTATCCATTTAGCAACAGGATGAGTCTGGTTCACAACAACGATCAAAAAGGGTCATAAATCGTTTGCGGATAGATGTCCACAGGTCCGTGTTGATGCAGTAGCAGACGGAGGTGCCTTCGATGTTTCCTTTGATGAGTCCGGCGGCTTTCAGTTCGCGTAGATGCTGGCTGACGGTGGCCTGAGCCAGGGGCAGTTCGTCGACGAGGTCACCACAGACGCAGGCATTGACCTTGAGGAGGTGTTCGAGGATGGCGATGCGGGCCGGGTGGGCCATGGCTTTGGCCAGGGCTGCCAGTTCGTTTTGCTGGTCGGTAAAGGCTTCTGTTTTGGTCAGTCCCATGATCACTTAATTGTTTCATTGCAATAGTACGATGAATAACGGGAGTGTGCAACAATTGTTGTAAAAAAGTTTTGAAAGTTGTTCGCCCTTCGCCCTTCGCTCTTCGCCGTTCGCTTTTCGCCTGAGCACGCCAGTGGCTGAGCCACTTGGGTAGCAGTCTCCCTTTGGACTGGTAATGGGTACATTTTCAATGGTAATGGCCAAGCGTGGAGGCTCCCTTCTCCGTGAAAAGGAGAAGGGCCGGGGATGCCTGCCCGCCGGAGGAGGGAGGTTAACATGGCTGTTCGCTCTTCGCCTGAACACGTCAGTGGCTGTCGCCACCTTGGCAGCAGGCTTTCTCCGGGCCGGTAATGGGTAAAGGGACCTGAATTCTAATGAGCCGTGAATCGTATTCCGAAATCTGCTCCCTCTCCTTTGCAAGGAGAGGCCTGCCCAGACCGACGAAGGAGCGTCTGGGGGTTGGGGTGAGGTTAACATGGCTGTTCGCTCTTCGCCTGAACACGTCAGTGGCTGTCGCCACCTTGGCAGCAGGCTTCCTCCAGGCAGGTAATGGGTAATAGGTAAAAGTTAATGGGGCCAGGAACATCAACGGCAAAACCCATATTTTCTCCTTAACTCTCTCCTACGCTAAAGCTTCGGCGGGCAAGCCTCCACTCCTCACTCCTCCATTCTCACCCGAATGACCAGGCCTGAAAGGAGGGTGAGTATACCCACAGCGAGAATCGCCCCATTCAGGGAAAAAAGATCAGCCACGACGCCGGTAAACAGCGCACCCGCAGCATAGCCCAGGTCGCGCCAGAACCGGAAGATCCCCAGGCTGTGTGCCCGGTCTGCCGGATGGGTGGCCTTCGCGATCGCCGCCAGAAAGGTGGGGTAGACCAGGGCCGTGCCCAGCCCAAGAAAAACGGCTAGTCCGATATACCAGAGCGTTTCTCCGGCGGTCATGAATCCCAGTATCATGATGCCCTGCAGGACCATCCCGGCAAAGAGGAGTTGGCGGTGGGAGATGCGATCTGCCAGTGCCCCGGTCCCGATCTGGGACAAGCCCCACACTGCCGGATAGATAGCGGCAATGGTGCCGATCTCTCCCAGGGTAAGTCCCCGGTCGGCCAGCAACACCGGCAGCAAGCCCCACATCATCCCGTCATTCAGATTGTTGACAAATCCGGCAAAGGTGACCGGACCCAGATTGGGATGAGTCCAGCTGGTGTCCCGAAAGGGGTTGGTCAATCGCTCCGACTGGTGGTCCTTCGCTTCGGCATGGACAAAGTGCCGGGTGTCCTTTACCAGCAAGAATGTTACAGCTAAGCCCAAAATGGAAATACCGATGCCCAGGTAAAAGGGGATGGGCCTGACGCCATATTGATCTGCGAGAATGGCCGTCCAGTAGGCCATTACGGCTACAGCCAGGTAGCCGGCAAATTCATTCAGACCCATGGCCAGACCTCGCTGCCGTTCTCCGACCAGGTCGATCTTCATGATCACCGTACTGCTCCAGGATAATCCCTGGTGCACACCCAGCAGTGCATTGGCGGCGACCACCCAGGACCAGGAGGGTGCGAAGATGAGCAGGAAGGGAACCGGAATGGCCAGGAGCCATCCGAGGAGGAGCAGGTTTTTAGATCCGAAACGCCGGGTCAGTCGCCCGGTGTAATAATTGCTGATGGCCTTGGTGATCCCGAAGGCGATCAGAAAGGTAAGGATGGCCGTGTGGCCTGAAATCCCGAATTCTTCTTCCGCAAACCGGGGTAAAATGGTTCGCTCGAGACCGACCATACCTCCGACAAAGGCATTGACCAGGATCAGGAGCGTGAACTGAGGCCAATTCTCCTTCAATCCCTGACGGGCGGTCGAGGAATATACGGATGGTGTGGTGTGCGCCATGGAATGACTCAAGAACGGAAATACTCCTTGAATTCGCACGTGATCCGGATCACAATCGTAATCCTCTCCGACTTGCATCTACAGGTAGAAGAGCATCAGGCGGGTTGGACATCCTGTTCCATCACCTCCCGCAACTTGAATTTCTGAATTTTACCAGTCACTGTCATAACCTGGCTGAAATCATCCATGATCTTCAGCTGACGGGGGATCTTGGGCCATTCCAGCTTGCCATCACATCGGGCTTTGACCTCTTCGAGGGTCAAATATTGTCCGGGGTGTAATTTGATAGCCAGTCCGACCACCTCCTGCAATTTGGGGTGGGGTATGCCCACCACCTGGAGCATCTCCACCTTGTCGGCCAGCAGCGAATGGAGGGCCTGCTCCACTTCGGCCGGATAGACGTTGTGTCCGCCGACGATCAGCATTTCCTTCAGTCGCCCGGCGATGCGATAATACCCGTCCTGATCCCGGATGCCCAGGTCTCCAGACCGCAGCCACCCACCTTCCAGGATGGCCCTGGCGGTTTCTTCGGGCTTCTTGTAATAGCCCTTCATGACATGGAATCCGCGGACCACGATCTCACCAACCTCTCCATCCGCCAGATCGGCCAGAGTACCCGGGTCGATGATCCGCGATTCGGTATGTTCGATCGGGCGACCGACAGTGCTATGCCGTTTGTCGTATGGATCACTGGCATAGGTCTGGTGAGTGACGGGGGAGGCTTCGGTCAGCCCGTAGGCGATGGTGATCTCAGTCGCGCCCATGTGTTGGGTAACCGCCTCGAAGAGTTCTTTATCTACCGGAGCGCCGGCCATGATCCCGGTTCGCAGGGAAGAGAGATCATATTTTGGAAAGTCGATATCATCCAATTCTGTGATGAACATGGTGGGGACTCCGTAGAGGACGGTGACCTTTTCTTCTTCCACGACCTCCAGGGTCCTGTGGGGATCAAATATGGGTGCGGGAATGACCATGGTTGCACCGCTGACCAGGCAGCCCAGATTGACCAGGATGGAGCCAAAGCAATGGTAAAAAGGTACCGGCCCACACAGGCGATCGTCTGCAGTGAGAAACAGGTGTGCTGTGGCGATACGGGCATTGTTGACAATATTATGGTGGGTCAGCATGGCCCCTTTGGGGAATCCGGTGGTACCAGAGGTATACTGGATCATGGCTACATCATGCGAGGAGACGGCATTTTCGGCAGTGTGCAATTGCTGCTCGGAAACCGAGTGACCTTGCGCGAGCATATCCGCCCATCGGATGATCCCCGGTTCATGTTGGTCTGATACCAGGACGATCCGTCGTAAAGCCGGGAATTCGGACAGCTGCAGCAGGTGGTCTGCTGCTGAACCGCCTAGCTCCGGGATCATGGCCTGAATGGTAGCCAGATAATCGTAAACAAAGGGTTTACCCTTGCCCGGTTTTTCGAAACCCTTGATCATGACCAGGCCGTTGGCATCAGATTGCTGGAGGGCATAAGTCAGCTCCGCCTGTTTCCACTCGGGATTGAGGGTGATCAGGACGCCTCCCATGCGGGCAACGGCCAGTTGGGTCAGCAACCATTCAGGGACATTGGTACCCCAGATGGCGATATGATCCCCTTTTCCAAAACCGAGTGCCATCAATCCCCTGGCGACCCGGTCGACTTCCTGGTCCAGTTCTTCCCAGGTCCGTTGCCATTGGTTTTCCTTGAACAGGACCCCCTGTTTTGCCGGATACAACCGTGACGTTTCATGGAGATATTGGCCAATAGTCCGATCGACCAGTTGGGTGGGGTGGGTTGTGTTTTTCATCGTGTAGCTTTTCACTGGAGAAAGTTAACCTTCATCCTTCCGGGAGATGTTGATCGTCATTACGGACTGTATTGATGGTGATCAAGGGATGAAAACAACCGTTTGTCGGCGAAAAAGCGATGAAAATGTTTTCAAGAATGTCTAAGTTCGTAGCCTGTACAATTATCAACACAAAAAATACTCTGATGAAAAAATCCCTACTTCACATTATTGGCCTTTTTGCCGTGGCAGTTTTGTTCAGCAATTGTGCTTCGCTGACCGGATTTCAGGATGGACGTACCGTGGGCAAGGATCGTGCAGATCTGACTGCATCCCTGAATTTCTCGCAAAGTCCCGATTTCAATGATTGGGAAGACCTGGATGACAGTTTGCAAAGTAGTATTCCAGATTTCTTCTTTCCGAATATCGAATTCGGGGGTCGGTACGGTGTTGCGGAGAATGTGGATATCAACCTGAAGATCAATTCCAACCTCAATCTGAATGTGGGTACGAAGGTGCAGGTCTTCGGCGATCGCGAATCCCCGACAGCATTAGCCATTGGACTTGAAGTAGGAACTTTCGGCTTGATCTCTGGATTGTGGAACGTGCAAATTCCACTCTTTTTCTCAGCTCACCCGAGTGAAAAATTCACCTGGTACCTGAGTCCGCGTTATATCTACCAATTCACTGCCTACGCCGGTGCAGATAATGGCCTCAATTACTTTGGCGGGAATACGGGCATCTTCTTTGGGAACCGCCACAAATTTGGCATCGATGTCGGCTATTACAATGTAGGCAACGGTGACCTGGATGGCAATATCGGATTATTGCAGATCGGTCTGGGAGGACGTTTCTCCCTGAATAAGGACTAGGATAGAACACCGGTTTCCAATGGAAAACGCCAGCTCTTCTCGTGAAGAGCTGGCGTTTTTGCTTTCACTATAAACCGGCACTGATCAGGAAGGCAGCCGCGAAGGCGATAATGGCATACAATTCCGGGAATACAGCCAATACCATGGTCTTTCCGAAGACGTCGTGTCCGGAAGCGATGCCTTCGATCCCGTAGGCGACCACTTCACCCTGCTTGATCGCGGAGAACAGACCGACCAGGCCAAGGGCGAGTCCAGCTGCCAGGACAGCAGCACCCTGGAAATTGGTGAGTTCTCCCAATTCCTGGATCTTGTTGTTCATGACAAAGAAACCGGCAAAGCCATACAACCCCTGTGAGCCGGGAAGGGCACTGAGCAGGAGATAGTTACCGAAGGCATCCGGCTTTTTCTTGAGGGCGCCAATAGTGGTTTTACCACCTGTAGATACACCGATGGCACTGCCGACACCGGCCAGGCCGATCATCAGTCCGATACCGATATACGCGAGAATTACTGCGATCATGATTCAGGTTTTAATCGTTTTGCAAATGGTGAATAGGGCTTTCCGCCGCCGGTGAATCCGGCATTTTTATAGAATTCAACAAAGGTTAGACGCATCGGGTGGACAAAAGCACTGAGGGTGGCAATTCCGAAATTCATACCGTGTCCGATCAAGAGAATCACCAGGAAAAAGATCCATCCCAAAATGGATCCGTCTCCCCTCACGCTCAAAGCGATATCATTGACCACCAATCCGAGAATGGAAGACGACAATCCCAGGGCAAACAGTCGGATATAGGAGAGCAGATCACCAAATAATCCGGAGATACCATAGAGGTCCCACAAGCCCAGTCCGAACCGCTTGAGCAGGCCGGCCTGCGGATCGCTGAATAAGAGGATCAACCCGACGCCGATACCGATCAGGGTCAGTGCCAGAGGGGGCATCTGCTCGAACCAGACCAGGGTCAGTCCACAGACGGTGAAGATCCACCCGATGGAACTCAGGCCATAAACAAATCCGAATTGCAGTGACCGGTTGAATGCGCGCAGGATCATACCGAACAGGATCTGTACCAGGCCGATCCAGAGGGCCAATTGGAAGAGCTCATCTGCACCCAGGAAAGACCCCGATAATGCACTGAAGGGGCCGACCATTCCGAGGTCAGCACCAAATATGGTTCCCGTCAGGATGCCTGCCAGAGCGGTGGCCACGCTCAGCCACTGGATCAATCGGATCAGGGATCGCTTGTCGGCCATGGCCGGGATAAAGCTGGCGATAGTGGCGCCGGTAAAGAGGAGCAGCCCATATCCCAGGTCACCCAGGCAAAGCCCGAAGAAGAGGGTAAAAAAGGGCGCAAACCAGGGCGTGAGATCCATCTCGGTGGGGATGGGCAGGGCAAACAACTCCACGATGGGATGGAAAAGCCGGGCAAACCGGTTGTTCTTGAGCATAACCGGAATATCCTCTCCCGGCCGGGGAGTACGGTCTAGCCAGGCCACATCCAGCCGTTGGAGCTGACTGGTGAGCAGGGGCATTTTTTCCCTGGGCACCCACGCTTCCAATACCATCAGTCGACCATCGTGTTGCCGGTCAGTCTGATGCAGGGTCTCTGCCCAGTGCACCTGGTCACTCATCCCATCAATGGCCTCCCGGAGAACAGACCGGCTCATGGCCACATCATCCGTCTCCAGGTCATTTTCCGCGATCTGGATGGTAATGGTTTTCAGCTCGTCTTCTAACTGCCTCCGTTCAAATCGAGGGGGGGAGGCCCGTTCAGCCCCTTCCAGTTCGGGCAGGGCCGTACCCATCTGGTAAACGGCAAAGCATACATCTGCCTGGTCCCTTTTGATGATGCCCAACAGGTAATCCTTTTGCCAGTCGGCATTAAAGGCTTTGGGTGGGCAGCGATAGAAACCCACATGGACGCCTTTGTCCTTTAAACGGTCTATCGTTGACCAGGGGAGATCGCCCCAGGGGCCGAGGAGGTTCAGTTTGGACCGGGTATTCTGCTGGGCTTGTTCCAGGGCATAACGGGTCTCCCGGAGATCTTCATACCTGCGGGCCAGTTCTTCGGCGGAGATGGCCGGATTTGACTTTCGAGCGACCTTTCTCTGATCCAGTTCCTGAAGATAGCTCCTGTAGCGACGTGCTGTCTGCAGGATCGGTTCCACTTCTTCCGCCTGGTGGGGGTCGACCGGGTGGATATGCGCCACACCCAACGCCCGCAATTCTTCGAGGAAGGTGTCATAGTCCGAATGGTGGACCAGGAAGGTGGTATGACGCATGGGTACGATCATGACTGCAGGGCCTCTTTTCGTTTTTTTACGATCTTCTGGGCAGCTTTTGCCAGGTTTTCCTCATCCTCCAGGAATCGTTTGATCCGACGGATGCCATCCTCGAATTCCGGGATCTGGACCTTTTCATACAGGTTCAGCTTTTGGGTGGTCTTCTTGCGTTCATATTCCAGAAGGTCTGCCTGACGACGCAGGTATTCGACCCGGATATGACCTTCTATAGCGTTTTGCAGCAGGGGTATTCCTTCCGGTACCCAGAGGGGTTGATGGATCATCGCCACGGGATGGTTGGCAAATTGCACGCTTTCCAACACCTGGAACCGGACACCGGCCAATTTCTCCCAGCGGGTGTGGATCTCATGGACGCGGACCAGTCGCGGATCAAATTCCTCCCATAATTCTCCTGCTCTTCTGGCTTCGGTCAAGGCTTGTTGGTAGCCTTCTTCGGCCAAGGCAAGGGCCTGATGGAGACGCTTGACCTCCAGGCGAAGAGCCGCCTCCTTGGCTTGCAAGGTGGGGACTGCCGCCTTGCGAATCTTCAGGCCGCGTTCCAGTTCCTGAAGGGCGATCTTGTTATATTGAAATCGCAACGCCATCAGCTGGGCCAGTATTTGGTCATCCATTCCTGCTTGATGGCCACTTCCTCGGGAGAGAAGTGAGCCGCAAACAGGTTCCATACGGTTTCCAGGATCGTATCCATGTCCAGGGTCACATCAATAGCCAGGATCTCCCGGGTATAGGCGGTCGCGAAGGCCATCGCCCGCTGGTCATAGTCCGTGGTCTCGAAACCGTTCTCTTTTTTAGTGCGGGCTTCCTGGGCATCGGCATAGAGCCGGATGGCAGTATTCATCACCTGGGGATGATCCTCCCGGGTTTTTTTGCCAATGACCAGCTGCTTGAGTCGGGACAGACTCCGGAACGGATCAATGATGATCTTCCCGGTGTCGCTGTCCTTCCGGAGAAACAGCTGTCCTTCCGTGATATATCCGGTGTTGTCCGGAATGGCATGGGTGATATCGCCCTGGTTGAGGGTGGTCACGGCCAGGATGGTAATCGAGCCTCCGCCTTCGGGCAGCTGGAGGGATTTTTCATAGATCCGGGCCAGGTCACTGTAAAGCGAACCGGGCATACTGTCTTTGGAAGGGATCTGATCCATCCGGTTGGCCACGATGCTGAGGGCATCGGCATACAGGGTCATGTCGGTCAGGAGAACCAATACCTTTTCGCCCTGTTCGACCGCAAAATGTTCGGCTGTGGTCAGGGCCAGGTCCGGGATCAGCAGTCGTTCGACGGGTTGGTCCTGGGTGGTGTTGATAAAGGCAATGATGCGATCCAGTACGCCCGCCTCCCGGAAAGTCTGCCGGAAATAGACGTAATCGTCATAGGAAAGGCCCATGCCACCGAGGATGATGCGATCGGCCTTGGCGCGCAAGGCCACCATGGCCATGACCTCGTTGTAGGGCTGGTCCGGGTCGGCAAAGAAGGGGATCTTCTGCCCCCCGACCAGGGTATTGTTCAGGTCGATGCCCGGCAGACCGGTCAGGATGGGTTCTGAAGGTTGAGCCCGCCGAACCGGATTGGCACTGGGTCCTCCTAATTCAGTGCCCTCACCCTCCGGAAGGGGTGCCCCATCCAGCGGTTGGCCGTAGGCATTGAGGAATCGACCCAACAGATGGGGCCCGACACGCAGGTTTGGATACCGGCCGAGGAAGACCACCTCCGCCTGGTTGGAAAGGCCTTCTGTACCGGCAAAGATCTGCAAGGTGACAATGTCCTTTTTGATGCGGACCACCTGTGCCAGCTGTCCGTCTACCAGGGCCAGTTCCTCATTGTGTACACCGGAGGCACGCAGGGTACAGGTAGCCCGGGTGATGTCCTCCAGTTGGGTGAATCGCTTGGCGAAAGGTCTGATCTCCATGATCACAATGCCATTTCCGTGGCTTGTTCGGCCAGGATCCCGGTGAGGTCCTGGTAGTGATGATGGTATTCCGGAGAATCCCATTCTGAATAGTTCATTTGCCGGAAGGAGTTGATCAACCGCTTGAAATAGGGTCGGACCCCCTGAAAGTCGTTGAACGAGAAGTGGCGATGACAGATGTCCAGTACCAGGCGGCTCATGGCATCCTGGCGGGGCAGGGGACAGAGCTGATCCACCGGGTCAAAGGCATCCTGCTGAAGCAGGACAAAGTCGATCAATTCAGCCTTCCAGAAGTCGAGATGGTTGTCGATGGATACACCGTCATCTCCCAGGATGTTGATCTGATCGCCGGCTTCCTTGCCCTTAAGCAAGAGGTTGGCCAACTCGCGGGCATGGTCGATCCACAGGGGGCTGACCTCCTCCGCTGCGTATTTCTGGAATTCGGGGTACTCCAGGTATTTGGAATAGCTTTCCAGGGGCTCCACGGCGGGATATCGTTTACTGTCGGCACGTCGCTGGTTCAGGGCATAAAAGCAACGGGCTGCTTTTCGGGTGGCTTCGGTCACAGGCTCCTTGAAGTTTCCGCCCGCAGGTGAAACGGTGCCGATAAAGGTGACCGATCCGGTTTTCCCGTTGGAGAGACCCACCATGCCAGCCCGGCTGTAAAAGCGTGCGATGGTGGCACTGAGATCCATGGGGAAGGCATCCGGTCCGGGGAGGTCTTCCAGTCGGTTGGACATTTCCCGGAGGGCCTGGGCCCATCGGGAAGTGGAGTCAGCCAGCAGGAGGACCCTCAATCCCATATTCCGGTAGTATTCAGCCAGGGTCATCGCCGTGTAGACAGAAGCTTCCCTGGCAGCAACGGGCATACTGGAGGTATTGGCAATGATGACGGTCCGATCGATCAGGCTGCGCCCGGTACGCGGATCATCCAGTTCAGGGAATTCAGTGAAAATTTCAACCACTTCATTGGCCCGCTCACCGCAGGCGGCGACAATGACTACGTCGGCATCTGCCTGCTTGGCCAGGGCCTGTTGCAATACGGTTTTCCCACTCCCGAAGGGGCCCGGGATAAACCCGGTTCCACCCTCCAGCATGGGATGCAGGGTATCTACGATGCGAATGCCTGTCTCGAGCAGTTTATAGGGGCGGGTTTTGTGGGCATAAACGGTCAACGGTTCCTTTACCGGCCAGGTTTGTACCATGGTGACCGGAGTCTCCCGGCCACTGGCAGAGACAAGGACAGCGATCTCATCCCGGATGGTATAGGTGCCGGCAGGCACGACAGATCTGATGGTCCAGGTGCCTTCCAGGGCGAAAGGCACCATGATGCGATGTGGGAGTCCATGTTCATCGACTTCACCGAGCCAGTCCCCGGCGCGGACCTCGTCACCCGTTTTGGCGAGCGGAGTAAAATCCCAGGTTTGATCCGCATCCAAGGGTTCGGAGCTCAATCCTCTTTGCAGGAAGATCCCTTCAAATTTGTCGAGGTCATTTTGCAGGCCGTCGTATTTTTTACTGAGGATCCCGGGGCCGAGGTGGACGACCAGGCGCTCACCGCTGAAGGTCACCGGACTGCCCACGGTCAACCCCCTGGTGGAGTCAAATACCTGGACAAAGGCCGTGTCTCCGGTGACTTTGATGACCTCACCCAGCAGATGGGCGTCGCCGGCCTCTACGGTACACATTTCATTCTGTCGGACAGGTCCTTCCGGCCTGATCTCGACCAGGTTGGCGGTAATGCCTGTGACTGTTCCTCGTGTAAGTGCTGCCATGTCAATTCGGTAATGATGAAAGGATCAGTTGATGGAGTCGTTCTTTTCCCGGGGTCACCTGGAAGGCTGTCCAACGGGTGGCAATAAGCGAGCGCAGGGCATAGCCGATCAGCGCATCCGGAGAATAGGGGTCAAAACGGACCGTGGCGATCAGTTCATCCCAGAACCATTGATCTATCGCTGCTTCGCGTTGCCACAGATCCCGATCCCGAACCAGGCGAGCCAGTTCTTCAGGTAGGGCGGTTGGTTCGTCCTCCCGGAGTGGACGGATGGCCTCGACATCCGCACGAAGCCAGGAGGGAACTTCTTCCCGGGTCCAGATCGCCAAACGCAACTCCAGCTGCAGGTTGGCCCATCGCTTTAACAGGGCACTTGGGCCATCCAGCAGGAAGCGATAGTAGGCGGTGGTGAGTGCGCGTTCTGCTTCCGGGAATGTCATTTTGGAAGTCGTGAAATGCCGGAGAAACTCTTCCCAATAGGGAAATGGAGACTCCTCACCTCGTGCTATCCGGGCGATCTGATCATCCGGATAATTTCCGCCCGCCACCAACTGCTGCTGACCGAACAACCGATTGAGCAGGTTGTCGTGATCGATCGGCAGATAGGCCAGCTGGAGCAGGGCCTGGTCCTCGGGGTGGAGGAGATAATGAAATTCATGAGCCAGGTTGATCAACCGGACAGGTTCTGCACCTGATCGATGCAGTAGTGGCAAGGCGGCCACAATTCCCGGATAGATACGATCAACCTTGTTCATGGTCTGGACGGAGGATCTGTTGGACTTCTTTGGAGAGGTATGGGATCAGGAAGGCGATAAAATCTTCATCCGTAAAGGAAAGCTGATATCCTGTTTTGCCTTTCTGGATCCGGAATCCAGCGCGGATGCCCGGCATTGGCTGGATCAGTGGTTCTTGATCGAACAGTTCCAGCAAGGAGGCCCGCAAGGGTTGGCTTATGTTGGCAGCATCCTCGGGTGCGAGAAGAATGAGAGGCTCGCCATCTTTGGGAATGTCCATTTTTTCGATGGCCATCCGGATGATGGCTGTCAGGGTTTCCGGCTGGTGAAGGGCAGAGTGTACGGGTTGTTCGAGGGCCTCTTTTCGGATCAGGCCTTCCAGGGCGGTGCGCACAGAACCCAGTGTTTGCTCGGCGGCCAGCTTCAATTCGGCGCGGGCCCGTTGGATGAACTGGTCTGCATCTGCGCTGGCGGTTAGACGCAATTCTTCGGCGTTCTTCCGGGCGAGGCCAAGGATCTGGTCTGCTTCCTGACGTGCTTTCTCGAGGATCTCACTCGCCTCAGATTCTGCTTTCTGAATTCCCTCATCATAGAGCTTTCGGGTGAGGGCTTCAAGTTGATGGTCCATAGGGCGGAGGGTTGTTCAGATCCGCAAGTTAGCAGGCTCAGAGAAGACTGACACATGATCCGTATCATTTCGCGGTTTAATCTGGATTAGACATAATTGTTTCCACAACATAGTACAGTTCGATCTTACCCGGATTTCATTAACTTTGATCAGCATGAAAACCTGAAGTGAATCATTCAATCCGTGTTGATGGAAGACCAGATGAATCCACGTGACGAAGGGATGCCAACCCAGTTGGCATTCAATCAGAAGATCCGATCTGAAATGAAACAGTCGGCCAAATGGGCAAGGCGGGTTGCTATGGGCCAGGCCGTAATTTTCGGCGGGTTTATCCTCGTCATTTTCAGCGCATTGTTCTTTGCGGCCAGCTCCAGACTGGGAATGATCCCGCCCGGGGGCTTATTCATGGGGCTCCTGGTCTCCACACTGCTGTTTTTACCCATTTTCTTCCTCTTCCGATATGCCGGGCATATGAAAAAGGCTTTGTCCTTTGATGACCAGCATGCCATGGAGGAAGCGTGTTACAATATGAAACGATACTGGTACCTGATGTGGACCTATATGTTGGTGGGTCTGGTCATTTATGGACTGGTTTTTTTCTTCTGGTTATTGGCCCTGGGCGTATCCGGTACAGGTGGAGGTGTGGGCATTTAAGTCCGGTCATTTCCTGATCCATTGCCGGTCAACCGGTCCGGTACATTGAATTGAAGCAACTGTACCTTTTTAAGTGACAGCCTTTCTGGAAGGATGGTCCGACTGCTCTTGCTGGCAGGTTGTACCTTTCGGGCATGGACAGTCCTATTCATTTGGCCCATGCAAACGGGTACCCTCCCGGGTGTTATCGACAGCTTGTCCAGGCACTTTCCTCAGAAAAGCCTGTTCTGGAAATGCCATTCAGACCGTTGATCACGGACAGGATGCCTGATGATGTGCAGTCCTGGCATGATCTGGTGGAGGATCTCATCCGCTTTCTGGAGCAGCAGACGGATACTCCGGTTGTGGGCATCGGGCATTCCCTGGGCGGGGTGGTCACCCTGCTGGCTGCGGTCAGGCGACCTGATCTGTTTGCCTCCATTATCCTGCTGGATCCGGTGTTTCTACCCCGGTGGATCTACTGGCTGAAGGTGGTCATTCCTCATCGGTACAGGGGATATCTCGTGCCGCTGGCCCGTATCGCCAGAAAACGAAAAGATCGCTGGCCCAGCCGGGAGGTCGCCCGGGACCACCTTCGAAAAAAGCGGGTCTTTGCCCGCATCAGCGATGCTGTTTTTGATGATATGATGGAGAGCATGCTGACGGATCGTCCGGATGGGTCGTGTACGCTGACCTATTCCACAGATTGGGAGGCTCGGATCTATACCACGGTGACCAACCCCTGGCGGGCGCTCCGGCGCGTCAGAGTGCCCATGTTGGTCCTGAGGGGCCGGGAATCAGATACCATCCAGGCGAAGGCCTGGAAACGCATGAAACAGATCCAACCTCAAGGATACTATATAGAAATGGCAGGTGTCGGCCATCTGATGCCATTCGAACAACCTGATGCACTGGCCACCACCATCAATCAATTTTTACATGGAGGGGATTGATCCATTCGGACTGGTGAATTGTTTATCCGATATCTACCAGATTCTGAAAAACACCAGAGAGAGCCTATAATGCGGGAATGGTTGCGCAAATACTGGATCAATACAAAGAAACTGTTGCTGGACAGCTGGCGTTCCGGCATGTCTCCTCATAAGTGGGGATTGGCCGTCGCCGTTTCTTTTTTGTGGGGCACCATGCCCATGTTGGGACTGGTCACGGCCTTGAGTTTTTTCAGTGGATGGGCATTGCGTGTATCCATTCCTCTGGTGGTGGGCCTTACGTTCGCCATTACACCGATCCAGGCTGCTATGGTCGTGCCTTTCATCCAGATGGGTGCCGGATGGTATCCATTTGAGGAGGGGTTTCCCCTGGCGATGTCCGGATTGTTTCCCTGGCTGGAGCAGGTGGGTATCTGGCAGATCCAGGCCCTGGGCGCCTGGCTGACGGTGATGCTTCCCAGCGCTGTGGCCATTTACTTCCTGGTTCGCATTGTCTTTTTTTTCTTTGTGAAACGTTGATCTGACAATTGTAAATAAATCTGTGCTGGTATGAATGTCTCACTCGTATCCTAATAGTATGCGGTGACCTACGGCAGCAGAGGTGACGAAAAGAATGTGTCATCATTTCGGACGGGTAGGATCTTGAAATGACCTGTGCAGAAAGCCTTTGCATTTTTTCTCATCGACTCCTCGATCAAAATCTCCGGAGTGTCTCACTGCCACACTTACTTCAGGCTCTGGTCACTAACCTCACCCCCAGCCCCTCTCCTTTGGCAAGGAGAGGGGTGCCTAAGAGTTGAAATGATCGGTGAATAAAAACATTTGAACCCGAGAGAATGAAGAGTGAATTCACATAAGCTGCTGTCAAGTGATTTGGCACCCCTCCACTCCTCCACTCACTCCCCCGAGCACTCGGGGCTATAGCTTCGGCGGGCAAGCCTCCACTCATTTTCGCCATGTGCATTTTACCAAGCAGGTTTGTGGCTCTTCCATCAGGACCCTGGCTCCCCAGGTAAAGGGTAAAAGGCAAATGACCTTGAAATGGCCTGTGTTGAAAACCTTCACGTTTTTTCTCCTCGACTTCCTCCCCCGAGCACTCGGGGCTATAGCTTCGGCGGGCAAGCCTCCACCCCTCTACTCCCGCCTTCGCATTGACTTCGGCGAGCAATGCCTCCACTTCTAGCAGCAGTGAGGACCGCCTTACCCACCGTTCTGGTCCTTTTAACTAGTTTTGGAGAAACGCAATCCTTCCATCATGTTATCAGCAGCACAGCGTCAGGAACTGGCAGATGCCCTGGAGGCCGAAATGGAAAAAACAAAGTCGGCTATTTCTGCCTTTGAAGAAATGACCCGGCCGGTCAGTCCGGAAAATGCCATCGGTCGGGTATCCCGCATGGATGCCATCCAGAATAAAAGTGTAGCGGAGGCTGCATTGCGACAGGCTCGTTCCAAACTGGCAGCCCTGGAGGCCATGGGAAAACGGATGGATGATCCCGAGCTGGGGATCTGTGTCAAATGCAAGCAACCCATTCCAATTCGCCGGGTGATCCTGATGCCCCAGAGTCCGTTTTGCGTGAATTGTGCCAGTTGACCTTGAGAGCTGTATATGAAACTGCGATGTTCCAGAGTTGATCCATGGCCCCTATGAACCCCTTTCCTGAGTTGAGGACCGAACGCTGCCTGCTTCGTCAGATCCTGCCGGCAGATCAGCAGCACATTTTCGAAGGATTGTCTCACCCTGATGTGATCCCTTATTATGGCGTGCAGTTTCCTACGTTCGAAGCAACTGCCGAGCAAATGAGATGGTATGCAGATCTGGAAAATACCGGCGCCGGCATCTGGTGGGCGATCTGTGATACATCGACAGGTACATTTATGGGTGCCGGCGGCCTGAATGATCTGGATAAAACCCACTGTAAAGCTGAGATCGGATTTTGGCTGTTGCCTGATTTTTGGAACCAGGGGTACATGCAGGAAGTGATGCCTGTGATCTGGCAGTACGGATTTGAAAAATTGGATCTCCATCGCATCGAGGGATTTGTCGAAAGTGAAAATCACCTGTGTAAAAAGGCCATGGCCAAATTGCCTTTTCAGCATGAAGGAACGATGCGGGATTGTGAGGTGAAAAATGGCAAGCGGATCAGTTTGGAGATCTATGCTTTATTAAGTGAGGAGTGAATGAGTTTGGTTTATTATTGACTTTCACCGGCAGTTAGAGATTTTTTTTGTTTAATTGATGCATTATGTACAATCTTCCCGATTATAAAGAACAGGACGAACAGATCATCCGAGAGTTTATTGCAGCATACCCATTTGCATTTATTACTGGATGTGATGCAGATAACAAACCTGTAGCTACACAAATACCTGTCTTTATTGAGGAGCAAAATGGCAGAAAGATCCTTCGTGGTCATATGATGAAACATACGGACCATCATAAGGCTTTCCTGCAGAATGAGAATGTACTGACCGTGTTTACAGGCAAGCATACCTATGTCAGTGGCACCTGGTACAGCAACCCGAATATTCCCTCTACTTGGAATTATATGAGTGTGCACATAAAGGGTCCGATCAAGTTTCTGGATGATCACGCTTTGGTGGAAGTGCTCAGAATGACTACCCTGCATTTTGAAGGCCAGAATAGTAGGTCACCTACTATTTATGATAATTTGCCTGCAGACATGACCCAAAGACTCATGCATGCTATTGTCGCATTTGAAATTGACATTCAGGAGATGGATGCCGTGTTCAAATTAAGTCAGGATCGGGATCGGGAAAGCTATCTAAACATTATCAAGAAGCTCGAAGATCAGGATGATGATGGTCGGGTGATTGCTACTGAAATGAAGAAGAGATTCAAACGTCAATTTCATGATCATGCGGAGTAACACGTTTTTATTCACCTGGCCAACATCTATTTTTAAATCCTTTAAAGTGATGCCAGTGTTGTTATTGACCATGAAATACATCAAATGAATGCAAAAGTAGATTGGTTCTTCGAGAAAGAGACACCATGGCAAAAGGAGTATGGGGCGCTCAGGAAGCTCATCCTGGCGTGCGGCCTGAACGAGGAGTTGAAATGGGGTGTGCCCTGCTATACCCATCAGGACAAGAATGTGGTCTTGATCCACGGATTCAAGGACTACTGTGCACTGCTCTTCCACAAGGGTGCCCTGCTGGCAAATGGTGATGGACTGCTCATTCAGCAAACCGAAAATGTGCAGGCTGCACGGCAGATGCGGTTCTCCAATCTGAAGGAAATCAGAATGTGGGAGGAGGCGATCAGGGCTACGATATTTGAAGCTATTGAAGTAGAAAAAGCCGGATTGAAAGTGCCCTTAAAAAAGACAAAAGAATTTCAAGTGCCAGAAGAATTCAAGGAAGCGTTGAATAATGCGCCTGATCTGAAAGCTGCATTTGAAACGTTGACTCCCGGTCGCCAACGGGGATATCTCCTTCATTTTTCACAACCCAAGCAATCTGCGACAAGGAAGTCCAGGATTGAAAAATGCATACCCAAAATATTCGCGGGAAAAGGATGGAATGATCGGTGACTCGCGATCTGATAACTCGAAAGGCAGATCATGCATTCGATGGATGTTCCGAATGACGGTGCATTTTTTTCAATTATTGCTAAGTTGGAGTTTATTCGATTATGAGTTTCCACCGCTACAGACATGTATGAGTTTATTTATTTGTTGCAAGGAGGTGATTTTTGTGAGGGGTTAGTACATTTTAGATGTTGAGCTTATCAGCCTATTTTAATGAATGAAAGCATTCGTCATTTTCCGGGAAGAAAGAGAATAATGATTTCGAAATAACGAAATAACGAAATAACGAAATAACGAAATAACATGCGTTTCTATTTTCTCATTTTATGCTTGATCTCATCAGTCCTCTCGGCGCAGGAAATACCCTACCTCCAGGTACTTGGAACAGCTCAGGATGCCGGCTATCCACATGCCGGGTGTGAAAAGGCGTGTTGTAAGGCTGCCTGGTCAGATCCGACTAAACGTGAACGGGTGAGTTGCCTGGGATTGGTCGATCCTGCCAGTGGGCAATCGTGGTTGTTTGATGCTACGCCGGATCTCCCGGCACAAATGATGGATCTGCAGAGTGACAAAGAAAAAAACGTTGTTGACGGTATTTTCCTGACCCATGCCCATATCGGCCACTATGCCGGGTTGATGTACCTGGGGCGAGAGGTCATGGGTGCACATCATGTACCTGTCTATGCCATGCCCCGAATGGATACGTTTTTACGGACGAATGGTCCATGGAGTCAGTTGGTGGCTTTGGAGAATATCCGTTTGCAGCCTCTTGTGCCTGGAAAGAACGTTGTATTGACCGAATCCATACAGGTCACCCCCATCCTGGTGCCACATCGGGATGAATTTTCAGAAACGGTCGGATATCTGATCAAGGGGCCAGGCAAGAGCGCATTGTTCATTCCGGATATCGATAAATGGGATCAGTGGAAGCGGTCATTGCCGGATCTGATCCGGTCGGTGGACTGGGTATTCATCGATGCTACGTTTTTTAATGGCGATGAATTGCCCGGACGGGATATGAGCGAGATCCCCCATCCCTTTGTGGTGGAGAGCATGGCACTGCTGGCAAGCCTCAATGCCAATGAGAAGGCAAGGGTCTATTTTATTCACATGAATCACAGCAATCCAATGCTGAATCCCGGTTCGGACGCTTCCAAAAAGGTGTTGGAGCTGGGCTTCCAGATCGCGCGAACGGGGATGCGGTTCGGGTTGTGACGTTGTGGTTATTCATTCGAAAGCTTCCCATTTCGCACTAGCAGTTTTTTATAAGCATCATTAGGAGATATCTCGGCCATCATGCAGGACATGTGCCCAAAATTATTTATTTCCAATGGAGAGGTTCGGAATGTTACTCTGTGGTTCTGTGCTCAATGTTTGGTTGTGGTTATTTAGGCCCGGCCCGCTTCAATCGCCAGCGAGGCTTGGTACTTTTGAGGCACCAAAAGTACCCAAAAGTGCTTGTCGCCAAAATGGGCCTTTTCATCTTGTTTGGCTTCTCGTTTATATCGTCGCTGTACTTGAGGGGCGTTTATATCATGGCCCAGCCGTTCCTGTTTTGCCGTTGGAGTAGACCCGAAAATGAATACGATATGATGCTTTTCGCTAAGTGTCATCCACTACAACTAATCGGCAAAACAATACGGCATGCCGTTATTTGTGAGCATCAATGGAATAATGGTAAACGCTTAAACATTAATGTCGGCCATGATATTTCAGGGGCCCTCCTTTGGCGACGGTTAATAAATTTAGGCATATCATTTTTATTTGACCGAACCCAGACGCTTGCAGTCTGGATCCAGAGATGCTGCCTCAAGCAGCATCGTCAGGACGCCGAACGCCGAATATTGTCAGTATCAGGATTTTCAGGATTTGAGGATGAACAGGATGGGGAAATGTTTCCATCAAGGATGAACCTTGAAGGTTTGTGTTTGCGAAAGCCGAATACCGAAAGCCGAGTACCGTTTTCGGAGATACTCCTTTATCGATAGTTACTACTAAACAAATAAACGAATAAACGCCCTACCTGGTCACCGTCACATCCCCCTTATACAATTTCACAGACCCATCGATCAACTCCACCTCGACCACATAGATATACACCCCTGGGTCCATCACTTCATCCCTGAACGTCCCATCCCATCCTGCGGAGGGGTCGTTGATCGGGAGATCTGCACGGGCATAAAGTGCATTGCCCCAGTGATCGAAAATAGCCAGGTTTCGGATATGACTGACCTGGTCATTTCCATAGATGGAAAAGACATCGTTGATGCCGTCGCCATTCGGCGTGAAGCTGTTGGGGATGAAGATGTTTCCTCTTGTTTTAATGATCACTTCCAGGGCATCGGAATTGGAACAGCCATCGAGCGTCCAACCGGTCACGACGACCGTCTGATTGGTGGTCAAGGGGCCGAGGGCGGTCTGGAGGCAACCAGAACAAGATAGTTGATCCGTGGCGGTCCATTGCACCTGTGCCAGGCTCTGGGTGGTTTGGGCGGACAGGTCGATGACCTCGCCCGGTGCGGCGATGCGGTCCGGTCCGGCATCAAGGGCGACGGTTACGCCCGGGGTGATGAGGAGGCCAGTAAGGGTATCTAGACAACCTAGAGCATCGCGGATATAGATCGAGTATTGTCCGGGAGATAAATCGTTAAAGACTGTCGATGTCTGCCAACCACCAGCATTTAATTGGTATTCAAATGGTGCTTGTCCTCCTGAAATATTCATGATTTCGATGCGGCCGTCCTGGTCGCCGGCACAGGTTTCGCCCTGGATCTGGAACTGGGAAGTCAGATTCACATATTCATAAAACCGGATGACCAGGCTGTCGCAACCGGCTGAATTTTGCAGGTAGGTAGTGTCGGATAAAATACCGGTTTGTCCGCACAAAATGATGGTTTCTTCACTTTGCGTGAAGGGGACATACGCGGTTTCGGTGACCAGTACCGTATCGCAATCCACACCGGGTAAAATGGAAACCATTGTACCGGCCTGGGAGGGCTCACAGGTCGTTTTTTCAACGTACAGCGTGTCGATCCCCACGTATTGGATATCCGTCGTCACCACACTGTCGCAGCCATATTGATTGGACAGGACAGTGACATTGTAAGTGGCTCCTCCTGGGTCACAGGTCACCCCGGAAACGAGAGTTGAATCGGTGGGCGACAGGCTCGTCGTGGTGATAATCGTGCTGTCACAACCAAAAAAGGATGGCTTTACGGCGATGGTGATACCTGCCTGAGCAGGGTCGCAGGTCACTGACGTGAGCCAGGTGGTATCCAGGGGTGCATAGGTATAGTTCGTGATGAACAGGCTGTCGCAAGGGCCGGTGGTGACCAGGAGGGTGTCGGCATAGTTCATACCGGCACCGCAGATCAGGGTCTGGTTGGTCTGCTGGTACTGACCGGTGTAGATCCGCTCGATGTACAGCGTACTGTCGCAGCCGTATTGATTGGTCAGGTAAACGGTATCCAGGCCCTCCTGGGCGGGATCGC
>JAUIEA010000025.1 GCA_030429045.1 Bacteroidia bacterium | reverse complement strand
CATCGATGTGGCCTCCGTCGTGCACCCCGACTCAGGCGGCGCAGCATGATGGTCGTCCTGAGGATGTTCTGGGAGAGCCTGGTCCGTTGGTTCCGCAACCCCTACTCCAGCGTCGTGGTCAGCGGCCTGCTGATCATCCCCCTGCTCCTCCTCATTCCCTTGATCGCCATGCAGTTCTCTACCGATGTCCAGTGGACAGGAGGGGATTTCCTGGTCATGGGCGCACTGCTGACTGGTATCGGCCTGACCGCTGAATACGCCCTGAGAAAGATCAAAACCAGAAATGGTCGCATCCTTGCCCTGGCTCTCCTCTTGGCGGTGTTCCTTCTGATCTGGGCAGAGCTGGCCGTGGGCATCTTCGGTACGCCCTTCGCTGGCAGCTGATTTCTGAAGATCCTCATGGGAGAGTGAAAGCCGACCGTCAACTGCTGCTACATATCATCCAGTGGATGGATGGCAAACCGGACTGAACATTCACTCGAGTGTGAAGGGCCAATCCGAACCCATGTGCTGTAGAGCATTCCGTTAGTCAAGGGTGGAGGTGCTTCGATCAACATAACAATGGGGGACACACTCATGATAGTCTGAATCCTCATCTTACCCAAGTCATCCCCCATCATTTAGGTATATTGGGGAAGATCCATCCGGGTACAGCAGACTTTTCACTAAAGGGCCATCAATACGCCATTGACATTGCGTACAGAAGAGCAGATCTAACGCCGAAACATGACCATCTTTAAAACCTGCACTATCCTACTTCTAGCCTTTGTCAGCACAACATTGGCCAGTCAGGC
This sequence comes from Bacteroidia bacterium, assembly GCA_030429045.1. Taxonomy (GTDB): domain Bacteria; phylum Bacteroidota; class Bacteroidia; order Chitinophagales; family Saprospiraceae; genus JAGNXB01. Next base: position 33,690 of record JAUIEA010000025.1, on the reverse strand, counting down.
TGACTCGATCGAATATCATGTCGGCAGTAATCCCAACTGGTACGAAGAAAGCAAATATGCCACCTGGGAAAACGGCTTGCTGATCAGCATTCGGAATGACGATGACTCACGTGACTCCATCAGCCTGAAGGAGATCATTTCAGGGCATGATAAGGAGACAGTTTTCAGAGACCAGCACGATCAGATCGTCAATTACAAAACATTCCAGGACAAGGTCATTCTATTGGATTTCTGGTTTATCAGATGTCCTCCCTGCATTGTCGACCTTCCCGGCCTGGATCTGTTGAATCAAAAAATAAACTCTGAAGATTTTGAGATCATCACCTTTGCCAATGACTCCATGCCTGAAATCAGAAAGACCCTCCTCAGCAAACGGGATTTCAATTTCAGGATCATCCCAAATGTCTATATCGTCAATAGCAGCTATCCGTACAAACTGCTGATCGGCAGGGACCAGGCTTACGTCGACAGTAAAGTCGGGGGAACCATCGACAAAGCCTCCATAAAGTCGCTTCTGGACAAGTACATCCCCCTTGTAACTACAGAATTAAATAAGATCAAAGGACCTTAAGACCTAAAGAATAATAAGGATTACTCAATGAGATCACATTTTTGAAATATATGTATCGAGAAACAGTTGGCCTGTTAACACTTTGGCGCATTTAAATGATAGTAAAATTCACCATTATCTAAAACAAGAATAATATACATTGGATCTACTTTCGTCGCCAAACCAGGGCCTCCCTGATACATCAGGGACCCGACCTATGTACCAGGAGAAACTTTTCAACCTTTAAGAAAAAGTTTCGAATGCAAGATTGCCGCATTATTTGATCGGACTCAATGCCCGATCTGAACCGAGATCGAATTGAGTGAATACCGAAACTAATACCTAATCACCGATCAAATACGAGCGGCCGGGTCCTGATGTTTAGAAGTCTTCAAACAAGAAATAGAATTTGCGAAAAGCTAATCATGATTAAGCAGGCCCATTTTGGCGACAAGCGCTTTTGCCTTCTTTTGGCGCGTCAAAAGAAGGAGCCTCGGCGGCTTGAGCCGGGCCAGAAAAAAGTTCCAGCAGTCAAAAATTCACAAAGACATCCATAAGTGGAAAACGGTACCTTTCGTTAAACCAATGTCTATTTAGTTTTTGCGCACATCTGAAACAAAACGAATTTCCCAGACCTTACTTGAACAGCAGAATTCAAAGCAACTCCAAAATTTGCTTCCTCAAATAGTAAAGGCCACCCAGGTTCATCACCTTGTTCCAGGCCATGACGAAGTCCTGAACAAATTTCTCCCTCGCATCGCTCTGGGTATTCACCACAGAGATCGCCCCAACCGGGAAATGAAATCGAATAACCGGTCAACAATTTCACTTTTGGATAAACCATGTTTACCCTCCTATGGTCCATTAAACCTTCTTGACTGCTCACAGTCCAATTTCCCAAACAACAATATGATCACGAAGAACCTGTTCCCGTCATTCCTGACCATCAGTCTGTTCCTGACCCTCATGGCCCTGGGCTGCAGCAGCTGCCAGAAAAAAGACAGTACAGAATATCCCCCGCAGAAAGAAACACCAGACCTGACACATTTACCTCTTGGAGACCCGTTTATCCTGCGTCGCGACCAGGGCGCCATGAACCCCCTCCTGCAGCACTTGTGGCTGTGCGGCGTGCCCCCGAATGGGGCAGGAAACGATGATGCGAGCGACTGGACCAACGCAGATGGCAGCTGGGATTATACCCGCAAGCCCATAGTCGACGGAGATGTGGTCTGGATCAGTGAGTTTGAGGTCAAACTGGATGGAAATGGCAATCGCATCATTACCGGGAATGCCCTGCCAAATCATCCGACCGGCGTTTTTCCCATCACGCCAGGCAGCTTACCCTATAAATATGACGGCAACCCGAATATCATCTCGGCCCATGACGTTCTCTATGTCCTTCCAGCTATCCCTGAGGTGGCACCCAAACCCAGCTGTGTCACCTTCGGGCCATCCGGTATCTCCCTCAGCGGCAGTGCCATCTATCACGGCGCATCAACCCTGGGGAATGATGCGGCTGCCCACGAAATGCTGGATCGCTTCGGCGGTCATACCGACGGTACGGAAACATACCACTATCATTTTCCGGCCCAGGACCTGCAGGATCATATTCACCCGCACACCTCCGGGCATTCCCCGCTGATGGGCTATATGCTGGATGGATTCGGGATCTACGGACCCTACGGGGAACAGGGCGAATTGCTGACGTCCAAGGATCTCGACGAATGTCACGGGCATACCCATCCGGTGCTATGGGATGGCGAAATGATCGACCTCTACCATTATCACTGGACCTATGACTTCCCCTATAATATTGGTTGTTTCAAGGGTACACCCTGACAAACGTAACGACTTTGTGTGCACGTGATCGGGCGATCCAGCAGCCTGCACGTGCAGGTGGTCTGCGGATATTTATTCGACCTTCGGACTGGTCATGTGACTTCGGATCAGACCCATGTCCAGGTTTAATAAAGGTTGGCTTTACGCCATCCTATTTAAAATAAAAGGCGGCCCCGATTTCACGGAGCCGCCTTTTCTATTCGGGCTTCACGTTGAAGCCATTTCCTTTGTATTTACTTCAGATCAAACCGATCCAGGTTCATCACCTTGTTCCAGGCAGCGACGAAGTCGCGAACGAACTTCTCCTTCGCATCGCTCTGGGCATACACCTCAGAGATCGCCCGCAACTGGGAGTTGGAACCGAAGACCAGATCCACACGAATGCTCGTCCACTTTATCTCGCCGGTTTGGCGATCACGATATCCACTTTACCACTCCAGATCAATCATCATCATCATCCCCATGTCGGTCTTTCTTCCGGCTGTCCTTCCCACCTTCATGTTCATCACTACTCTTGTGACAGGAAACGCAGTCCGTAAAATTGGAAATACCCTCCTCCCGGTGCTCGCGCTGAATATTACTCACCGTATGCTCATGACAACCATAGCAGGTATACGTGTTGTAGTTGTTCGTCAAATGGCAAGTGGCACATTTGACATTATGATCTCTATCCAGCACAAAATAATTGGTGTGATTGAATGTAGTCGGGACCCATTTATCGGTACTATGGCATTTCGTACAGGCATCTTTCACCGTATTATGGAAGGCATCACCAGGCCCTTCATGACAACTCACGCAATTGCTTCTAATGCCTGACTGCAACATATCATGGTCAAACGTCTTCTCCAACTTCCACGCCGTAGTACCGTGGCATTTCACACAAGCATCTGTCAATTGCAGGTGAAGCTTGTCTTCCGGTTTTTGGTGACAGCCAATGCAATTGTCCCGTTCGGCAGGTTGCACCATACCATGGTTAAACGCAAGATCCTGTTTCCATGCGGTGGTGCCATGGCATTTAGCACAAGCATCTGTCAATTGCGCATGAAGCTTGTCCTCCGGTTTCTGGTGGCAAACAATGCAATCATTTATGACAGTATTCGGCAGTATTTCATGCTTGAAACCCTTCATCGCAGATTCAGGATTTAAACCTGCGTGGTCGGTATGGCAGACCGTACAGGCATATTGATCAAGGTTTTTGTGAAATAAAACCTGCTCGCCGTTGATAAGGGTTCCAGTGACGATTCCCAGAGAATCCCTGCCGATATCTGCCGGAGTATGGCAAGCGATGCACTTGCTGTTTTCGATTCCCCCGAAAGGCTGATGGCATGAGAAGCATTGCTGCCTGATATCCTGGTGTCCCTGCGACATTTCACCTGGACTGAGCAGGATATATGGATACCACACCATCAACAAGATGAAAATGGCGGACCCTGTGATTCCCGTAATGATCAGGTTTCTCATTTGCTAAACATGAATACAGTGATGATATGCAGCAGCGAAAACAAGCCAAATACAAAGGCTATCGGCAAGTGGATGCTCCGCCATTGTTTCATGGCATCCACCATGATAGAGTCGAGAAAGAGCTTTCTGTCCATGGCTTCTTTTCCCATGCCCGTGTCCATCAAGGCTTGCCTGTTTGCATCCAAGCGTTCAAATGACCGTTTCAGCAGGAACTTGCCAACCAGGCCGCTTGCCACACTGATCAAAAGCATTATTACGGCCAGCCAAGGCAATATGGCATTGAAATGAATGCCCGCATGAACAAGCAGCAAGATCGAACCTACCCATGCCAGGTACTCATGCAGAATCAACCATTTTCTGGGAGAACCTGATTGAATCATTTTGCGTTTCCGCAAAGAATAAATAAAGGAAAGGAGCAGGAGAAAGGTGCCTGCATAACCTAGATAACGCCCTACTCCGGCCAACTGGTAATCATGAAGTATATAATCTATACCGATGGTCATCATGACCATGAGTGCATACCATTGTATGAACGGAACAACGTACCTCAACACGGATGAACGGATCATATCTCTCAGTATCTACCGCCAGGAAAGACTGTAATCGGATTTCAAAACCCTGTGTAAGGCTCGATTTTTTCGTTCACAGAACCGGTAACGCAGATCATGATAAAAGATGATTTATGACAGGCAGGTGAAGTGCGGTTCGATGGCAGATCCTATGCGGTGAAAAGGCAGATTGGGTGCATGTGACCGGCAGTTTTAGGAGGCACCTCTTGTATTTGACTGTATACCCAATCTGTATGGCCATAAAGCTGGCTCAAATGGGACCAGGTACAAACCCATCCAACAACTGAACTACCATTTCCCGCCCTTAACATTAAAAGGCGACCCCGATTCCCCGGGGTCGCCTTCTTTATTCGGGCTTCATGATCGAAGCCAATCTCATTGTATTTACTTCAGATCGAACCGGCCGAGGTTCATCACCTTGTTCCAGGCAGCGACGAAATCCCGGGCGAACTTCTCCCTGGCATCACTCTGGGCATATACCTCCGAGATGGCCCGCAACTGAGAGTTGGAACCAAACACCAGATCCACGCGGGTTCCCGTCCACTTCACCTCACCGGTCTTGCGATCACGACCTTCATATTCCTGCTCCGACCTGGGTGTCCATGCGGTACCCATGTCGATCAGGTTGACAAAGAAATCGTTGGTCAGCTTGCCGGGACGCTTGGTGAACACCCCGTGTGTTGATCCACCCGTATTGGCACCCAGCACCCGCAGTCCGCCGACCAGCACCGTCATTTCCGGCGCACTCAGGGTCAGCAGTTGCGCCTTGTCGATCATCATCTCTTCAGCCGGGACGCTGTAGGCCTTCTTCTGGAAATTGCGGAATCCATCCGCCTGGGGCTCGAGGAAGGCAAAGCTTTCCACATCCGTCTGCTCCTGGGTCGCATCGGTGCGTCCCGGGGTGAACGGTACGCTGACCTTGTGGCCTTCATCACTGGCAGCCTTTTCGATGGCGGCACAACCTCCCAGGACGATGAGATCGGCCAGGGAGATCTTCTTCCCGCCGGTCGCAGCCCCATTAAAGCCCTTCTGGATGCCTTCCAGCACGCCGAGCACCCTGGACAACTGTTCCGGGTCATTGGCCTGCCAGGTATTCTGCGGCGCCAGGCGGATACGTGCGCCATTGGCGCCACCGCGCATGTCACTACCGCGGAAGGTAGAGGCAGACGCCCAGGCGGTGGAGACCAGCTCGGACACACTCAGTCCGGATGACAGGATGGCCGTCTTGAGATCGGCAATATCATGCTCTTCCACCAGCGCATGGTCCACCGCAGGAACCGGGTCCTGCCAGACCAGTTCTTCCTTGGGCACTTCCGGTCCCAGGTAACGTTCCCGCGGACCCATATCCCGGTGTGTCAACTTGAACCACGCCCGTGCAAAGGCATCGGCAAATTCGTCTGGATTCTTGTGGAAATGACGTGAGATCTTGCCATACTCCGGATCCATCCGCAAGGCCAGGTCAGCCGTGGTCATAATCGTGGTCTCCTTCTTTGACGGATCGTGTGCTGATGGCGCCAGGTGTTTGGGGTCGGGATTGACCGGCACCCACTGCCAGGCGCCTGCAGGGCTCTTGACCAGATCCCAATCATAGCCGAACAGGATATCGAAGTATTCCATATCCCAACGGGTCGGGTGCGCCGTCCAGGCTCCTTCAATGCCACTGGTCGTGGTGTCGGCCCCTTTTCCGGTGCCATGCTGGTTGATCCAGCCGAATCCCTGATTCTCCAGTGGAGCGGCTTCCGGTTCGGCTCCGACCAGGGCCGGATCGCCGGCACCATGGGTCTTACCAAAGGTATGTCCTCCCGCGATCAGGGCTACGGTCTCATAATCGTTCATGGCCATCCGGCCAAAGGTCTCCCGAATATCCTTCGCTGAAGCTAGCACGGTGGGCTGCCCGTCCGGACCTTCCGGATTGACGTAGATCAATCCCATCTGCACAGCGGCCAGGGGATTGTCCAGATCGCGTTCACCGCTATAGCGGCTGTTTGGCTTGTCGCTGGATGCCAGCCACTCCTTCTCGGCACCCCAGTAGATATCTTCTTCCGGCTGCCAGATGTCTTCCCGGCCACCACCGAACCCGAAGGTCTTGAAGCCCATCGATTCAAGGGCGACATTCCCGGCGAGGATCATCAGATCCGCCCAGGAGATCTTGTTGCCATATTTCTGCTTGATGGGCCAGAGCAGACGGCGCGCCTTGTCCAGGTTGCCGTTGTCCGGCCAGCTGTTGATGGGGGCGAATCGCTGGTTACCAGAGCCTCCGCCTCCCCGGCCATCTGCGGTCCGATAGGTACCGGCACTGTGCCAGGCCATGCGGATGAACAGTCCACCGTAATGACCATAGTCAGCCGGCCACCAATCTTGCGACTCGGTCATCAATTTCTCAAGGTCGGCCTTCAGTCCGGCATAATCCAGACTTTTAAAAGCCTCCGCATAATCAAAATCCGGCCCGAGGGGATTGGAGGCCGGAGCATGCTGATGGAGGATACTGAGGTTGAGTTGGTTGGGCCACCAGTCCCGGTTTCGTGTACCGGCAACTGCACCTTGCTTCACTGCACCGCCCATGAACGGGCATTTTCCTGCACCGTCACCATTCGATGCGCCATCTCCTTGGCCAGGGTGTTTCGTATGATCCATTTCGTTCGTTTTAGTCTACAGATGGAACAAACTAAGGATAATCTTGTTTACAACGCCTCCGTCAAGTCCGCTCATTGAACAGTCGGGATCTCACTTATCCGCTTTGACCAGTAGTGTTCCGAGATTCCAATTGAAGGGAAAGCAATCCGTTTCTGGTTCCTGGTTCCTGCGTTTCTGGTTCCAGATTACTCGAAATAACGCCTCAACGCAATAACCCTGCATTCAAACCCGGAGGTAACCCAACGCCCAACGGCCAATACCCAAGACCCAACGGCCAAGGTCAACACACATTCCTGATTCCTGCGTTCCTCATTCCTCATTCCTGGCTTTCCACTTAAAATAATTGATGCTGGTGCCGGTGTCTCACCGGCAGCGCGAGACGAATGGCTCCAAAATTCTCGTTTCAAAAAAATGAAACCCAGGGCGGTGTCTCACCGCATGGGATCAACGCATTTTCCAGGAGGAGGATGTTCCTGCGTTCCTTGTTCCATGTTTCAGACGATTCGAAATAACGCCTTAACGTAATAACGCAATAACCCCGCTTTTGATCCCGGAGGAAAGCCAAAACCCAACGGCCAATACCTTATTCATTCCTCCTTTCCGTTTTCGACTTTCCGCCTTCGCATTTATTATTCCTGGTTCCTGCGTTCCTGGTTCCACGTTCCGAATTGCTCGAAATAATGCCTTAACGCAATAACGCTGCATTCGAATCCGGAGGAAAGCCAACGCCCAATACCCAACGCCCAATACCTTATTCATTTCTCCTTTCCGCGTTCCGCCTTCCGCCTTCGCATTTTCTCATCCCGCCTTTCTCATTTCTAATTCCTTCTTCCTTCTGGCATTTTTGATTTCGCCCCTTCAGGGCTTGTGGCGTCATCCAACCTGTATCGTTGGGCGTTGCCCAACGCTGAGATATTTCGCCCCTTCGGGGCTTGTAACAGGATTTGGCCTTTAACTTACCATATAAAAAACACTGTGGGCCTCGAGGCGGCAGCGCAAGCAGCGGCTACGAACCCTTGCTCGTCCTATTGGCCCTCGGTCCTCAGCCCTCGGCCCAATCGACGTATCACCTTCGCAATGTATTCTCGACTCGAGTTTTCAACTTCCGCCCAGGCATGCCTCACTTCCTTCTTCACGGGCGACTAAAGTCACCCCTACAAAGCAAGCTTTCCAACTCCTCGTCACGCAGTTTCACGTTCTCAGAGTCTCATAGTCCCAAAGGCTCACTTCTTCATTCCTCATTCCCAGGCCTTCGGTCCTCAACCCTCGGTCCTCGGTCCTCGTTCCTGATCCCTCGAAATATCGAAATCACGCCTTACCGAAATCCTGACTGCCGAAGGCAGTAACTCCACCTTGGACCCAAAGGAAAGCCAACGCCCAATACCTCATTTGCTTCCGCTTTCCGCTTTCCGCCTTCCGCCTTTCTCATTTCTCATTTCTGGTTCCTGGCTCCTCATTCTTCGGTCTTCAGTCCTGGTCAATTCATAGGGTGAAGAAAAGCCCCTTGCTGTGCTGCATCAAACCAATAAATCCAGAAACACCAGTATATTACTCATGAACCAGGATGCTCCCACTATGATCAACGTCAAATGCACTATTGTCCTTTTGCTGGGGTTACTCGTCACCATGTCCTGCCATGCCCCGCAATGGATCACCCAGGACGACAGCGCCAACTGGACCCCCTCTGGCAATGCCACCTGGTCTTTTTCTGAAGGTGAGATCATTGGCAAGGCCGCCGAACAATCCGGTTTTCTGGTGTCCAGACAGATCTTTTCCGACTTTACCATGGAACTGGAATTCTATCCGGACAGCACGATTAATTCAGGCGTTTTTGTGCACTGTCAACACCAGAAGATCAATCCGACCAACTGCTATGAAGTGAATATCTATGACCTTCATCCCATCCAGACCTATCGCACCGGAGCCATTGTCACCCGGGTCCTTCCCCGCCGCAATCTGAACACCGTCAACCAGTGGAACCAATACCGCATCACCCTGCAGAACAAGCGCCTCCGGGTCTGGCTGAATGGCACGCTCACCGCAGACCTCCCCGGTGCGGATATCGAAGGTGGCCATGTCGCCCTCCAGGCGTCCGGAACAGGTCAGATCCGGTTTAGGAATGTCCGGTTCAAACCTGCAAACTGAACCGGATCACCACTTCTAGTTCAGAAGAAACTGTAATGATGGTTTGACCATTCCAGTCGCTGGAAAGAGGAGGAGGCTGGAGGTTATGAGTGCAGGAGGTAGAATTGTAGATCAATGCAATGATGATATCAGGGATGAGGGATGAGAGAACAGGGATGAGGGATGAGGACCGAGGACCGCAAGAAAATCCGTGTCATCCATCGATCCGTCGTAATCCGTGATTCAGACAATGTGCCATGTTCGGAATTCGGAATTTGAATGGATCTCAGACTGGCAAGCCCTGAAGGGGCGCCATATCTCAGGGTCGGGCAACGCCCGACCGTATGGTTATCCTGTTTGAAAAGCCCTGAAGGGGCGCAATAATCCATAGCCAGGCCAGAAGTGAAGAAGTGGGTTTTCAACCCGGCATTCGGCATTTTGCGTTATTGAGTTATTTCGAAGGGATGAGGGTAGGCCAAAGCAAGGATGAAATAAGGGATCAGGGATGAGGCCCGAGGACCGCAAGAAAATCCGTGTCATCCATCGATCCGTCGTAATCCGTGATTCAGACAATGTGCCATGTTCGCAATTCGGAATTTGAATGGATCTTAGACTGGCAAGCCCTGAAGGGGCGCCATATCTCAGGGTCGGGCAACGCCCGACCGTATGGTTATCCTGTTTGAAAAGCCCTGAAGGGGCGCAATAATCCATAGCCAGGCCAGGTGTGAAGAAGTAGGTTTTCAATACGGTCTTTCGCATTCTGGGTTATTGCGTTTCTGTCTTTGGCATTCGGGATTTCGAAGGGTATTGTCGGGGATGAAACTTGAAGGGATTCAAAACAATTGCCCGGACTGTATCTGGTCAAAGGGGCTTTAGCCCTATCGTCCAAGATGGAATCCTGCACCTTCCTGAATGCTCCTTTCACAGACAGGTACTGTCATTCATTCCCTGTGACCTATCTTTCCACTCCTCATGGGCACATCAACTTCATATAAAAAGACAATACCATGCGCCAACTCATCGGCATCGCCCTTATCGTTTGCAGCCTCTTCCTGGGATACCAGGGTGTAGAAAAGATCAGCAACAACAACGCCTCCGTGGAGATCCTGGATGTCGAGATCGACCTGTCCAACAAATCGGGGAAGGAAGAAGGCTTTATGTACGTGGGCCTGGCCGTACTGCTGTTTGTCGGAGGCATTTACCTGGTCAAGAAATAGCCCAAACCGATGAAGCGGATCGACCTGGACGTTCTGCAAGAACACCTGGCCAAAAGCATGGCTGTGGACCGCAAGGCCATTGCCCGGGACATCGTCGAACAGGATATTCCCCTCCAGGACCTCTTCCCCCTGTTGACCGCGAAATACACCACCCGCTCCCGCTTCATCTGGCTGCTCAGTGACATCGGTGAACTGGACCCCGAGCGCATCAGAGCCGCCCTGCCCGACCTTCTGACCCTGAGCCAGAAGATCCAGTACACGCCCCTGGACCAGGCCTTTGCCCGGCTGTGGTTCATCGCCGGTGTGCCACCCGAACAGGAAGGCCTAGCCATTGATCGGATGTTCGAACTCCTCCAGCCCTATACCGTCAACGTGAGCATCAAATACAACGCCCTCCGCGTCCTGGAAAAGCTGATGAAAACCTATCCCGATCTCCAGGCCGAATTCATTCTCGCCCTGGAGGACCAGGTAGGGAAACACACCGCCAACTTCGACAATGTGCTCCGAAAAACCATCCAGCATCACCGGAAGACATCTGCCTAGGATGATGAGGTATATATCCATACTGCTTCTCTTCGCCCTGGTTCCTGGATGCACGTCGTCAAACCCTGCAGTTCGGGCAGAGACCTCCATTGATTTAACTGTGCACATCCTGTTCATCGGCAACAGCCTGACCTATGCCAACGATCTGCCTGATCTGGTGAAGCAACAGGCCCGGGAAAAAGGCATCTCCATCGAGACCCGGATGATCGCCATGCCCAACTATGCCCTGATCGACCATCTCGCCGATGGCATTCTTCAGGAGGAGATCCGCAACCACCCTTACGATTTTGTGGTCGTCCAGCAAGGTCCTTCTTCCCAGGCGGAAGGCCGGGACATGCTCATTGAGGCCGGGGACATCTTGAGCCGGCTTTGTCACGCTCATCACGCCCGCCTGGCTTTCTTCATGGTCTGGCCCTCGCGATCCTACCAGCACACCTTTGCCGATGTCATCGAGAATTATACCGAAGCAGCTTTCCGCGTGAACGCTATCCTCTGCCCGGTCGGCCAGGTTTGGAAGAACCATATCGACACAACGGGAGAGTGGGACTACTACGGCCCTGACGGGTTTCATCCTTCCCCGGAAGGCAGCCGGGTGGCTGCACAGGTGATCGTGGAAAGCCTGTTCGATCAGTGAACAAATTCAGAGAGGTATCTGCCCCTGTGAGTTTTACCCCCCTGCCCTCTGCAATCCCGATCACAGATAATACTAACGAAAGTCATCCATCCTGGGTGAGCAAACCCCTTACTTTTATCGTTATAACGGTGGACCATTCCAAGTCCCTCATCCAAACCGGGCGACGACCAAACGCCGAAAACAGAAACATCTCATGAAAAACTATACCCTCCCCTCCCTGATCCTCCTGGCTTTATCCATCCTCCTTTTCACCCGGTGTACCAAGGACGATGGCAGTGGCACCGTCACCATCCAACTCGATCACACCGTTGCCGGTACTGCGCTCGACCTGGAACAGATCAAGTATGCCAGCGCAGCCGGTCACACTTACAGCGTCGTCAATCTCAAATATTACATCTCGGAGATCCGCCTGACAGACAAGAACGGGTTCATCGTATCCAGAGGAAATATCAACCTGTATGATATCCAGGATCCTTCGTCCTCCCGGATCGAACTGACCAATATTCCCGATGGAGATTATACTCAGCTCTCCTTTGTCTTCGGACTGAACGAGATCATCAATGTCGATGGCGGCCTCCCCAATACGGTCGACAACATCAATATGGAGTGGCCCATCCCCGGTGACCAGGGATACCACTACATGAAATTCGAAGGCCGCTATGACTCCCTGAACACCGGCACCCTCCGCAGCTATAATATCCATACGGGTGCCACCAAAGGCAATCAGAACTACCTGGAGATCTCCCTGCCGATCAACGCCCTGGCCCTGCGCGATAACGACTGGACCATCAACCTGCAAATGGACTTGAACGAGTGGTTGCAGAACCCCACCATCTTTGATTTTGTCGGCCAGGAAATGATCATGATGAACCAGGCCGCCCAGGAGATCATCAAGGCCAACGGCTCCACCGTATTCAGTATCGCCTCCGTTGAAAAAACCTGATCATGATCATCGCCCGTCGAACCCTGTTCCTGTTCATTCTCCTGGCACTCGCCGCTTGTACAAAAAATACGGACGGGCCAACGGACAACTGGACCTATCTCCCTGTGCCCTATACGCTGGACTATCCGGATGAATTCCCCATCATGTCCCTGCAGCAGACCAATCCCATGACCGTACAGGGGGTCAACCTCGGTCGGCGTCTATATTATGATCCCTTGCTCCACCCCCAGGGTCTGCATGCCTGTGCGACCTGTCATATCCAGGATGTGGCCTTCACCTCTTCCGGAGAAGTCCTTCCGCATATCAATCTGGGCTGGAACTCCTCCTTTCTGTGGAATGGAAAGATCGAAGGCTCCATGGAGGACATCATGCTCTTTGAGGTTGAGGATTTCTTTCAGTCGGACATGACCCGACTGGAAGCGGACAGCCTGTATCCCCGGTTGTTCTACGAAGCATTCGGCACCCGGACGATCACCTCTACCTATACCGCCAGAGCACTGGCCCAGTTCTTCCGCACCATGATCTCTTCCAATGCCCGCTATGACAAGGTGTTCACCCCAGGCAGTGGCGAATTTCCCACCGAGGAAGAACAGAATGGTTACGATATCTTCTTTACCGAAAAAGGCGATTGTTTCCACTGCCATGGCGGCATCCTGTTCACCGATAATGGCTTCCACAACAATGGTCTGGATACGCAGCCGTCCCCACTGGGCAGAAGTCAGGTGACCGGAAATCCGAATGACCTCGGCAAGTTCAAGACCCCTACCCTGCGCAATATTGCCCTCACAGGACCCTACATGCATGACGGGCGTTATGAAACCCTGGAGGAGGTCATCGATTTCTACAGTGAAGGGGTGAAAACTTCCCCCACCATTGATCCATTGATGAAACAGGCTCACCAGGGTGGGATCCACCTCACGGCCAAGGAGAAGAGTGACCTGCTCGCTTTTCTGCACACCCTTACGGATACCACGTTTACCCACAATCCGGCCCTCAGCTCGCCATTCTGATTCCATCAGACAGACAAAAGTGATAGATTTGGACTGGAGGGCCTGGTGGCCTTTCTCCTCCGGATCGTCAATACCAAATCCAGCATGGCCGTTTCAATTCGTCCCTATACCCCGGCAGACAGGGCAGAATGCCTGCACCTCTTTACCGGGAATTGTCCGCGCTATTTTGACCCTGCTGAGCAGAACCTGTTTGAAACATGCCTGGACAGACTGGATCGGGGGGATATCATTCACGAACAGGCAGAAGCCAGCCAGTTTTATGTCCTCGAAGAGGAGGAAAAGGTCCTGGCCTGTGGCGGATACTATTTGACCCGGGACAAATCCGCAGCCGTCATGGCCTGGGGCATGGTCCATCATCTCCATCACCGCGAAGGCCGGGGAAGTGCCCTGCTACAACATCGTGTAGATCACCTCCGCAAACATTATCCCGACCATCAGATTCGACTGGACACCTCTCAACATACCTATCCGTTTTTCGAAAGATTCGGATTTCAGGTGACCCGGAGGAGGAAAGATGGATATGGGCCCGGTTTGGACAAAGTGGATATGATTCTCCCATCTTGACAGCAGTCTTGCCCACGATCATCCGGGTGCCATCTGGACGTCCACCGGCGCAACAAAATCAAATCTGCTCCAAGTGAAGGACGTTAATTACATTGCCGGTTCAAAACAAGCTGATCATGACTTCCAGTCGTCCCACCCGAATAAAGGTATCCACCACCATCCACGCCTCCGTCGAACAGGTTTGGATCTGCTGGACCACCCCGAAACACATTACGCAATGGAACGCAGCGGCCAATGAATGGCATTGCCCGACCGCCTCGAATGACTTGCGAGCCGGTGGAAGATTCGTCTTCCACATGGCCGCCCGGGATGGCAGTGTGAGCTTCGATTTTTCGGGCACCTATGATGTGGTTACCCGGCCCAAAAAGATCAAATACACCCTGGATGATGCACGCAAGGTCACTGTCCAGTTTTCTGAAGAAGATGGATGGACAACCCTGACGGAAACATTCGAGGCAGAATCCGAAAATACACCCGAACTGCAGAAAGCCGGATGGCAGGCCATCCTGGATCGCTTCAGGCAGTATGTAGAAACGAACAAATAGAGTTGCTGCCAAGGGTATGAACAGAGCCCCCCGGATCTTGCTGTCTCCTGCAAAACGGCTCATGGGCCTGCACCTCCCCATGTCCTTTGCCCGGGATCGTACTGCGGAATTATGGCAGACATTCATGCCCCGCCGAAAGGAGATCCTCCGGACTTTGAATACCGACCTGATCTCTCTGCAGATCTACCCTTACCCATTTCCCTGGCCACCCGACCTGAATGCAGGTTTTGAAAAATGGGCCACTATGGAGGTCACGCCGGAAGCGGCCCTTCCGGAAGGGATGGAGGCCCTTCAAGTACCCCCGGGAATGTATGCCGTGTTCCATCACATCGGATCCATCCACACCGCGCGGGCAACATTCGCATACATCTTTGACGATTGGCTGCCGCGATCACCCTATGTCCTGGACGACCGGCCCCATTTTGAAGTACTCGGCGAAAAATATCGCCATCTTCACCCGGAATCGGAAGAAGAGATCTGGATTCCCATCATGCATCGGGATACTCCCTAGCAACTACAATCTGGCCTTCTCTCACCAGACACCATCGGAGGGCATTTAGGAAAAGGAAAGTATCTTGGATGGAATTGTTCAGCAACTCTACCCTATGCGCATTCTCTACAGCCTCCTTTGCCTGGTATTCATCTTTCCCGGCACCAGTTCCGCTCAACAAACCATTACCTCCACCATCCAGCACGATGGCCAGGAACGGGAGTACATCCTCTATATCCCTGCTGCCTATACGGGAATGGATGCCGTCCCTCTGGTCCTCAACTTTCACGGGTATGGCAGCAATGCCGCTGAACAGATGTGGTATGGCGACTTTCGGCCCATCGCCGATACAGCCAACTTTCTGGTAGTTCATCCATTGGGTACATTGTTGAACAATACAACCCATTTCAATGTCGGCGGATGGACCCTGGGCAGCACCACGGATGACGTAGGCTTTACCGCAGCCCTGATCGATTCCCTCTCCGCACAGTACACCATCGATGCGGATCGGATCTACTCTACCGGCATGTCCAATGGTGGCTTCATGAGCTTTGTGCTGGCCTGCCAGCTCAGCGACCGGATCGCAGCCATCGCCTCGGTCACCGGATCCATGACCCCGGAAACCTACAACAGCTGCGACCCTGTCCATCCCGTCCCGGTCCTCCAGATGCACGGCACTTCAGATGGTGTGGTCCCCTATGCCGGTGCCCTGTGGACCAAGTCCATCAACGCCGTGATCGATTATTGGGTAGACGCCAACAGTTGCGATCCCATCCCCACTACCACCCTTCTACCCGACATCAACACCCAGGATGCCAGCACGGTCGAACATATTGTCTACCCGGGAGGCGAGAACGGGGCGACCATGGAACATTACAAGGTGACCGGAGGGGGTCACACCTGGCCCGGAACGATCTTCACCTCTGGCGGGACCAACCAGGACATCAATGCATCCCTGGAGATCTGGCGATTTTTCAGCCGGTATACCTTATCCGGCCTGTCCAACACAAGCACCGTGCAACCGGACACAACACCCGGGTCCCCCATATCCATCACCCCCATTCCTGCCAGGAATGACCTCCTGATCACCGCATTACCCGATGAACGCCTCCCCTATCAGCTGGTAAGTGTCACCGGAAAAACACTCCTCTCTGGAACCTTGCAACCCGGGGAGGACAACCTGAACCTGGGGTCGATCAGCAGCGGGTATTACATCCTCCGAATCGGGCATCAATCCTTCCCCATTCTGGTAGCAGAATAACCAAAACGATCTTTCAATCGGCCCGGGAAAAAGACTGCTCATGACCTACGATCAGGATTATCTCACCCCGGATTATTTCGGCGACCCGTTCCCCGAATTGCTCCTCTTCTTCGAGAAGTTGCCTACCCGGGGACTGGTCATCGACATGGGGTGCGGACAAGGGCGAAATGCCATTCCCCTGGCCCGCATAGGTTTTGAGGTCCTCGGTCTGGACCTGTCCAGCGTAGGCATTGACCAGATGCTGGATCGCGCGAGAAAGGAAGGATTACCGGTTCAGGGCCAGGTGACCGACATCTATGCCTGGACCGACCTTCAGGATGCGGAAGTCATTCTCCTGGACAGCATGTTTCATTTTCAGAAACAGGACAGGGAAAAAGAGCTCGCCTGGATCAGTTCCCTGTGTCAACTGGTTCGCCCTGGCACCCTTCTGGTGTTCAGTATCCTGGATACCGGGAAAAAAGTACACATCCTGAAAGAGGCCATCCAGAGCCTGGGAGCAGAGGTGATTCACGAACAGCCCATGACCTTTCGCTTTGCAGACCCAGCCAGCGGTCATCGATCGACATCTGCCTATCGTCTCGTCGCTATCCAGACGAAATGCTGACCTATGCACACCAGATAGGGCCATACAGCGAAACCTGACCTGTCCGACTCTATTCTTTGGTTTATTTATTCTACCGCGGCCATCACGGAGTGCTGGTAGACACTTTCCGGATCTAAAAACAATGCACCTATGAAAGTCCCCTTCCTTCTCCTGCTATGCCTGTTTAGTGTAGAAGTCTGGGGACAGACGGTTTATGACAACCAGATCGCCGTTCAGATACAGGCCGAAGCCCAGACCGACCCACCCGGCATCTTGCTGACCTGGGTCAATGACACCACCAATCTCGGATATACCCTGTATCGGAAAAAAAAGAATGACCTGGTCTGGGGTGACACCCTGGTGGTGCTGGATTCGACCGTCACCACCTGGACGGATACCGACGTCCAGATCGGAGATGCCTTTGAATATCGCATCCTGAAAAGCCAGCCCAAATTTCCGTTTTATGAAGGCCCCATACCCGGTTCAGGGTATATCTACGCCGGGATCGAGGCGCCTCCCACTCACTTCCGGGGCCGATGCCTGGTGGTGATCGACAGCACGTTTCACCTGACTTTGCAGCCGGAAATCCAACGATTGCTCAACGACCTGGAAATGGATGGCTGGGATCCGGATACACGTTATGTATCACGACTGGCAACCCCGCCTGTCGTCAAGGAAGTGATCCGTTCATGGGCACTTCAGGACACCCAGGTAAACGAAGCCCTTTTCCTGCTGGGCCATGTCCCCGTCCCCTACTCCGGCGATATCGCCCCGGACGGGCATGTCGATCATGCAGGTGCCTGGCCCTGCGATGGCTACTATGCAGAACTGGACAGCGTCTGGACTGATTCCATTATCACCATCAACCTGAACAACTCCCGCAACCGGAATGTACCCGGTGATGGAAAATTTGACAATCGCAGCTTCCCGGGTCCCGTCCGATTGCAGGTCGGGCGCGTCGATTTTGCCAATATGGATAAAATGATTCTGTCAGAAGAGGAACTGCTGAGGCGATACTTGAATAAGGATCACCTATGGAGAACGGGGCAAATGCCTGTGATTGAACGTGGCCTGATCGATAATAATATCCAGAAATTCGAAGAAGGGCTGGGGCAGGTTCCCTGGAAGAACTTTACACCCATGTTTGGCCTCGATCAGGTCAAGGACGTCCCCTATCGGTCCACGTTGATGAACGAATCCTGGCTATGGTCTTACGGCTGCGGTGGTGGAGGGCCGGAGAGTGCTTCCGATATCTCCAGTACCACCCTTATGGCAACCGATTCATTACAGACGGTTTTCACCATGCTCTTTGGTTCCTATTTCGGAGACTGGGATTATCCAGATGATTTCCTCAGAGCCGCGATCGGGTCCGGATCAACATTGATCAGCACCTGGGGCAATAGACCGAACTGGATTTTTCACCATATGGCTCTCGGTGAACATACCGGGCTGGCATCTCAGGTGATGATGAACAATTTCTCCCTGTATTTTGCCGGATATTCGCGTCGGTATGTTCACATCGGCCTGATGGGCGACCCGACCATCCGCATGCATGTTCTGCCCCCGGTCCAAAACCTGGACCTCACCCGGGATGGCCTGCAGATCCATCTGGACTGGGAGGACCCTTCAGCAGCAGAGGGTTATTATATCTACAAGAAGACTTCTCCAGATCAACCGTTTACGCTGTTGAATACCGACCCGATAACCGACCTGTTTTATGTGGATCCCTGCGTGGATGAAGGATGGGTTTGCTACATGGTCCGGAGCGTCGAATTGCGTACCAGCGGAAGTGGCACCTACTACAATCTCAGTGCCGGATTGTCGGCAGAAATGGTCCCCGATCAGTGGAACCTTCATCCTGCCAGCACCTCACCGACTACCGGACAATCCAATGGAACAGCTTCCGTCATGCCGCAGGATGGCTGCCTTCCCCACGTGTTCCTCTGGTCCAATGGCGCCACCACATCGACCATCACCGACCTAGCCCCGGGCACTTATTGTGTCACGGTAACCGACTGCCTGGGATGCACCCGAGATACCTGTCTGACACTCGATATGAGCAGCTCGCTCGATGGACTTCCGGATCTCATCTCTTCCAGACTTTTCCCCAATCCGGCTGGCGACCAGATCACCCTGGCTCTGCATTTTCAAGGTCATCATTCGGTCCGGATCCGCATGTGGTCCATGCTGGGGCAGATCCTCTCCGATCAGACGCTCCAGGGTACGCAGATCCAGCATCAATGGGATGTCCGCCACCTCCCGCCAGGTGCCTACTGGTTGCAGCTCGAATCAGCAGGAAAGCAAGACGCCCTGATCTGGAGGAAAGAATAGGTACACTGGACAGGATCGCTCCATCTCTTGCTGTGCAGGAAAGGTGAATCTTCTGATCAGCATACATACAATATCCACATCCATATTCCGGTTGTGGCTATATGCATTTGATCGATGGCCCGCAGATGACCCGCATGCCTGTGACAGGTATTGTCCGGTTCAGTCTCCTCTTCCTGCTCTTCTGGATCATGCTGACGCCGATCGCAGGGCAGAATCTGGTGCCCAATCCATCCTTTGAACACCTCCGCAATCTCCCCGTCAAACCCAATCCAAAGAAGAACTTTGAATATGAACTCAAAAGTGGCTACCTCCCCTATCTCGGCAATCTGATGCATTGGTTCGCAGCCACTGAATCGACCCCGGATTTGCGAATTTCTGACCGGGAAGGACTGAAGGAATGTATCCGCAGATACCAGACCTGTGATCAGGCTCGGACAGGTAATAATTGTGCTGGTATCATGACACACATGCCCCAAGGGAAACCCTCCAGCTACCGGGAGTACATCCAGGTCAAGCTCCACCAGCCCCTTCGTCCGGGAGTACTTACCTATGTCGAACTCTGGGTATCCAAAGAACGGCAGGCCAAATTGATCTCCAACAATCTGGGATGCCATTTCTCCATGGGGAAAATCAATGTGCCGACAAAGAGTTTTCTCCCGCTGAAGCCGCAGTTGAATTGTGACACCTTCATCAATCAGTACCTCAAACAATGGGTCAAACTGGAATGGACATTCACTCCAGACACATCGTACCACTTTGTGCAGATCGGCAATTTCAAGGATGATGCACAAACGATGACCCAGGCATTCAAAGACTATACAGGATCCTCTTATACTCCGCCTTATGCCTATTATCTCATCGACGATGTGCGCATCTGGCAGGAAGGCGACAGCGAAATACTCCGCTTTGCTGACCAGGAGGTGAAGGAGGATCAGCCCGTTACCCTGGACCATATCGAGTTTGAAACGGACCGATCGACCCTGCTGGAAGCCTCCATCCAGCAACTGGACCAACTGGTCATCTTCCTGGCCGATCATCCGAGCGTTCAGATCCAGATCCATGGCCATACCGATGATCAGGGAAGTGCCGCCTACAATCAGGCTCTCTCCGAATCCAGGGCCCAGGCGGTAGGCGCCTTTCTGATCGAGAACGGTATCGAGGCGACCCGGATCCAGACCGCCGGATATGGCGAGACCCGACCCATCCAGCCGAATGATTCGGAAGACGGACGTCGCCGGAATCGCCGGGTAGAATTCATCCCTTCCAGACATCCAGAATGACCCGTGAAGATCCTGTTGACGCCATATGATCCCGAATGGCCGGTTATGTTCGAACGCGAAGCCAGACTGATCGCTACCGCTTGTCAACCCGACATTGTGCAGATCGAGCATATCGGCAGCACTTCCGTTCCCGGACTGTCGGCTAAGCCGGTGATCGACCTATTGGTCGGGCTACCTTCATTTGATCTGGCACCTCTGGTGGTCGAGCGGATGGTTGCACATGGCTTCACCTACCTCCCCCAATATGAAGATGGGATGCCCTTCCGTCGGTTATTCATCCGTGAAGAGGATGGCAAACGAGTATCCAATATCCACACCGTTGAAGCGGATACCCCATTCTGGGTACGCCATCTCGCCTTCCGGGATCACCTGCGTACCCATCCGGAGACCCGGGATCAATACCAGACCCTCAAGCAGGACCTGGCCCGGCGCGAATGGGACTCAGTCAATGACTACGCCCGGGCCAAAACCGACTTCATTCGCGCCGTAGAGGCTGCGATCCTCCCCTGATCCTGGTTCCGCGAATGGGAACATGGGTGGTAACATGCTTGTTGAACGTCATGGATCACAATGATCCTTAAAAACGAAAAGCTGTTATTGAAAGATGTCGTTGCGATGCTCCTGTTTCTCCGTGAATACCAACAACAGTGGTTACAACCGACCACAAACCATCAGCATCCCGGCGTTCTGCAGGCGCACAGGTTGACATCTGTTGACACCTTCCTCAGTTGGACATAAGGAGAATCTAATTTCGGTTTAGGGATGATTTATCTAGTTTTAGGTCCATCCTGGACCGGACCTGATTGTATCTGACGCACAGACCTGTAGTATGTCCCGGATAACCTTGATTTGAAACCCAATACATATATGAGCAAGTATCAGGAAATCTTTGAGAAGAACCAGAAGTGGATCGAGGAAAAACAAGCGACCAACGCCCAATTTTTCGAGCATCTGGCGAAAGGCCAGGAACCGGAATTTCTCTATATCGGCTGCTCCGACAGCCGGGTCACCGCTGAGGAAATGATGGGCCTCGATCCCGGAGAGGTCTTCGTCCATCGGAACATTGCCAACGTCATCAGCAATACGGATCTGAATGCCATGAGTGTCATCGAATATGCGGTGGGACACCTGGACGTAAAACATATCATCGTTTGTGGCCACTACTATTGTGGCGGGGTCAAGGCCGCCATGCAGGCCCAGGACCTGGGCCTTCTCAACCCCTGGTTGCGTAACATACGGGATGTCTACCGCCTGCATAAGGCCGAACTCCTGGCCATTCAGGACGAAGAAGCCCGGTACAAGCGACTGGTCGAACTCAACGTACAGGAGCAGTGTGTCAATGTGACCAAAACTGCGGTTGTCCAGCGGAAATACCTTGAAAAAGGTACTCCTATTGTCCATGGCTGGGTCTTCGACATCAAGACCGGCAAACTCATCGACCTGAATCTGGATTTTGATGAGATCCTGCATGACATCCAGGAGATCTACAACCTGGGAACAAAAAACTGATTCGTAGAACGACCATTCACCAAGGGTGATCATGTCCATGTGGAGATGATCACCCTTTGTGTTCTCCTTACCCCCTTGGAACGTCTCTCATGATGGCTTTGGTCTCATCCCGGCGCCCTCAACTTCGATAAGGAATTCTCCTAAGCAGGCGCATATTGGCCAAATAATATTTGACGCTCTGCCTTTTCCATCTACCAAATAAGTGGTATATTAAGTGATGTGCCCATTCTGGCGCTTTTGCCTCCCTACCCGGGCATGTCAAAACGTACCGAAATGAAGCAGTTCAATCCACTTTGCTTCCTGGTCATTCTGGCCTTAGGATTGATCTTCCAGGCTTGTCAGAAAGGCAAGGACACAAGAGAAGCTCAATTCAATATTGATCAGTTTGAAGAGAATATTGTCAATGGCCTCACAGGACAGGTTCCAGGATTTGCCTATGCCATCAATCAGGATCAGTTCCTCTATGTCAAGGGTGCGGAAGGATTCGCCGATGTGGCTGCACAGATCCCGATAACGCCCACGATGCGAATGCACATTGCCAGCGTGAGCAAGACCCTGACGGCAGCTGCAGTCCTGAAGATCCTGGACAAAACACCGGGTGTTGATGTGGACAGCCCGGTACTCCCCTACCTCCCGAATCATTGGACCCCCGGACCCAATATTCCAAATCTTACCTTCCGCAACCTGCTTACCCATAAGAGCGGCTTCCTGGTCGGAGGTGGCGGAGGTGAATACAACGATCTGAAGGTGTTAATTGAAGGCGGACTCGATGAAGTGGATCGGGGAGATACCCTGAAGTATTACAACGACAACTACTCCCTCTTCCGAATCATCCTGCCCATACTGGCCGGCAAACAGGATAAAACCGTCACAGATCTGGACGCACTGGCTCTTGCATGGGCCTACATGGAAATCATTCATGAAGAACTCCTGGACCCTATGGGCATCGACCAGGCCTACTGCAAGCAACTGTCCAATGTCCCCTTGAAGTATTACAGCTGTATGAACAGTGGCAGTACCACCGGGGGGGACTGGACGCTTCGCAGCGGTGCGTATGGCTGGAATCTATCCGCTTTTGACCTGGCTGCTTTCATGGCCTACCTGCGGTATGACAACTCCATTTTCAGTTCGGCCCTTCGAACCATCATGGATGACGGATACCTGGGCTGGGAAAATGAAAAATCTTCGGCCAACGGGGAACATGGCACCTACCTCTTCCATTCGGGCCAATGGCATTTTGGCGGTTCAACAGCCCCCGGCTTGAGGACCTGCATCATGAAATTTGCCGATACCAAAGTCGAAGTATCCCTGCTCATCAATTGTGTGGATCATCCGGATCCGGATATTGCCAGTCCCCGGAAGTTTCTGCGGAAGGCATTTGACGCAGCCTGGGAGTAAGACGTGACCCTTCCAGTGTTAACCGACAAACCTCTGATCCCAATCAGCTGCACCCGTTGCTGATTGCTCGAATTCTCCTGTGATGACCTGTTTTGGTGAATATTCCAGTATGTTGGCTATCTAAATACAGCACACTATGGGAACCAAAGGCGATAAAGACACCCCGACAGGAGCAGATGCTGCCAATCTCCTTACCGAAAAACTGGCGACCATCCCGGGCATCACCACTAAAAAAATGTTTGGCGGGTATGGCATTTTCCATGACAGTAAAATGTTTGGCATTATCGATTCCAGGGGAGGGTGCTTTTTCAAGGCCGATGCCTCGAATCAGGCCGACTATGAAGCCCGCGGATCTGGAAAACACAGCCGGATGCCCTATTTTGAAGTCCCCGCCGATGTCCAGGATGATCCGGACCAACTGGCGGCCTGGGCCCAGAAGTCGATTGCCATTTCCAAGTAACTCGGCTGAACACCAGCCTGTATTACACCTACCGATCTACCCAGATGATGATCTTTCGATATGCACGGCACTCCCTGGACATTGAAAAATTGAAACTGTTCTATACTAGGATCCTGGGGTTGGAGCTGGTGGGCAGCTTTGAGGGACACAACGGGATCAACGGCGTCATGCTCGGGCAAAAAGGAGGCAGCTGGCATCTGGAATTCACCGAATCGGATCATGCGCCTGCCCATTCCTTTGACGAGGAGGACAACCTGGTCTTCTACCCGGAAGATCGCCCGGCGTATGAACAGATCCTGGATCGGATCCATCAGCAGAACATTCCCATAGTGACTCCCCGCAATTCGTATTGGGAGGCACATGGCTTGATGATCCTCGACCCGGACCGATTCAGAGTGGTGATCTCTGCGGATCGGATCCATTCTGAGTAATGAGGTTACCGCACCACCCCCAACCCAGTCATCTCATGGACTTCCTTCAGGGTGGTCTTTGCACGCTCACGAATGACCGCCGATGAATCCTGGATCCGCTTTTTCCAGGTGCGCTTGTCGGCATTGATCTCCTCGTACTTCTCCCGGATCGGGGCCATTAATACCGCGAGTGCATTGGCCACCTCTTCCTTGAGATCGGCATATTTCAATTCCCCCGCCTGATAGTCCACCATCAGCCGATCATGGGCGGCCTGGGCGCCGGCTGCACGCATCATCGTAAAGAGGTTAGCCACACCGGCACTCATCTCCCCCTCCGGTGTGTCACCCGCATCGGTGACGGCCGAACGGATCTGCTTGCGCATCCGTGCCTCATCTCCAAATATATTGATGTAATGCTTCTCTCCGAGGGACTTGGACATCTTCCTCGTGGGATCAGCCGGGCTGAGCACCTTGGGCACTTCTGTAAAATAAGGCCGGGGAACAGGGAAGTACTCCTTCCCGAATTGCTTGTTAAACCGCTCGGCAATGGTCCGGGTCAGCTCCAGGTGTTGCTCCTGGTCCTTCCCTACCGGCACAAAGTCGGCATGGTAGATCAGGATATCAGCCGCCTGGAGGATGGGGTAATAGAATAGTCCGCTGGAGATGAAGGCATCCTTGTCCGCCTCCTGCACCTGATTCGATTTGTCCTTGAATTGGGTCATTCGGGTGACGTCACCATAGGGGGCCACACATCCCAGGATCCAGGATAGCTCAGCATGTTCCGGCACCATCGACTGGATGAAAAGGAGGTCGGGATTGACGCCGCAAGCCAGCAGTTGAAAGGTCATCTTCCAGGTTGCCTCCCGCAATTTGGCCGGGTTGAAGGGCATGGTCATCGCGTGATAATCCACGACACCGAACACACAGTCGAATTCCTCCTGCATCACGGTCCACCCCTTGACCGCACCAAAGTAGTTGCCCAGGTGGATATCACCGGTAGGCTGGATACAGGAAAGCACGCGTTTTTTCATGTCAGGTCAATTTCAGGTGTTTCGCCAAAAACATGGCGATCAGGTTGCACGTGAAGAATGGCAAAAATGCCGCCAAAGCACGGACACAGATCAGGGCAAGGTGGCGATCAGGGAGATTTCAATGTTGACAAATCGAGGCAGGTTGGCCACTTCGACCAGTTCCCGGGCTGGTGCTGTCTCGGCATCAAAATATTCGGCATAGACGGCATTGATCCGGGCATACTGATGCATGTCCTTGACAAAGACGCTGCATTTGATGACATCCTTGTAGTGCGCACCCGCCGCTTCGAGGATGGCGCCCAGGTTCTTCATCACCTGGTGGGTCTCTGCCTCGATGGAATCCTGGACCAGTTCGCCCGTCGAAGGATCAATGGGTATCTGTCCAGAGACGTAAAGGATCTGGTCAACCAGGACAGCCTGGTTATAGGGGCCGATGGCGGCCGGTGCCTTGTTAGTATGAATGATGCGCTTCATTGGGATGGGTTTGGTCAACCCGCTATTGCGGGAGGATGAGGAAATATTTCGCTTCTGTGAGAGCAGAGTCGAGGAAAAACACGAAGAGCTCCTTTCCCGGTCTAGCGGAAGAGGAGCTCATGCGAAACGAAAACCGGAAGGACTTATCCTTCGAGGATCTCTTCTGCTGGGATCACCACTTGGCCGCGGTAGTACATCGCGCCCTCATGCCAATAGGCACGGTGCATCTGGTGAGCTTCACCGGTATTCTTGCAAATCGCGATCTGGGGCATTGCTGCTGCCAGGTGCGTGCGACGTTTGCGCTTCCGTTGTTTGGATATCCTGGATTTAGGATGTGCCATATCAATTCTTGTTTAACTCGTCTAATATATTGCGAAACGGATTGTCCGTATCCTCTTCTTTCTCTTCTTCGCTATCCGGTCCCTTCTGATGTTTCTCCAGAACACGCAACATCTCCATGTCACAGGGCCTGGGATCATCCAGCTCACAATCATAGGTCCTGACCACCGGAATGCCCAGGATGAAAAACTCGTAGGCAAAGCGAGCCAGGTTGAATTCGCGCATGTCCTGGGACAGCCAAATCACCTCATCCTCTTCCTTGAAGGTATCACCATACTTGATGATAAGCTCCTGTTCGCCGTCAATTGGCAATCCGATATCAGACAGGCAGCGGTCACACGTGGTCGATACCCGCCCTTCAAATCGAAAGGTGGCTACGATCATATCCTGCCGCTTGTCCAGATCCAACTCCAGGTCAAGTGACCCTGCCTGTATCGGTGCATCCGGAAAACACTGGAAGAAGTCATCCTCAACCTTCAGGTTGTAGGTGGTGATCCCCAGTCGGATACCCGCAAGTGGAAATGTAAATGGCAACAGGGCCCGCTCCATCGTGAAAGAACTTTTTCTTTTAGCGGCTGCAAAGATAGGAGGAATGTTTGAAAAAAGGAAGCAATCCCGAACTGGATATTTCAACAGTTGGTCTGCAGAAACAAAGGGGCCCCATCGACTATTCGATTCTGGAAAACAGACTGTTTATTAGCCATTCAAGATCCGGGAACTATATTTGACGTATAACTATTGATATTTTATACGTACAACAAGATCATGGATACAAAATTGACCCTGCGCCTGGACAAAACAGTCATCCTTCAGGCCAAGGAGTATGCCCGGACCCACCAAACCAGTATTTCCTCCCTTGTCGAGGCTTATCTCGCGTTGTTGACCCGATCGGAGCCAGGCTCACACCCGATCAACCCGACCGTTCGACAACTCACAGGGGTCATCGATCTGAAAAAGGCTGATCTGGATCAGGAGAACTACCGCGAACATCTGGCCAAGAAATACCAATGACCAGGCTCTTCGTCGATACTAATATCATCCTGGACCTCCTCGCTGCCAGGGAGCCCTTCGTCAAAGAAGCCCAGATCCTGTTCAGCTTGTCCGAATCGAAGGAGGTAAGCCTGTTTACGTCCGCATTGTCTATGGCCAATACAGCGTACATCCTGAGCAGACAATTGGATACGACATCAACCCGATCTCTGCTCCGAAAATTTCGAACCCTGGTTCAAATCGCCCCACTTGACCAGCAGATCATTGACCAGGCCATCAACGACGACTCATTCCCAGACCTTGAAGATGGCTTTCAATATTACACTGCCCTGAATCTACCGGCAGATGCTATCATTACCCGGAATCTTCGTGACTTCCGTTCTTCCGCGCTTCCTGTGCTGACCGCTCGCCAATGGATCGACCTGAATTCACTTTCTATCTAACGGAGTATTCCTACAAAACATACCATCTGAACCCCGAGGTTCACCCAGATCAAAGTCCGTGCACCATATCCTCCGGACGCACCCATTCGTCAAACTGTTCCGCAGTCAGCAGCCCCAGTTCCACACCAGCCTCCTTCAGTGTCTTGTCCTCGGCATGGGCCTTCTTGGCGATCTTGGCCGCATTGTCGTAGCCGATCTTCGTATTCAAGGCCGTCACCAGCATCAGGCTGTTGTTCAGGTGCTGGGTGATCCGGGCATAATTGGGCTCGATACCCACCGCACAGTTGTCATTGAAACTCCGACATGCATCGCCGATCAGTCGTGCCGACATCAGGAAGTTGAAGATCATCACCGGCTTGAACACGTTCAGCTCAAAGTGCCCGTTCGAACCGCCGACATTGATGGCCACATCGTTGCCCATCACCTGGGCACAGACCATGGTCAGAGCCTCCGATTGCGTCGGATTGACCTTCCCCGGCATAATGGATGATCCCGGCTCATTGGCCGGAATGATCAGTTCCCCGATCCCGGAACGCGGACCGGAGGCCAGTAGGCGGATGTCATTGCCGATCTTCATCAGGGAGACCGCCAGCAACTTGAGGGCACCATGGGCTTCCACGATGGCATCATGGGAGGCCATGGCCTCAAACTTGTTCGGTGCGGTTACAAAATCCAGCCCTGAATATTGGGCGATATATCCCGCCACCATTTCTGAATAGCCTTTGGGTGTGTTCAGTCCCGTTCCCACAGCAGTACCCCCCAGGGCCAGTTCACGGAGATGGACGTAGGTATTCTTTACTGCTCGCAAGCCGTGATCCAACTGCGCAGCATAGCCGCTCAACTCCTGCCCGACTGTTAATGGGGTCGCATCCATGAGGTGGGTCCGGCCGATCTTGACCACATCCTTGAACTCTTCAGACTTCTTTCGCAGTGTATCCCGCAATGCTTCCACGCCAGGTACGGTTACTTCAACCAGGGCCCGATAGGCGGCAATGTTCATCGCCGTCGGAAAAGTATCATTGGAGGATTGGGACTTGTTGACATCGTCATTGGGATGCAACACCTTCTTGTCATCTGTCAGCGATCCACCCTGCAGCACATGCCCGCGATTGGCCACGACTTCATTGACATTCATGTTCGACTGGGTACCCGAACCGGTTTGCCAGACCACCAGCGGAAACTGGTCATCCAGTTTGCCGGCCAGGATCTCATCGCAAACGGCGGCGATCAGATCCGCATTCTCAACAGAAAGCACACCCAGATCCTGGTTGGTGCGGGCGGCCGACTTCTTGAGAATGGCAAATGCTTCGATCACCTCATGGGGAATGTGCTGCCCCCCGATTCGAAAATTCTGGCTGGACCGCTGGGTCTGTGCTGCCCAATATTTATCTGCAGGCACATCGATCATGCCCATGCTGTCTTTTTCCTTGCGAAAACTCATGTCGTCTGGATTTGCGGCAAAGGTAGATAACCCGACGTTCGGGTCATAACCCCTCTCATTGATCCGTATCAATGTATAGCGAAACTTGGATATGGGTTCCAAAAAGGAAAGCCTCCTATATATAAAGAGTGCCCTTCCTATTTGGAAGGGCACTCTGCTTCACGTACTTAACCCAAAAAATACTATTTCACGACCATAAACCGCTCACTTTGCATGATTCGGAGTCCTTGGCCGATCACCTGCACTTCATACATCCCTTCGGGCCAACCGAGCAGTGTCTGACTCCACATATCTCGCACTTGTCCTTGATCCATGAGCAGACCTAAGGCACTCACAATACGGTAGGTAGAACCCAAGGCCCCATCCACTCGAATATCGATGGATTCGCGTGCTGGATTGGGGGATATCTGGATTTGGACATCATCGGTCTCATCCACATCACCCTCCGAGGCACTTTTCACAAAACCATTGGAGGCCGGATTGATTTTCGCCGGGGTAGTGCCCTGTACCGTATTGATCGCATCGGTCAGTACTCTGGCTACATCAATGTAGTGACGACAAGGCTGACTCAGCGTATCCCGAACTGCATTCGGAATACCCGCTACGGGATCTAAAAAGGTAGAGGCACCATCTAAATCTTCGGCATAAAAACGGTCCAAACCACGAGCCCACTGATCATGAACGACTAAAGTGTTACTTCCTTCAACCAAGCATGTTTCTGCACTCCCGAAAATGGGAGGTGCTGTCAATCCACCAATATCCACAAACCCGGGAGCACGAGGCGGAAGTGGGCAGGAGACTACATATTGAGCTGTTGGATTCCAGATGATGTTATCCACTTTGTTATAAATAAAGTCACAGCCGTTCGCTCCTGTACCAATATCATGATTGTCAAAATCATATTGATCACTTGGTGCCCCATTACCCCAAACATTCTGTCTGGCATATACATTATCAGCATCCCGATCATCATAGCAGATCTGGAAAATATCATCAAATCCTATTGGGTCTGCACCATTGACAAAGGTATTGGGTGTGATGGTCTGATTCGGATGGTGTGAGGCATTGTACACAGCATCTACTTGAAGGAGGATGTCCTCACCGATCACACCTTCCTTGTTGTTAAGCAAGTTCGCACAATCAAGTAGAACCATTCCGAAATCTAAACCATTCGAATTGATTCCGCCCTTTTCGATATAGATTCCTCTGTCACAATTACTGATCGTGGCTTGTGAATAAAGGAAAACATTGGATTGATTGCCGCCGAGGGATTGGATGCCATCATCCAGCCCATCCATCACTCCGCCATGCATGCGGAATACAGGAGAGTCTTCCAGGAAAACTCCGATGTCTGCTGTGACCGGATCGCCAAGAATACTACAGTCATTCATATATGCATACTTCACATCCTTGAAGTACGCACCTGTGATACAATGATCAAATATCGTTTGATCAATACTGATCCATGTGACCGGGCTGGCTGTCAAACCATTGACACAATGTTCAAACAGGGAATTTTGCAGAATGAAATCTGGATTAACACCCTGAAAGCCTGCCACATTATATCCGTTTTCCAAATTCTCAAAATGGCAATTGTCCATGAACACCTTTGTTGGATAAAAAGCATTCATTCCGAATCCTGATTGGAAATTCGAGCCATAAAATGTCATATCCTCAAGACGAGATTCTCCATTCCAATGATCTAGTGAGGAGCCATTGTCAAATTCCACAGCACCATCGCTGAGGTACATATCTTGATGATCAATCTTGAGTGTTGCTCCATTATTCAGGCGGACCATACGGAAAGCTTTCCCCATGCCAGCCAGATTCCAATCGTTGAGCAACGTGAAAATGTGCCCTTCGTCGAACTGGAAAAATCCATTTCCAGTAAATTGGATATCGCCTTGCCATTCCAACTCACCACCATCACGAATGTGGATGGTTGCTTCACCTTCGGGGCCTTGACCATCCCACAGGTAGATCTCCGCTCCGGGTTCGAGGATCAGTTTTCCACCTTCTTCGACATGAAGACTGGAGAAATGTTTAATATACAATTTCCCGCCAGATTTAACCCTTAAAATGCCGCTAGCTTCAACCAGGATTCGACTTCCCCAACGAGCATCAACCACTCCTCCTTGGTCAACTTCCATTAAACCGCCTTTAATGATGATGTTGTTATTGTACCCTTCATCTAGTAAAACCAAGCCCCCATCTTCTACCAGAAGTTGACAACTATTTTCTATGTGGAATATCCCTTGGAGCTCTTCATTTTCATTCCCTATTCGAAAGATGCCACCATCTTTGACTGTCAGGGTCGTTGCTAATCCTGAACAATAGTCGCCACTCATCCAGACATCAAATACTTGTTGTGCTCCATTGAGTGGATTGTTGGCCACATCGGTATAACCAACTTTATCTGATCGATTTATCCACAGCTGACCACTATTCGTGACCAACAAATTGGCATTGAGGTAATGGCCTGTGCCTAAAGGTGTACTGGAGTTGGCATTGAACACTTTTAGTGATGCCTCCCCGAAATTGAATGTACGCGTTGAAAGTGGGCTGTCGCTGGATTTTAACTCATGCTTCACCATCATTGCCTTGGCAAGATTTGCCTTATGCTTGTCAAAAATCACATGTGGTTCATTCGCCTGATTTTCTCCATAGTTAATGGAATATTCTGTTGTACCTACATACGACCGAAACGGTGTATTCTCATTATCTACGTTTTCTTCTACATCCTGTAAATTATATCCAATATAAAATGGATCAGCTGTGTTGATATCTAACGCACTGATAGTCGGAACAAAACAAAACGACTTCTTCTTAAAGGGATAGCCCGGTTTTTCATTATCATTTTCGTCAAACCCATTAAAACTCCTTAATCCTCCAGGTGCATGATCATAAGCTATTATATTTGACACCGTATACGTTCCGTATGAAATAATAGGAGGAAAAAGTATTACCTTATGTAAGAAAAACTTATGGAAGACTTTGTCGTCTACTCCTGGGCTAGCCCAGAGATCAACCCAAATGGATACATATGAAATGAGCCCAGTTAAATCATCACCGAATTCATTACAAAAAAGGCCTAGTCCCTTGTCCGTAACATGGTTCAATAGCTTTTCACCGGGGACAATGGAATTTCCTTGGCCTGTCAATGAACCATTGGCTATGGCCACAGCAGGGAGATTCAAAGTGCCTAACGAGGACAATTCATTGTAAAACTCGTCGTGTTCCTGACTTAATGAACTAGCAGACACTTGAGAACTATTGACCACCATCCAATTGTAATACAACATTTGTCGGGCACCTTTCGAGTTCAACGTTTGAAAAGCGAATTTGATCGCACTTGATCTGTCCTTCAACGACTTTCCAAAAACTGATGTCCTGGCCAGGTCTTTTGCCATGGCTCCCATACCAACAGGTATATTGGCACCTTGATGCGGTGTGTCGAAGGTGATGAACAATTCTGTCTCACTATCCTCACCTGCATTTTGCATCTGCAACAGGCCCCACTTGCCGATCAACCCGCCCATACTGGCACCGATAATGATGTTTTTCTCACTGCTGCCGTTGATATGCTTGATATGGTTGATATGCTTGATGAACTCCCGCAGGTACTCTCCGTTCTCCCGGATATCTCCAGTAGCATCACTCCAATCTACGAATATGATGTCATAGTCGGCGTCGTGGAGGTAGTCTGATAACCATTTATTGTCTGGATCATTGTAATCTTCATTCAATATACCACCAGGACCTAATATTAATTTCCAATCGAAGGACCGTTTTGAATCAAATCCATCCAGGATGATCAGCGGTTTGCGCAGTTTCGGTACATCGCAATTCTTGTTGTAAAATACGTAGGCGGTCAAACCAGCCGGCAAGGTGATCGTCGTCTCATCGTATTTGACTTCGTCACAAAAGCCCACATATTCATTGAATTGGGTGAACGATTTATACTGTCCGGTAGGGAAGTCTATTACCTCATCTGGCTCTTCATCAAATCCTCTTACCTGCCAGTAAGTCAGGTTTTGTGACTCTCGGATGTCCCATTGTGCACCGGAGATCAAGGTGTCACCTGTCTGCGTAATCATTCTGAATTTTACCATCTTCACGCCTTCCGTAGCGTAAGAGATTGTCAATGCATCGCCTGGAGTGATATTTCGCCAGCCAAGTCCGTCATCCGCATCCAGGGTGAGAGCACCCCATCCTGCGGATTGGTTGGTGAACATCCAGGCAGTATCAATCTTCACGATCTGGACCAGACTGTCCCGGTGATCATCCGCCAAGGCCATCGCAAATACATAATGTTGGAAAAAGGGCGAGCCCGCTCCCGGCACAAGTTGGCATCGCCCCGAATCGATGGTCACCAGATTGCTATCCAGTGCCCACGGCACCAGCCGATCATATTGCGCCCATACCCCCCCAATGATGGTGGTATCCTGATTGTACAGGTGCAGCATGGTGTGGTTCATCACGCTATCCATCGGGGCAAAGGCATAGGAATTGACCTGGGCCCAGTCCAGCTCACTGTACAGAAAGTTGAGGACATTCCAGGACGATTTGACCGAATCTGCTGACCAGGTACCATCATACAGCTCCACCGGCACCCAG
>JAUIEA010000194.1 GCA_030429045.1 Bacteroidia bacterium | reverse complement strand
CGATACTGCAGGCATTTCTCACGCAGATGCTTGATATAACCGCTCATCTGTCGCTTGTATTCATCCTTGACCTGAGACGATTGCACCTTGATGCTTTCACCAGTCTCAATATCAATGAATTCATAGGGCCGATCCGGGAAGTCGAAGTCGACCTCCTTGGATTTGTCAATCGTATGGAAGAGGATAACCTCGTGTTTGTTGTGTTTCAGGTGTCGCAGGGCCTGGAAGAGTTCGTGTTCATCCTCCATCCGTTCGAACATGTCACTAAAGAGGATGACCAGAGATCGGCGGTGGATCTTTTCGGCCAGGTGATGAAGGGTCTCGGCAGCACTGGTCGCCCGATTGATTGGATTCTCCTGGTAGGCCTGATTCAGATGTGACACCAGCTGTTTATAATGGGAGGTACTCGATTTGACGGCTGTCTGGACCTTGACCTCATTGTCAAACAAGGTCAAGCCAAACGCATCCCGCTGCTTGCGCAATAACAGCATCAACGCAGAACTGGCCAGTGCTGAGAAAATGAACTTGTTCCCCGGTTTCAGGGGGTCCGGTTCCTTGAGATACGGAAAGAACATGGAAGAGGAACGATCGACTACGATCTGACATCTCAGATTGGTCTCCTCTTCAAAACGCTTGGTGTACAGGCGGTCAGTTCGGGCATAGACCTTCCAGTCGATATTTCGGGTACTCTCCCCGGGATTGTAAATCCTGTGTTCGGCAAATTCAACAGAGAATCCGTGAAAGGGACTCTTGTGGAGACCGATAATGAAGCCTTCTACAACCTGGTTGGCGAGCAGTTCCAGGTTCATGTGCTGCTGGATCCGATCCCGTTCGAATATGGACATAGTGATGCGAGTCTTATCGTTCTAAACGGAAGAATAGGGAAAAAGATTGGAATGCGTCAAAATACGAGGGGATGTTTCTGCCCTGGCATAAAAAAACCCGACCATTTGGCAGGGTCGGGTTTTTCCATATTTGAGAGGCAGGTCAGGCCAGCTGGGCCTCGATAATGGAGGCCAGGTTTTGCTTGGTCGTGACCCCTACGATCTTTTCTACAGGTTCGCCATTCTTGAAGATCAGAATAGTGGGAATACTGCGAATACCATATTTCATGGAAACCTCAGGGT
This sequence comes from Bacteroidia bacterium, assembly GCA_030429045.1. Lineage (GTDB taxonomy): Bacteria > Bacteroidota > Bacteroidia > Chitinophagales > Saprospiraceae > JAGNXB01. The sequence goes on along the minus strand of JAUIEA010000194.1, from coordinate 3,966 downwards.
TGTGGTCAACATTCAGTTTACCCACGGTGACCTTGTCGGAATAATCCGTAGCCAGTTCTTCAATGATCGGACCGATCATCCGGCATGGGCCACACCACTCGGCCCAAAAATCAACTACAGATACCCCGCTGTCCAGGGCTTTTTCCTTAAAGTTTGTATCGGTGAATTCAAATGCCATTAGTATAGATTTTGTTGCAGAACAGATTTCTCCGGGAAAGTGTTGCAAATTTAGACCAATGCGTCTAGAAATCGCGGTTTTTTAAGAGAATCTTTAGATCTCCTCAGCCTTCTTGCACAAGTACTTCATCAATTCAACTACGGAGGTGTTGACGCTTCGGAGAGCGGCATCGATATCCCAGGATGACCGGTTTCGTGGTTCGATCAGATTTGAGATCCCCCGCAGGCAAATAAAGGGGACATCTTCAGCCAGTGCCACCTGAAAAACGGCAGCCCCTTCCATGGTCTCCAGGCTGTAATCATACCGACTCCGCATCTGATCAATGGACTGTCTGGTACCGGGAATGGTATGCACAGTGATCGCCTTTGCAGTGGGTAGTTCGCATTCCGGCCAGACCTCTTCTCTCGGTCGGAGCACCTGCTCGGACCAGGGGCCCGCGGTCGGATCCCAAAGTTGGAGCTGAAACATGTCGAGGAACTGCCCATCAGCCGATTCCGCACCGATATCAGCAAACCGATCTTCCACGACCCGGACACACTGTCCGACGGAATAGTGATCGGCATGGCAGCCCGCAATTCCGATGTGCACAAGCAGGTCAGGACGGACGGCAGGGAGTGTCTTTCCAAGTGCATATGCTGTCAACGGAGATCCTGCACCAGTCACCAATCCTGCGATGGACAAGCCCTGCCATGCCTGCCATTCGTCCACCGCAGAAACGGACAGATCGAGCTGTTCAAAGACAGGCTGCAATTCCAGCCGGGTAGCGGCAGCGATCAGAATGCGCTCGCTCATGAACGGGAGAATCGGTATCGAAAGCCTGCGGAAGGGGTGAATCCCAGATAGGCATGGTGTCCCGCCGCTACATCCAGCGTCCAGGTGGACCTCCATTCATATCCAAGTCCGGCTGTGAACCCGTTGGTCAGTGACTGGTAGCCGATGCGCACTGGCAGTTGAGGGAGAGGGCGATAGGTGATCCCCACCCGGATATCGCTTTGAAAATCGACTTCCTGCAGCCATTCCGTGGACAGGGTCACCGACTCAGACAGAGCATAACTCAACGTCGCCTGATAATTGATCGGGAGGTCTTCGGTTCCGGACGTAGCCACTGAAAAGGGATACCGCAGGATGACTCCCAGGTGGAGGCCGGAAAAGATTGGAAATACAAGTCCACCGGTGATGCCCATCGCATAGGTGTGACCGTAATCGGCAAGGTCAAGATAATACAAGTCCATGCCCAGTCCGGCATATAAACGATTCCAGATCTTGTGCCCAAAGGCGAGATGGGAGGAAATGGCGCGATACCCGTCGACTCCGGAATAGCCGATGCCCAACCCGAGAGCACCTGATCCTGCCTGGAAGGCCCCGTGGGCATAGGAGACAGCCAGGTCATTCAAACCAAAGGGCTGGACCAGAAATGCACCACCCTCAGAGGCCTTCAGGGCGCCGAGGATGGCTGGATTCCCCAGGGGTTGATAGCGGCTGCCATCCAGCGAAAGGATGCCGCCCTGGCCGATACTGGCCGGGTCTGCAGAGCGGGGGATTCCCAATTGCCCGAAAGCGGGTACCAGGAAAAGGGCAAAAAGGAAAATGAGGAGAGGACGCATGGTTTCAAAGATACCAAGACCAACGGTTTCCGCGGCAATCCAGTATGTTTGTGTACATGGCAAAGTTTCGTTCCAATCACAATCAGGTTTCCGGCGCCGGAAAGGTTCGCATGTTCATCTGGATCATCGCCATGGTCGCCATGATCCTGATGATCTGGTACTGGATGCAATCGGTTCAGTCTGTCAGCTCCTAAATACTCTCACGTATGAGTCAAAAAGATAAATTCATCACTGAAATCGAATCGGGCTATTCCTTTAAGGGAGAATCGATCACCATCGGCGGAGCCATGCTGGAAGGTGATGCCATCCAGGATATATGGGTCAAGATCCCGTTGAGAACCATGAATCGGCACGGGTTGATCAGCGGTGCCACCGGAACGGGAAAGACCAAGACCCTCCAGATCCTGGCAGAGCAGCTTTCGGCCCATTCCGTGCCGGTTTTGCTCATGGATATCAAGGGGGATTTAAGCGGCATTGCAGCTCCGAGCGAAGGGCATCCCAAAATTGATGAACGTCATGCCCGGATCGGATTGCCGTTTACCCCGGGTTCAAGCCCGGTCGAATTCCTATCCCTGTCTCAGGAAAAGGGCGTCCGTTTACGCGCAACGGTTGCCGAATTCGGTCCGGTATTGTTCTCCAAGATCCTTGGATTGAACGATACACAAGCCGGGATCATGGCCGTGATCTTCAAATATTGTGAAGACAAGGATCTCCTGCTACTGGATCTGGAAGATGTCAAACATGTCATGCTCTATCTGTCCAATGACGGGAAGGAAGAGTTGCAACAGAGCTATGGTCTGATCTCTACCGCTTCCGTCGGGGCGATCATGCGAAAGATCGTCGAACTGGAGCAGCAGGGGGCAGAACTGTTTTTCGGAGAACCTTCCTTTGAGATGGATGACCTGCTTCGTTTGAACAAGGACGGTAAGGGGTTGATCTCCATCATGCGGTTGACGGACATCCAGGACAAGCCAAAGTTGTTCAGCACCTTCATGCTGCAGATGCTGGCGGAGATCTATTCGTCGTTTCCCGAGGAGGGCGATGCGGCGTCGCCCAAACTGGTCCTGTTCATTGATGAAGCCCACCTGATCTTTGATGAAGCCAGCAAGGCTTTAAGGGACCAGATCGAGACCATCATCAAGTTGATCCGGTCCAAAGGGGTCGGGATCTTTTTCGTGACCCAGAATCCTGCGGATATCCCGGAGGATGTGCTGGGGCAACTGGGCTTGAAAATTCAGCATGCCCTCCGGGCCTTTACTGCAAAGGACCGGAGAGCGATCAAACTGGCTGCGGAAAACTATCCACTGACCCGGTATTACCAAACGGAACAGCTATTGACAGAAATGGGTATCGGGGAGGCCTTCATCTCTGCCCTGAATGAAAAAGGCATTCCGACACCTCTGGTGCATACCCTGCTCAGGGCCCCGCAATCCAGGATGGATATCCTGTCAGAAGATGAGATCGACGACATCAACCGGCATCACGCCGACGCGGAACTGTGCGTGATCACCGTAGACCTGGCGCACAACGGCACGCGGCAGGCGTACCTGGACCTGCGGGACGCCCTGGAGCGCCTGAAGCTCCCGGTGCACCTCCTGGTGGGCAATCACGACCGTCGTGATGTCATGCTGGACGTGCTCCCTGGCGTCGGCGTGGATGAGGACGGCTTCATCCAGAGCGTGGTGCCCACCAGCGCGGGGACCTTCATACTGCTCGACACGGTGGAGGCATCGAAGGGATGGGGGTCGTTCTGTGAGCAACGATGTGCGTGGCTGAAGGCCCGGCTCGATGAGGCGGATGGCGCGCCCGTGTTCCTGTTCATGCACCACGCACCGTTCCACGTCGGCCTCCCCTGCGTGGACCGACTGGGGCTCGGCGGCGACGGCGAGCGCCTGGGCAGGCTGCTGGCCCCCTACGACAACATACGACACCTCTTCTTCGGCCACTATCACAGGCCCATCTGCGGCAGCTGGCGCGGGATACCCATGTCCACCCTGCGTGGCACGAACCACCAGACGCCGCTGGACTTCGAGACGGTGGAGTGGGTGCCGAAGAGCCACGAGCCACCGGCCTACGCGGTCGCCCTGCTGGACGAGGACCAGGTGATCGTCCACCTCCACGACTACCTGGACACGTCAACCGTGCCCTACGACAAGAAGAGCGAGGGACGGCCTGATTTCCAGG
>JAUIEA010000193.1 GCA_030429045.1 Bacteroidia bacterium | reverse complement strand
ACAAACATTCCTTCCGATTTCCGCTTTCCGCTTTCTGCCTTTGTTGGAAGCCTCAATTTGCACCCGGTTTACATCTAACCGTATCAGTGATATCCTGGCGTCTGGGACGGCAGCTGAAGCAGCCGGTACAAACATTTCCTTCCGATTTCCGATTTCCACATTCCGCCTTTCGACTTCCGCCTTCCGCCTTCCTCACTCCCCTTTTTTCACCTTGATCACATCGTACACATCCTTCCGTCGATCCTTGAGGTTGCGCACGGCACCATAGGTATGGAGCTCATTCAGGAGGGTCAGATCCAGATCAGCGACAAGGATCATTTCTGTATTGGGCGTTGCCTCCGCCTTAATGGCATTGCTGGGAAAGGCGAAGTCGCTAGGCGTGAACACCACGGACTGACTGTACTGGATATCCATGTTCTCCACCTTGGGCAGATTCCCCACACTCCCGGTCATGGCCACGTAACACTCGTTTTCGATCGCCCGGGCCTGGGCACAACAGCGCACGCGCATATACGCATTCTGAGTGTCGGTGAGATAGGGGACAAAAAGGATCTGCATCCCTTCCTCGGCAAGCAGGCGGCCCAACTCGGGGAATTCGACATCGTAACAGATCACCACCCCGATCCGGCCGGCATCCGTATCAAAGGTCTTGACCACATCGCCGCCCTTTATCCCCCAGAACTTGGACTCGTCCGGCGTGATATGCACCTTCACATATCGATCCGTCTTTCCGCCACGGTGACAGATATAGCCCACATTATACATCGTACCATCGACCACCTCCGGCATGGAGCCTGTGATGATATTGACGTTATAACTCATCGCCATTCGCTTGAACCGGCTGACGATCTCATCTGTGAATTCAGCCAGTTCCCGCATGGCTTTTGCTTCCGACAGGTGGTTGTATGCTGCCAGCAAAGGGGCATTGAAGAGTTCGGGCAACATGGCAAAGTCCGCCTTGTATGCTGAGACAGCATCGATGAAATACTCGATCTGTTCGAACATTTCATCCAGGCCACTGTAGGAGCGCATCTGCCACTGGATCAAGCCCACCCGGGCATAATCCTTTCGCCCGGTGGTCGTCCGATGCTTGGATTCATAGTAGACATTATCCCACTGCAGAAGACAGGCAAATTCCTGGGATTCCTCATCATCCGGCATATAGGCCCGGAGGACCTTTTTCACATGAAAATCATTCGCCAGCTGAAAGGTCAAGACCGGATCATAGATCTCCCGCAGTTTGACCTTGCGGATATAATCCTTCGGTGACATTTCATCCACATATTTGTGATAATTGGGAATCCGTCCTCCGAAGACAATAGCCTTCAGATTAAGGCGCTCGCACAATTCCTTACGGGCATCATACAATCGACGACCCAGTCGAAGTCCGCGATAGTCCGGGTGAATAAAGACATCCACACCGTAAAGGACGTCACCAGCCGCATCATGGGTGTCAAAGGAATAGCTGTCCGTGATCTGTTTGTATGTATGACTGTCGCCAAAATGACTGTACTGGACAATGATGGACAGCGCTGATCCAACCACCTGGCCATCTGCCTTGATGACAAACTGCCCCTCCGGGAATTTGTCGATCAACCGCCTCATCGTTTCGATCGTCCAGAAGCCTCCCGGCCAATCCGGATATGCCGCCTTCATCGTGGAAAGCAAAGCTTCATAGTCAGCCAGTTGGAGGTTGGATAATTCGATCCTGGCTATGGATTCAGATGGTTGTTGTTGTTCGTCAGACATGGGTTGCTCAAATTCTGATTCTGAAGTCGTTTACGCCTTATAATACATAAAGAGGGGCAAAACTATTCATAGTTTACTGGCTTTGCACCTCAATTTGTGATTGTCTTCCCTTCAATGTACTTTTTTTCGGTTTCAGACGCAGAAAGCGACCCGGAATCCATGAAATCCTGTAAACTTGGTCAATGGTCCAACAGACATTGCACAGGCTAACCCTTCTGATCGTCATCTCAATCGTGGCACTGGGGTTGCCTGCTTTTGGCCAAAAGGGCATTTTTCAAACCACATCCGGATACGTACACTTTCGTTCGGAGGCCCCCATGGAAATGATCGAAGCCGCTACCCGGGCAACCCTCGGGTTTCTCAACACGACCGATAACACGTTTGCCTTTTCAGTGCCGGTCAACAGTTTCAAAGGATTCAACAATCCGTTGCAACAGGACCATTTCAATGAAAACTACCTGGAATCCGAAGCCTTTCCCGAAGCCACATTCACTGGCAAGATCATTGAATCTGCTGACCTGACCCGACCGGGCGAATATGACCTTCGGGCCAAAGGCAAAATGGTGATCCACGGCATTGCCCGCGAACGGATCATTCGCTGTCAATTGCAGGTTCGACCGACCGAAATCCAGGTCACCGCCCGTTTTTCTGTCCTGTTGCGCGACCATCAGATCCAGATCCCTCGTATCGTCCATCAAAAGATCGCTGAAGAAATCCAGATCGACCTGGATTTCCACCTGACTCCCCGTTGATATGACCGCCCTTTTGCCCCGATTTCCCTGTTACAGGCAATGTTTGGCAACGTTGGTCATCATCGGTATGCTTGGACTGATCCCGGTTCAAGGCCAGCATGCTCTTTCCCGACAACACCTGCTTCCGGATCCCTATCAGCGGGTCCAGATTGAATGTATGTTGCAGAGTCATTCCGGACTGATCTGGCTGGGCACCCCGGCCGGACTGTTTTCCTTCGATGGCCACGAGTACGTCCGGTGGGCCCGACCCGATTCCCTGGACCAGGAGGTGGCTGTCACGGCTCTTTTTGAAGATCAGGAGGAGGTGTTGTGGGTCGGCTATGACGATGGGGTGATTGCACAATGGGAAAGCACCCACACAGGGCTGAAGGAGTGGTCTCCCGAAGAAGGCCACCCCAGATCGCGGATCTCCGGTTTTGCCTATTCATCAGGCAACTTCTGGATCGCCACCTACGGCGAAGGTGTATATGTCTTCCGCGGTCACCGCCTCTATCATTTCGGTTTGGAAGACGGCATGCCCGATCTGGAAGTCTATTGCATCAAGACAGACAGGCAGCATCGGATCTGGATAGGCACGGATGCCGGTCTGGCGGAACTCCGTTTTCTGGGTGATTTTAAAAAGTCTGTTCGCGCGTTGGATATCGATCAGTTTCCAGATCAGATCATCCAGTCCATCCTCCCGGACTCAAAAGGTGGATTGTGGCTGGGTTTTTTTGAAGGACAGGTCGGTCGCCTCCTGCCTGAATCCGGCCATTTTGACCTCTTGCCCCTGTTGCCCGAACCCAGTCCGGTGACCTGTCTGCTTGAATTGGAAGATGTAGAACTATGGGCCGGAACGGAGAGTAAAGATCTGTGGCGGTTCGATTTTTATCATCACCAGTGGCGAAAAGGATCCGCCTCCCCTTTCATTCCCGGAGCCATAATTCACGACTTGCTTCTCGACCGGGAAAACAATATCTGGGTGGCCAGCCAGCCCCATGGGCTGTTCAGTTTTTATCGCCCGATCGAATTTATCCCTACCAACGGCGTTTCTGCCCAGGCATTGCTGGAAGACGTCGATGGCCGGTTATGGGTCGGAACACCCGTCGGTCTCTTTCGGCTGACAGCTGCCCCGACGGATGGGATGACCTGGCCGGACAAACCGCAATTCCTCCAGGGAGAACATATTCTGTCTCTGGCCCGGACATCGGACAATCACATTTGGGTCGGCACATTTGGAAATGGCCTGTTCCATTTGGACGCCCGGGGGAACACAATACAACATCTCACCGAGAAGGATGGCTTGAACAATGGCAATATTCTGTCCATCACCGGCAACGATGAATCCATCTGGCTGACCACCCTGGGTGGGGTCAGCCGGTTGACCTGGCCCAACCGGAATGGGGGCACACCGGAAGTCACTCATTTGGGAAAAGAAGGCGGGCTGACCAGCCAGTTTATCTATTGCAGTCACCTGGATCAGAAAGGCAATTTGTGGTTTGGCACCGATGGCGAAGGACTGAGCTGCCTTTCAGCCGATGGCCAGATCAGGCACTACAGAAACGTCAATGGCCAGGAATTACACAGTGTCTATTCGATCACCAGTGACCACCGTGGTCACATCTGGTTCTCGACGACCAACCAGGGTGTCTTTGAATACGACGGCCATCAATTCAATTCCCTGGCCATCAAAGAAGGCTTGCGTGATCTGTTGATCACCGGTCTGTTTACGGATCAAAATGGTCGGGTCGTCATCCTGCACCAGGATGGCATGGACGTCCTCGCCCCCGAATTGCGGCACCTGATCTATTATGACGAGACGGTTGGCCTGGAGAATATCGACCCCAATCTGAATGCCCTCGGTCCCGGACATTCCGGGGCTCACTGGATCGGGGCCACAGATCGACTGATCCGCTATACCGCCCTGCATGACCCGGGGGTCATCCATCCCAATACCATCCTCAATACAGCTCAACTCCTCAATGGCCGGCATATCCGGGATGGCGAATCCCTGGCCTCGGATGAGAATTATCTCCACTTCGCCTACACCGGCCTGTGGTATACCGATCCCAAAAAAGTGCTGTACCGCTACCGCCTGGATGGCGCAGATCTGGACTGGAAACAAACCCGCGATCACGAGGTTACTTTTTCCGGCCTGGCTCCAGGTACGTATACACTCCGGGTCCAAGCCACCGAAAACGGGGCATGGCTGGATGAGCCCGAACTGACCTTCACCTTTACCATCCGAAAGCCCTGGTGGAAACAGACCTGGTTCATCCTGCTGTCCGTCCTCATCGGTGGCATCCTCATTCGGACCATCCTCCGCAATCGCGATCGGCGCGTACAGCGAGACGCACTCATTCAGCGTGAAAAGATCGAGCTGCAACTGGAGACCCTGAAGAGCCAGATCAACCCGCATTTCCTGTTTAACAGCTTCAACACCCTGCTGGCCGTCATCGAAACGGATCCCCGGGCAGCGGCGCGTTATGTGGAGGAATTATCCGATTTCTATCGCCAGATCCTGGCCTACCGGGAAAAAGATGTGATCCCCCTGGAAGAAGAACTTCAACTGATCGGCAATTACAAGCATCTCCTTGAACGACGTTTTGGCCATCATGTCCGTCTCGAGATCAGCATTGATGAGCCTTCCGGATATGTCGTCC
>JAUIEA010000024.1 GCA_030429045.1 Bacteroidia bacterium | reverse complement strand
TGATCGAGCCTTATCAGAAAGGAGGAAAGATCGGACTCTTCGGAGGTGCCGGTGTAGGGAAAACGGTGTTGATCCAGGAGCTGATCAACAATATCGCCAAAGGATATGATGGGATCTCCGTATTCGCCGGTGTCGGTGAGCGGACACGTGAAGGAAACGATCTGCTCCGGGAGATGCTGGAAGCAGGGATCATCAAGTACGGGGAGAACTTCATGCATTCCATGGAAGAAGGTGGATGGGACCTGAGCAAGGTCAGCGCCACCGACCTGGAAGAATCCAAAGCCACATTCGTGTTCGGACAGATGAACGAACCTCCCGGTGCTCGTGCCCGGGTCGCCCTTTCCGGACTGACCATTGCCGAATACTATCGGGACGGTGACCTGAGCGACCCACAGGGTGGCCGGGACATCCTCTTCTTTATTGATAATATCTTCCGTTTCACCCAGGCCGGATCCGAAGTATCCGCTCTTCTGGGCCGGATGCCTTCAGCGGTAGGTTACCAGCCGACCCTGGCCACTGAAATGGGATTGATGCAGGAGCGGATCACCTCTACCAAGCGGGGTTCCATTACGTCTGTACAGGCCGTTTACGTCCCTGCGGATGACTTGACTGACCCCGCTCCGGCGACCACATTTGCCCACCTGGATGCCACCACGGTACTCAACCGGAAAATTGCTTCCCTGGGTATTTATCCGGCGGTGGATCCTCTGGATTCTACTTCCCGGATCATGGACCCGAATATCATCGGTGTCGAACATTACAATACCGCCCAGGCTGTCCGGAACATCCTCCAGCGTTACAACGAATTGCAGGACATCATCGCCATCCTGGGGATGGAGGAATTGTCTGAAGAGGACAAGCTGATCGTACACCGCGCTCGTCGGGTACAGCGTTTCCTTTCCCAGCCTTTCCACGTTGCTGAAGCCTTTACCGGTTTGAAAGGTGTACTGGTGCCCATCGAAGAGACCATCCGTGGTTTCAACATGATCATGGACGGTGAAGTGGATCAGTATCCGGAAGGCGCCTTCAACCTGGTCGGTTCCATCGATGATGCGATCGCCAAAGGGAAGAAAATGTTGGAAGAAGCACAGAACTAATATGAATATTCAGATCCTCACTCCCACTGGCAAGATCTTCGAAGGCGAAGGGACCTCTGTCCGCGTGCCCGGCACCGGCGGTCAGTTCGAAGTCCTCGAGAATCACGCAGCTATCGTTTCCAGCCTGGACCCCGGTACGATCCGGATCATCCTGGCAGACGGAAGTATCAAGAATGTGGAGATCCAGAGCGGGTTTATCGAAGTGCTGAAGAATGAGGTTGCCCTCCTGGTGACCATGCAGGAAGCAGCCGCCTGATCAACCCTCTTCAACCAGATAAAAAAGCCCGATACGCATTGTATCGGGCTTTTTTTATGCCGCATCCTACTGGATTTACCGCCTTATCGCATAGATCAGCTCGTCCAGGATCTCCCCGTTTTTCAGGATGGTACCGGTGAGTCGTGCTTCCAGGATAAATCCGGCTTTTTCCAGGGCGCGTTGTGAGCCGATATTGGTATGGTAGGGGCGGGCAAAAATCCGGTTCACCGGCCAGTGTTCAAAGCCGTAGGCGACCATTTGCCGGATGGCCTCTGTCATGATCCCCCGTCCCCAGAATGGCTCTCCCAGCCAGTAACCCAACTCGGCATTTTGCCGGTGAATATCACTCTGCGGGTGGATCCCGATGCCACCTATGGCCTGTCCCTCCAGGGAGATGGCCAGGATGGCCGATGGGGTATTACTGTTGGCCATGGTGATGAATGCCCGGGCCTTCTCGGGTGTATAGGGGGAGGGAAATCCATCCGTCATGAACCGGGCCACATTCGGATTGTCACCCAGCCGGGACAGGCTTTCCACATCATCAGGTTGCCAGGGACGGAGCGTCGGGGTCATGGACAGTGAATGTATGTGGAGTAAAAGACCGTTGATTCAGGGTAGAGATTGAAAGATAGCGGTTTGGTGAACATTCCAACAAAGCGTGTCTTTCGCAGAAAGTGCTATTTTTAGGAAATGCCTGCTAGGAGGCATGAACCACAGCTCCATGAAACATCATGGAGCCTTCTGTTATACAGAGGTTCTGATCCATTGGTTTGAATCGAAAGAGTCATGCATCAAATGAGAATTGTACAGTTGGTTTTCCTGTTCATGCTTTGCATTCCGATGTTCAGCATTGCCCAATCGGACGGGGGATATGCCGGGGTGAAAGGGGCGACAGAATTTGCCATACCGGTTTCGCCGGCATTTGACATCCTCGGCATTAATCCGAGTCAAGTTACAAGGCCTTGTAATATCCGGGATTTCAAGGTGGACTGGTCCTTTCGGTCCTGGCGTCTCAAGCCCAATATCGCCATACAGGCTCAGCCTGTATGGGAGATCCTGTACAATCGTCCCGATTTGCGCAAGTATCGAAAGGCCAGTAAACTCATGCAGACCCTCAGCACCCTGGATATTTCTGTCGGGACGATCGAAGATGACGATCTGACCCGGCGTCTGTCTGTAGCCGCGAAGATCAATCTGTATCGCGAACGAGATCCCCTTTTATCTCCGGCAGCATTTCAGAATATCGAATCTACCTATGGAGAAGAACGAGATGCCATTCAAAGCCAGATCGATGAGATCAAAAAGCTCAAACGGGTCAATCGGACCCATGAAATACGGGATTCACTGAGTGATGTCATTGATGATCTCCTCAACCAGAGGGATCTGTTGGATCGGACTCAGAAGGAACGAATTCAGGAAGTGGCCAAGGATTATGTACAGAAGTACTGGAATGCCTCCTATCTGGATTTCGCTTACGGTAGGATCTATTCCTATCAAAATGACTCCCTGAGCAACCTTGTCCTGAATGGCGAAGGCTATGCGATCTGGATGAACGGATGCATGGGACTCGGCCGGAAAATGCTGTTGAGTGGTATCGTGAAATACACAGCCATCAACACAGACCTGTCGCAGTCAAGCCAGATGAAAGGCATCTTTTCGATGGGTGCCAACTTTCGCTACGGAAGCCCTCGATTCAATTTCTTTGCCGAGGCATTTTACTCCAATTCCAGCGAGGATGTCGCCTTCGACAAGTCCAATTCTGCTCTGACTCAGGTCACCCATTTTTCCGCTTCCTATGGAGGAGACTGGCGCATTAGTCGGAATGTACTGCTCTCCTACGGTGTCCGGACCAATTACGATGATGGCTTCGAATTCAAAAACCTGATACCGGTGGCCAGTGTATCCTGTATGATGCGCTAGGCATTTCAAATGATCCACTTCTGATGTATTAATTATCCTTTCCCCCTGAAGGTTTAACCGGACTATTCGACACTTGTACTGGGGTTGGATGGGCAACAGCTCTGCTGGGACGAGTGGCGACATATCCTCTCAGGTGATCAGCTTGTCGGGCAAACAGATGAGTATTAATATGTAATAATAAATTATATAATCGTGGCATAAGTTGCCACAGGTCAGGGTGGTGCCGCCTGTAATTTTGGTTCAGAGTTAATGACTCTCTCTCTGGAGGAGGAATTCTTTAAAACAAAAAGCGGCACATAATGAAACAATTTCAACATCAAAAAGGAAATGGCCCAACCTATGACGATGGCCTTATTGATGAGATCAGTGCGGGATGTCTTTTTTTGACGGGCATCCTGATCGCCGTCATTTTTGCCGGCTTTCTGCTCATTGCCAAAGGTGCCCGCCGGCAGGTTAAAATGGAAGAGGATATTGAACAACTCAAATCCCGCGACCAGCCAGGTGTGGATTATCGACAGCGGGCAGAGTACAGGGCTGTATTTCCTGTCAGGGAATGGCCTGCGACCCACCGGGGTTGACCGATCCTGGTCCAGGCGTGGTGAACGAGATCAGTATCCGGGGTTGGGATCAGTTTATGGGTCCAGGGACCCCAAAAACCCGATAGCCGTCTCATTGAAATAACCGGGTTGTTCCACATTGACCACATGGCCACATCGGGGGGCGATGGCCAGTCGGGCCGTACGTGCATGTGTGCTGACCAGGTGCCGGATGGAAGGGAGGAACATATGGTCCTGATCGCCCATGATATACAGGGTCGGGATGGGGAGCTCCTTCATGCGAAACCACTTCAACTTGGCATTGACATCTGCCGCCAGCCGAAACCAGCGGATGAATTCCTTCTGGGCCAGCTTTTTTGCCTCCCGGATGAACAGGGACCTCGACTCGCGATGCTGCCGCCGCGGCATGATGATAAAGGCGAAGAATTTATAGAGCAGCAAATAGGGGACCAACGTTTTGAACCATACACCGAAGCGCATCAGGATCTTCCCGCGGACATTCATTTTCATGACTGCCCCTGCCATGATCATACTGCGCACCTTTTCGGGGCGGAGCTCTGCGATCTCCCGAACGATGATGGTCCCGAGGGAGATGCCCACCAGATGGGCAGATTTGATCCGAAGGTGATCCATGACATCCAGTACATCATGCGCGATCTGTTCAAACGTGTACTTTACTGTGGAGGTTTCGGGTTGATTTTTTGACTGGCCATGACCGCGCAGGTCTACCAGCAGAATATTGAATCGATCCTGGAAAGCACGGATCTGTTTATACCAGATGGAAGAGCTGCCACCGGCACCGTGGATAAAGGCTACCCAGGGGGCTGTTTCCTCTTTTGTATAGGTGGTGTGATGCAACATGGGTGGCGAAGATACACTTCTGTCCAGATGCGTCTTATTCAGCACTGGTAGATGTAGTCCCGGGCATTTTCGGTTCTACCTCCGGCGCCCGCCATTGGATATACCCGACCGGCTGGTTTTGCGCTGTACGGATAGCCCGATGGTGACGGCGTTTGTCGTAGATCATGGCACCCGTCATGATCAAACCGGTAAAGAGGATCACAAAGAGCAGGATTCCCGGTTCAAATGCAGCGACCTGAGCATCGACAGGGATCGCATAAAACAACAGGATGGTGATCAGACCTCTCGGAGCGATGGCCCACTGAGGTGTAATATTCGCGCCCATGAACGCACGCAGGAGCCCCCAGCGGATCACATAGATCGAAGCCAGGATCAGCAGGCTGATGACGACTACCGTCGTATCTGCCAGGGAGGCCAGGCTGATGGTGATCCCGAAGATCACAAAGAAGAAGGTCCGGACGACAAAAGAAGATTCCAGGGTGAGGATGTGCAGGCCATGATAGATTTCCTTGGCCTTTTCGACATGCAGGAATTTGGCCAGTCGACCCTGGAAAAAGACCCCCCTGTTGGCAATGAGAAGGCCGAAGATCAGGATGATGATCAGCGAAGAGAGATGCATTTGTTTTCCCAGTGCATAGAGCAGGAGGAGTACTGCGATCAGGAGGAACAACTTGACCTGGGATCGAATGTTCTGAAAGATCACCACGATGAGGTAGCTGGCCAGCACCGAGATCAGGATGGTAAGGACCAGGGTGCCAAAAAACCCGCTGATGGACTCCCCGCCACCTGTGGCTTCATAAGGGGCAACGAGGAAATAGAACAGCATGATCCCCAGGATGTCACTGAAGGTACTTTCATAGATATGAAACTCCTTTTTCAACGCTTGCAATCCCGTGACGCTTGGAATGATAATGGCACTGCTGAGAATGGATAGAGGGGTGGCATAGATCCAGGCCTGCCGTGTGGTCATGCCGGGCACAAAATGTTCGAGTATCATGGCGGCCACCCAGGCGGAAAGGACCAATCCCAGGATGGCAATCAGCATAGCCTTTCCGATCGGGACAAGTTTATCCTTCCGCAGTTCGAGTTCGAGGGCTGCCTCAAGAACGATCATGATCAATCCGACGATCCCCAGGATCTCGAGGACGGGAAAGAAATCCAGATAGCCCATTCCCATGTGGTCCAGACCAAAACGGAGCCCGATCCCCAACAGGATGAGCATGAGGACTGACGGGACATTGGTCTTCCGGGAAAGCTCGCTGAAGAAAAAGGATAGGATGATGATGAGGCTTGCCTCAATGATCAGGTTATATGAAGCCAGTATATCCATATTAGTCAGATGTTCGTGCTGTGGAGGTGGATGAATCGGTCAGTGGACGGTCTACTTCCGGCTGGATGGAGCGATAGCCCGATTCGGAAAGCATGGTCCGAAAGGCGCCTTCAAATCGGCTGGTCAACAGATTGACGCGCAATAAGAACTGATTCCGGGATTGATTGGTGATCCGGATCAGAGGTGGATGATTCCAATCGGTATACGGGCATAAAGCCAGCAGGTCACTGAGGGTTTGACCGGCATTGGTCCCGGTAATTTCTTCCTCGGCCTCCAGAAGGCATTCAAGGAAGGTATCCTCGCCGCCGGTCGGAAGCAAGCTGTACCCTTTTCGTCCCAGGAGGGAATAGTAGAGGGTGTGCCTTCCCTGGGGATTGACGACTTCCAGTCCGAGAAGTCCGAAGCGGTCGACCCGGCCGCTGATCTCGCCACAGCGGAGCCAGGGATCGGGATAGAGTACCAGGCGGCTGCGGATGGCCCACCCCAGGAAAAATGACTGGATGGCCTGAAAACTTCCCAGCACAGCCAGCAGGAGAAAAAGGCCATGGGGCAGGGGATTGATCAGCAGGAATCGCCAGGACAGGACCAACAGGATGAGGAGGGGCAACCACCTCCGCATGAGTCGAAGGACCAGGATGCTTCGGGGGGGAAGTGGCAGGGCGCGTAGAAATCCGGGAAAGGTTCTTTCCAGAAAGCGCACCAGCAACCAAAGCCCGATCAGCGCAGCAAGGAGCAGGATCCAGGATGTCCAGGTGGGACTAATGGTTTCCATATGCGGTCAGTGTGGATTCGGAATAGATGGGTTCGGCAGAATAGAGTTCCAATTGTTTGATCAGCTCATAGGCAACGATCGGATGGATCTCCAGCCACCCTTCCGGGCTTCGGTTCAAGACACCCAGGCTGAGCCATCGTCGCACGATGGGAGAGAACTCGATATCAAAGTTTGGCCCGAACAATTTTCTCAAGCGATACTCATTGACTTGTCGGTAGAGCAGCAAGACCCGGAACAAGGGAAAGCTGCGCGCATCCATCACCAGGGGCAGTGAATAGGTGGATGCCTCAGCCATTTGCACTTCCAGTTCACTGTGCACCCTGATCCTGGACGCCCAGGAATACAGGGCAATACCAATGTTCCCTTGTGCGAATCGATGTAACTGGCGGATCTCCCGGACAAATTGCTCGGTTTCCATCTGCTGCCCATGTTCATCGACCAGAGTTTTGTGGGTCGCCCCGTGTCGGATCAGAATGGCATTTTGAAGGTGTTCCGGATCCAGCTTGTCCAGGTGGATAATGGCCTGGCAGCTGCGCGCCAGACCATGGGTTCGATCGAGGTGGGGCAGGAGGATGCGATTGGTCGAGACGACAAAGAACAGTTTCGGCGAATGGGTGTCCATGAATCGGACCAGGTGACGCACGTTCCGATTGAGGGATGCTCCGGCTTCGGACCAGTTCTCCAGGTCATCGATCCAGACCATGGCCCGACTCTGAAGTGCATACTTGCCGATAAACTCCAGGGCGGGCTCCAGATCATATCCGGGAATAAAGGTTCGTCCGGCCAGGATGATCGGCTGGCCGGGCAGGAGGCGAATAGTGGCAGATGGAAAGTGATTCCGGGAAAAGGATTCGACGAACATGGTCTTGCCACTGAATCGACCACCGGTCAGAAGAACGGTCCCCCGATATCCTTCCCGCCATTCCTGGAGACAGGCCTGGATGCGCTTCAGCTCGGATCGACGGCTGACCAACAATGCATCCCCGACAAAGCCTCCCGTCAGAAACAAACTCGTATACATCTCCGCCGCCGGATCAGGAGTGTGACTCTTGATATAGCGCAACAAGCGTTCACCGACACTGAGGGACTCCTCTCTTCGGGCCTGTCGTTGCCAGGTCAGCAACACATTCCAGGCCTTCCGGAAACGGGACGCGATCAACGTGCTCAGGGCACTCGACTGATCCGTCATCCGTTGCAGGGATGATTCCAGTGGCATGGCCAGGAAAGTGCTGCCGGCCGCCTGCATATCCCGAACATTGGTCGAGGTGTTCAGTCGACTCATGGCTTCTTTCCGCAACAGGATCATCGACTCCCGAGCCAGCGGAATGCTGTTCTTCCGATCATTCAGCGAATGAACCAGCTCCTGTCTTTGCTGGGGCGTATGCAGATTCCCGGCTCCTTCGAGGGTGGCCGAAAGGCGATTTTTAAGATTGGTCAGGACAATGGCGGAGCCGCTGTGATGTTCATCCCGGGTTTCAACGAATTCGTAGATCAAGGGCATCAGTTCTGCCTCCAGCCAGGTCCGAAAGCTTCTGCGCAACCGGATCTCTCTGGTTTGGATATAACCACCCTGCAGATCCATCGGGATCAACAGATCATCGGGTAGCTGGATCAGAAATTTATCCAGTATGCTCGTAAAGGGATTGGATACAATGGCGGCTCGGGAGAACCCTTCTACGGTTTCTATTTTGGCCAGCACTTTCTGAATGGAGGATTTGGTCACCTTTTCCGGGATGGCCGTCAGGTCATCCTGGATCTCATCGAGGTGGGTCTTGAGCATCCCCAGATCCTGGATCGTCAGATTCAGGGTCTGATCGATCGATTTTGCCAATTGGGTCACTTGTCTGGCGAGCTGACGCAACAAGTGATTTGCCGTCACCAGATCTGAACATTGTCCGGCAATCGCATTCATCTGGTCCCGGTAGACCGGCCATGGATTGGCTTGCAGGGACCAGGATTTCATGGTTTTGGTCAGCTGGCGTTCCGAATCAGCCGGTCGGGTTGCTTTTTGGATCAGGACGCGACCGGATTCTTCCAGGATCTGCCGGCTTTTATCGGCAAGCCTTGACAATCCGTCCTCATCCACCTCCTGGCGATCAAAGGCCAGTAGTGCCTGGTGATGGCGGAATATAATATCCCGCCAAAGTAACAGGGCCGACTTGGCACCTGATGACCAGGAGAACGTGATCATCATATCGTCATAATCCTCCAGTGTCCGTTCGCCATTCTGACCAACCCGCGCAAAAGCTGCATTACCGAAGGAGATCATCCGTTCACATACCGTATGCGCACCGTCGGAGAGCGCCTTCAGTCGCTCATTGCCCATGGGGTGTGCCCAGGCACTGTCCACGAGATCGTCGAACGTCGGAACAGAAATTGATTTGCCGGTCAGTGGTTGGTCCATGATGCTTGGGGATACCGGGCTAAGATACATTACTTTGGATGGCTTTCCGGTCATTCTCATCAGACCCCGAAGTGGAAGGGCAACCGGGGATTCCCGCTGATGCAGCCTAGCTGCAAGGCGGGTTGATTTGGATCAGATCGTCCCCTCTGAGCCAAAGCACAGGTCCATGCCCGCCTGCAGATTTGTCGTCAGCCAGGTCAGCTTGCTGATTTGGCTTTCCTGGCCCGGACCTCGTTTGGGAGACGCAACGAAAGTGGACGAAAACACTAACTTGATCACAAACCATTGCCAGATGAGTATTCGAAACGGTTTGTTCCTGCTCCTTTTCCTGCTTTGCCAGGACAGTGGCATTGGCCAGTTCATGGAAGAGAACTGGATCACCCCATTTGAACGTGATTCAAGCTGGTCGGCTACCCGGCAGGAAGCTCATGATTATCTGGATCGGCTGTCTGCGGCATCACCCCGGGTACAGACACGGACATGTGGCGTATCAGATGGCTTTCTCCCGTTGTATGAAGTTGTCATCTCTGCAGATGGGGAGACCGATCCCGTTCAGGTCAAAGCCTCGGGAAGGACCGTAGTGCTGATCAACAATGCCATTCATCCCGGTGAATCGGAAGGTGTCGATGCATGCCTGATGCTGGCCCGGGAGCTGGCTTTTCAGCCGGATATGCAGGCCTTGTTGACTGATCTGGTGGTGGTGATCCTGCCCTACTATAATGCCGATGGCGGATTGCTGAGAAGCCCGACTTACCGGGCCAATCAGAATGGCCCCCGACTGCAGGGGTTTCGTGGCAATGGACGCAATCTGGACCTCAACCGGGATTTCATCAAATGCGATTCCCGAAATGCCTTCACCTTTTCCAGGTTGTTTCAAAAATGGGACCCGGACATCTTTGTCGACACGCATACCTCCAATGGAGCCGATTACCAGGCGACCATCACCGTTATCGCCACCCAGCCTGACAAGATCCCCCCGGCCTTGGCAGAATTCCAGCAACAGACATTATTGCCAGGATTGTATCGGTCGATGGCCAGGGCTGGCTGGCCCATGACCCCCTACGTCCATACGGATGGCCCGCCCGAAACGGGCATTCACGGGTTTCTGGATCTACCCCGGTATTCGACAGGGTATACGGCATTGTTCCAGAGCCTGGGATTTATGCCGGAAACCCATATGCTCAAACCCTTCCCGGATCGTGTGCGCAGTACGCACCGGTTTCTTCATTCCATCCTGCATCTGGCCTCCGCACACAGGGAAGACCTGCTCAGGGCCCGGGCCGAGGCCCGGAACCAGGCCTTGAACTGCAGGGAATGGCCGATCCGGTGGACCCTGGATCGGGATCGGAAAGATTCGCTCTTGTTCCGGGGTTATCAGCATACCTATAAAACCAGCCCGGTCACCGGAATGGATCGCCTGTTCTACGATCGCAGTCAGCCATATGAACGGATCATTCCCTATTTCCCCCGATATCGGGCTGTAGCCACCGTTTCCCGACCTGTCGGATGGATCCTGCCACAGGCCTATACGGATATTATCGAGCGATTGGCGGTCAACCAGGTGCAGATGTACCGGATCGAGGGAGACACGGTCCTTCAAGCCCCGGTCTTGTACATCTCCAGTGAGAAGACCTATACCCAACCGTATGAGGGGCATTATCCGCATGTGGATGTCCAGGTAGAGGAACGCAAGGAGGAGATGCTGGTTCGAACCGGTGACCTGTGGGTCCCATCCGATCAAAAGGCCATTGCCTACCTGATGGCGACCATGGATCCGCGTGCTCCGGACAGTTGGTTTGCCTGGAATTTCATGGATGGCATCCTCGATCAGAAAGAATACTTCTCTGCTTATGTATTCGAGGACCTGGCCGCAGACTGGATGAAAGAGCATCCGGAATTGCAGGAGGAGTTGAACCAGGCTCTCCTGGAACACCCGGAGTGGAACTCGGATCCGAGAGCGATCCTCGATTGGATCTACAGGCACTCACCCTATTATGAACCGACTCACAGACGCTATCCGATACTGGCGATTCCGACACCGGTTGCCTGGTCGCTCAAGCCCTTTACAGGTGTGGAGCCCTAGCCCTGCCGAAGCCGGTTGCCAAAGTCCAGCTTGAGTGCGATAGCGATCAGGACACTGAAAAAGAGCAGGGAAGAGCCACCATAGCTCAGGAATGGAAGGGGAATACCGATGACCGGAACCAGCCCCATGGTCATCCCCACATTGATAAAATAGTGGATAAAGAAGATCCCCGCTACACCATAGATGAAGTACCGCGAAAAGTCCGTACGCTGGCGTTCAGCGAGCTGGACCAGACGCAAGACCAGGAGGGTAAAGAGCAGGATCACGCCGAAGGTGCCGATGAAGCCCTGCTCCTCTCCTACAGCACAAAAGATGAAATCCGTGGTTTGCTCCGGGACATAATTCAATTTGGTAATGTTGCCCTGGAGAAAACCTTTTCCTTCCAACCCACCGGAGGCAATGGCCAGTTTCGATTGCAGGACATTATACAAGGCACCTCGCGGATCACATTTTTGAGGGTTGAGCCAGACATCCAGGCGCTCCTGCTGGTGAGGCTGGAGAACATTATTATAGACGTAGAATGAAGAAAATGCCAGAATGGAACTGATCATCATCAGGATGCAGACAAAGGCCAGGTATCGACCCCTTCCCTCCCGATAGGCCAGAATTCCCAGGATGAGCAGGAATACCCCCAGCAGTCCGGCCAACAGTTCTGCAAAGTCCT
This sequence comes from Bacteroidia bacterium, assembly GCA_030429045.1. GTDB lineage: Bacteria > Bacteroidota > Bacteroidia > Chitinophagales > Saprospiraceae > JAGNXB01. The sequence goes on along the minus strand of JAUIEA010000024.1, from coordinate 23,032 downwards.
CCAACCAGGCGATGATGGACACCACAGCCAGAAGGGTCAGGGCGATCGTCCACAGGTGCTTGCGATCAAAGCTGAGCATCAGACTGGCCAGGCCGATAAACAGAATGCTGAAGAGAAGCAGCTGGATCGGAAGCACGAGCGCCAGGACAAAGACCAAGGCCATCATCCCCCCCAGGATAAAATAGCCAGCCGGAAAACCGGCCCTGTACAGGGGGATCAACATGGCCGTAAACACCAGGGCAGACCCGGCATCCGGTTGTAAAAGGATCAGCCCCACCGGGAGAAGCAGAATGAGCATGGCGATGCCCTGGAACTTCAATTCGTCGAGATCTGTGCGAAAATTGCTCAGGAAGGAAGACAGTAGGAGGAGCGTTCCCAACTTGGCAAATTCTGCTGGCTGGAAGCCAAATGGACCCAGTGAGAACCAGGAACGGGCACCTTTGATCTCTGCGCCCAGGAAGAGGACCAGAACCAGGCCAATGATCGAGATGACATAGATGGGTGCCGCAAATGTTTTCCAGAATTCGGTAGAGATGGTCATGATGAACAGGATGACCACCAGAGAAACCCCGGAAAACAGGATCTGACGACCCAGGGAGGACTGGAGATTGAGCAGGTCGATGGCTTCTCCTCCGGTTTGACTGGAAGAGTAGATCATGAACAGCCCGATGATCAACAGATTGATATAGAGGATCAGGAGCAGCCCGTCGAATCGCTTTCGTTTGGGGTGCAGCATAGGGTCAATCGGTCAAATCGGCAAGCTTCACCTTGTCCCGGGTCAGATAGGCTCCCGGATAATATTGCTTGAGCTTGTAAGCCACAGCTTGTGCCTTGCGCTTATCATAATACGCGCCTACCTGCAATTTGTAATATGGCTCGGTATAGGTGGATTGCAGGGCATACCCCGGATATCGCTGCTTGAAGACATATTTGGCCTGTTCCATTTGACGGCGGTCAACGGTAGCCGATATCTGGATCTTCCACACATCGATCAGCCGTTCGGGGTTCCGGTTGGATTGGATATAGCGATCGATCATGGATCGAATTTCAGGTTCCTCCTGATAGACCACCTGTTGTCCGGATGCCGACAGGGGAAGCCCGGCCAGCAGGCTGCAGAAACAGCAAATCACAAGTAGATGGTGGATATAGCCCTTCATCTTTCAAAAGTAATGAGGTTGTTCCGTTATCCGGCCAATTGTACCGGATTTAACAACCCCGATCAGGATAATCAGGACAGATACTTGCCGACAATGGGCATTCGCCGGCCCATCCCAAAGGCCTTGGTGGAGACACGCAGGACGGGGGCCGTTTGATGCCGCTTGAATTCGTTGATATTGACCATTCTGAGGATCCTGCGCACTAAAGCCTCGTCAAATCCCTGCTCTATGATATCCTCCGGACTCTGGTGCCTTTCGATATACTGGAAGAGGACCTGGTCCAGTATGTCATAATCGGGAAGACTGTCACTGTCCTTCTGATCGGGGCGCAATTCTGCAGAAGGGGGCTTTACAATGGAATTCTCAGGGATGACCTCCTGCACCCGGTTGATGTACCGGGCCAGTTCATAGACCTCTGTTTTGTAGACATCTCCAAGGACGGATAGCCCGCCACACAGGTCACCATAGAGGGTACCGTAACCGACTGCCATCTCGCTTTTGTTAGTGGTGTTCAACAGGATGGGACCGAATTTATTGGAAAAGGCCATCAGGATCATTCCCCGGAGTCTTGCCTGAAGGTTTTCCTCGGTGACATCGAAGGGTTTGTCGCCAAAATGGGGTTGCAGAACGGACAGCATGGTTGTATAGCCGGGAGCAATGGGAATGATTTCATAGGGCATGCCCAGCTGTTGGGCAAGGACTTCAGCATCCTTTACCGAGTGATCGGACGAAAAGGTGGAAGGCATCAGGATGCCGGTTACATTTTCCGGACCCAGGGCACGGGCCGCCAATGCTGCAGTGACAGCAGAATCAATGCCCCCGGACAAACCCAGGATGGCCTTGGTGAAACCGAGTTTGCCAAAATAATTTTGCAGACCCATGACCAGACCATCGTGGATGAGGGCGATCTTTTCCCGGGTCTGTTCCCCCGGCCCCTTTTGGGTCATGACCTCCTGAAGATCAAAGGTTTGGATAGATTCTTGAAAATAGGGCATTTCAGCATAGACCACGCCATCAGGACTCATGACCACCGAACCTCCGTCGAACAGGAGTTCAGTTTGTGCTCCGACATGATTGACATAAAAGAGGGGCATCTTGTACCGCTCTACATTGGCGCGGATGACATTGATGCGTTCCTCCGCCTGCCGGTATGAAAATGGAGAGGCAGACAGGTTGATGATCAGGTCGGGGTGTTCGCCCATCATTTCATCCAGCGGACAAACGGTATATCGGGGGTTTTCATTGCCGACATTCCAGATGTCTTCACAGATGCTGAGGGCGATCTTTTTCCCCTTGAATGTGACGGTCTGGTATTGATGGGCGGGCTCAAAATATCGGTACTCATCAAAGACATCATAGGTGGGAAGCAGGGTCTTGTGTTGCACGTGTAAAATGCCTCCATCGGCCAGAAAGAACGCGGAATTATAAAGGTCTTTCCCTTCGATCACCGGATTGCGGGACGGCGCGCCCACAATGATGGCGATATCCGTAGCCAGTTCAGCCAATCGATGAATGGAGGTCTCTGCCAGGGAAATAAAGTCATCAAATTCGAGGAAATCCCTGGGCGGGTAGCCACACACGGCCAATTCTGGAAAGCAGACAATATCCGCTCCCTGATCCCGTGCTGTTCCAACTGCGGCGATCATCTTTTCCAGATTTCCCTGAAAATTGCCAATGTGAACATTGAGTTGGGCAAGGGCAATACGCATGGTAGGTTGTATCGATTTGAAAGACCGAAAATACCTGCACTCAGGCGAAAGCCCACGACCTTCCGTGAAGAAAGTATGAAAAAGAAGGTGGGCTGAAAAAACCATTTGGTCAATCGCCAGACAATCCGTACATTTGCAGCAACAAGAAGATGTAGGGAGGGAACCAATCCGGTTCCCTCTTTTTGTTATGTCAATGAATCCGGAACAACTCATTCGTGCCTGGGTGGAAACCCGACTACAGGAACCTGAATGGCAATCCTATTTCCTGTTGGAGATCGCCGTGACAGGGGGAAAGAAGGTTGAAGTCTATATGGATGGGGATGCCGGGATCACGCTGGCGACCTGCAGGGACATGAGTCGCTATCTGGAAGGCCTTCTGGACGAGGGCGGACAATTGGGAGAAGACTATACCCTTGAAGTATCTTCTCCGGGTGCTACCCGGCCATTGCGCTTCATTCGTCAATATGCGAAACATGTGGGCAGAACCCTGCAGATATCGCTCCAGAATGGAGACAAGGTGAGTGGTGTCCTGAAAGCAGTTCAGGACGACGAAATAGTCCTGGAAGAAACCATTAAAGTCAAGGGACGGAAAAAAGAAATTCAGGAACGGAGCATTCCATTCTCTGATATTCAGGAAAGCAACGTGAAACTATCCTTTAAATAATCGCACAACCACAGATTATGAAACTGGTAGAATCCTTTTCGGAGTTTAAGGCCGGGAAGAATATCGATCGCCCCACTATGGTCAGGGTGTTGGAAGACGTCTTTCGGACATTGATTCGGAAGAAGTATGGGTCAGACGAAAACTTTGACGTGATCGTCAATACCACAAAAGGTGACCTGGAACTCTGGCGGGTGCGGGAGATCGTGCCGGATGGTGAAGTGACAGATGAGCGCTCTCAAATTTCGATTTCGGAAGCGTTTGACATTGATTCGGACTACGAGGTCGGTGAGGAATGTTACGAGCAGCTGGAGCTGGAGGATTTTGGACGCCGGGCCATCATGGCTGCCCGCCAGACCTTGATCTCCAGGATCATGGAGCTGGAAAAGGATGAAGTCTATCGTCGGTACAGCGACCGTGTTGGTGAGATGGTGATCTGCGAGGTGAACCAGATCATGAAAAGAGATATTCTGGTCATTGATGATGCAACCAATAATGAACTGGTCCTTCCCCGGAACGAAATGATTCGTGGGGACTTCTTCCGGAAGGGCGACATGGTTCGGGCCATCATCAAGAAGGTAGAATTGCGAAACAATAATCCGGTCATCATTCTCTCCAGAACAGAAAACACCTTCCTGGAGAAACTGATGGAGCAGGAAGTTCCGGAGATCGAAGATGGGTTGATCACCGTTCGGAATATCGTGCGGATCCCTGGAGAACGTGCCAAAGTAGCCGTCGAATCCTACGATGACCGGATTGATCCGGTCGGTGCCTGTGTGGGCATGAAAGGTTCCCGGATCCACGGGATCGTCCGTGAACTGCGGAACGAGAATATCGACATCGTCAACTTTACCAACAACACCAATCTCTATATCCAGCGGGCATTGACCCCGGCCAAGATCAGTTCGATCGAACTCGATCAGGAGAATATGCGCGCTTCGGTCTACCTGGATCCGGACCAGGTCTCCCTGGCCATTGGTCGTGGAGGAGCCAATATCAAATTGGCTTCCAAACTGACCGGATACGAGATCGATGTCTACCGGAACAATGTGGATTACGAAATGGAGGATGTCGATCTGGACGAATTCTCAGATGAGATTGAAGCATGGGTGATCGATGCACTGAAAGGCATCGGTTGTGATACAGCGAAAAGTGTTCTGGCCCTGAGTGCTGAAGAGTTGATTCGTCGGACGGATCTCGAAGAAGAAACCGTTCAGGATGTGATGAAGATCCTGGCCGAAGAATTTGATGAGGAACGCAGTTCACCCGAAGAGGCTTGATCCGCCGTGGTGCCACTACGTGTGGAACGCCAAAATGGATGTACATTTGTAAGCAGTCAGGACTCCATTGAACATGGAGTTTCCGACCAAAACCAGTAAATGGAGAAGAGGCTCGTTAAAGTTGCAAAGGAATTTAATGTAGGTGTATCCACTGTCGTGGAACACCTTCATAAAGCTGGCTTTGAAGTCGAGAGCAAACCGACGGCAAAGATCACGGATGAGATGTATCAGGAGCTCATGCGTGAATTCAAGAAGTCCATGGACATCAAAGAGCAAGCCGACCAGCTGGTTCTGGGTACACGTACCCCTGTAAAGGATGCACCGGTGGAGAAGCCGGCAGAAGTGACGGCTGAAAAGCCAGCCCCAGCCCCGCCGGCAGAGGAAGCCGCTCCGGCAGACCCCGCTGAGAAGGAGGCTACTCCAGCAGATCCTGCTGAGCAGGCAGCCTCAACTGATACAGAGGGTGTTTCCGATGAAGTGTTTCGTGTCAAGCATGAGGCCAAATTGAAGGTGGTCGGAAAGATCGATCTGTCCAAGAAGCCCAAGCCGGCCGCCAAGCAAAAGGACAAGCCTGTTGAACCCAAAGAAGACGCAACTCCGCCAGAACCACCGGCAGCTGAAGTCACTGAAGGGACGACAGCACCTCCGGAAGGAGAGCAAGCACCTGAAGAACAGGCAGATGCTAACAAGCTGATCAAAGCAGAAGCACCTCAGCTCAAAGGGTTGAAGATTCTGGGCAAGATCGATGCCTCCAAGTTTGGGCCTAAGAAACGCGAAGCAAAAGATGAACCCAAACCTGTGGCTTCATCGGATGCGGATGCCAAAAAACGCAAGCGCAAACGCAAAAAGATCGCTACTGGAGACAGTGGAAGTCAGGGCGGTGGTGCTCGTGGTGGTGCGCGTCGTCGTGATGATCAGCCCAAGGAGGTCAGCAAAAAAGAAATTGAAGAGAAGATCAAGGCAACCATGGCCCGTTTGGGTGGTGGTGGAAAGAAAAAACGCCAGAAGATCCGACGGGACAAGCGAGAAGTACTTCGCGAAAAAGCCGAGTTGCGGGATCAGGATACCGGCGATGAAAAGTTGCAGGTAACCGAGTTCATTTCCGTTTCCGAACTGGCTGGCCTGCTCAATGTATCACCAACAGAGGTCATTACCACCTGTTTCAATCTGGGTGTGATCGTATCGATCAATCAGCGCCTGGATGCGGAAATCATCGAATTCGTGGCCAACGAATTTGAACGTGAAGTCGAATTCATCAGCGCTGAAGATCAAATCGTAGAGATTGAAGAAGAAGAGGATGATCCGGCTGATCTGATTCCACGTGCGCCGATTGTGACTGTCATGGGACACGTTGACCATGGTAAGACATCGCTGCTGGACTATATCCGAAGTGCAAATGTCGTTTCGGGAGAAGCCGGAGGAATCACCCAGCATATCGGTGCGTATGAAGTATCGGTTGGTCCGGATAATAAAAAGATCACCTTCCTGGATACGCCGGGTCACGAAGCCTTTACGGCCATGCGTGCCAGGGGTGCCAAGGTAACGGACGTCGCTGTGATCGTGATCGCAGCGGATGACAATATCATGCCGCAGACGAAGGAGGCCATCAGCCACGCCCAGGCAGCTGGCGTGCCGCTGGTCTTTGCCATCAACAAGATTGACAAAGACGGTGCGAATCCGGAAAAAATCAAGGAAGCCCTGGCCAATATGAACCTTCTGGTCGAAGAATGGGGTGGTAAATATCAGTCCCAGGACATCTCGGCCAAGAAGGGATTGAATATTGACAAGCTTTTGGAGAAGATCCTGCTCGAAGCAGAGATCCTGGACCTGAAAGCCAATCCGGATCGCAATGCTTCCGGTACTGTCCTGGAGGCCTCCCTCGACAAGGGGCGTGGTTATGTCACCAAAATGCTGGTCCAGAACGGATCCATGGAAGTGGGTGATGCGATCGTCGCCGGTGAATTTTCCGGACGGATCAAAGCCATGTTCAACGAACGGGGTAAAAAGGTCAAAGTGGCCGGGCCATCCAATCCGGTGGCGATACTCGGGTTGACCGGTGCGCCGCAGGCGGGCGAGATCTTCCGGGTGATGGAGGAGGAATCCGAAGCTCGACAGATCGCGGCCAAGAGGGCCCAGATCTCGAGAGAACAGACCAACCGGGCCAGCAAGCGGATCAGCCTGGATGAAATCGGCCGTCGTCTGGCCCTGGGTACCTTTAAGGAGCTCAATCTGATTGTCAAAGGAGACTTTGACGGATCCATCGAAGCCCTGACCGATGCCCTGATCAAACTCTCTGTGGAAACGATCCAGATCAATGTGATCCACAAAGCTGTCGGACAGATTATTGAATCTGATATCCTCCTGGCTTCAGCCTCCGATGCGATCATCATTGGTTTCCAGGTGCGACCCTCCCAAACGGCCCGGAAACTGGCAGAGAAGGAAGGCGTGGAGATCAAGACCTATTCGATCATCTACGAAGCGATCGAAGAGATCAAGATGGCGATGGAAGGCATGCTGGAGCCCACCAAGGAAGAAAAGATCCTGGGCCAGCTGGATGTTCGCGAAGTGTACAAGATCAGCAAGATCGGCACCATCGCCGGATGTTATGTTTCCGAGGGTAAAGCCACGCGAAACAGCCGGGTACGGATCATTCGTGATGGCATTGTGATCTATCCGACCAAAGAGGGTGTTGTCGGCGAATTGGGATCACTGAAGCGCTTCAAAGATGATATCAAAGAGGTCAAGAATGGTATGGAGTGCGGTGTAACCGTCAAAAACTTCAACGACATCAAGGTCGGGGATGCCATCGAGGTCTATGAGATCGTCGAAGTGAAGCAGTCTCTGGACTAAACCGAGGGCCAGGCCTCACATTCAGAACGGAATGGCATCACCTCCAGTACCGATCGACATTCGTCAACTGGATCTGGATCAGATCACAGGGGCGCTGACCGAATGGGGGGAAAAGCCCTTTCGGGCCAGGCAGATATGGCAATGGCTCTGGCAAAAAGGTTGTCGTGATTTTGCCGACATGACCAACCTGCCTCTCCCTCTGCGTGACCGACTTCAGGAACGCTTTATGATCCGCGGAATCACTGCGGATAAATCCCAGTTCAGTACTGATGGGACCATCAAAAACCGGTATACCTTACATGATGGGTTTAAGGTGGAATCCGTGCTGATTCCAGTACCCGATGAAGATCGATATACGGTCTGTGTATCCTGTCAGGTCGGTTGCAGTCTGACCTGCTCCTTCTGCGCCACAGGCCAGATGAAACGGGTTCGTAATCTCGATCAGGGAGAGATCGTAGACCAGGTCGAAATGGTGAACGCACAGGCTATGGAACGATTTGGCCATCCGCTGACCAATATTGTCTTCATGGGCATGGGTGAGCCACTTCTGGCGTATGGCCCGGTCATGCAGAGTATTGAACGGATCAGTTCACCGGATGGACTCGGCTTTTCTCCCAAGCGTATCACCTTGAGTACAGCTGGCATTGCCAAGATGATCCGCCGACTTGCCGATGATAATCCGAAGGTCAACCTGGCGTTGAGTCTCCATGCCGCTGATGATGTGAAGCGAGATACGATTATGCCCATCAATGAGCAGAACAACCTGGAATCCCTCATGGATGCGCTGGACTACTTCTATCAGGTCACGCGCAACCGCATAACCTACGAGTATATCGCCTTTGATGGATTCAATGACTCCCTGGAGGATGCGCGTAACCTTGCCCGATTGACCCATCGGTTTCCGGTCAGGGTGAATATTATCGAATACAATCCGGTGGAAGGGGTGGAAATGGTCAAGTCGCCTGTCGACCGATTGGATGCATTTGCCAGTGAACTGACCCGGCTGGGCGTCACTGTGACGGTCCGCAGAAGCCGGGGGAAGGATATCGATGCGGCTTGTGGCCAGCTGGCCAATAAAGACTAGACCAGCCGATCGGCGACTCAGACCTTGTCGCGGTCAAAATGGACCAGACGTCTGAACTTTTCTATGCGTTGGAGGATTTGAGGAACATCCAGCTCGGTCAGGCGCTGGATGGAGAACTTTTCAACACAGAACGATGCCATGGCAGAGCCATAGACCAGGGCACGTTTGAGATTGTCAAAGCTCAGGTCATCTGTTTGGGCCAGGTAACCCATCATGCCGCCGGCAAATGTATCTCCAGCTCCGGTAGGATCGAACACATCCATCAGAGGCATGGCCGGGGCATAGAAAATGTGCACTTCATGATCATCCTCGTCACGCATAAACAATAGAGCTCCGTGTTCTCCTTTTTTTATGACCAGAATGTGAGGGCCCATCGTGAGAATCTTCTGGGCCGCCTTGACCAGGCTGTATTCCCCGGTCAACTGGCGGGCTTCTTCATCATTGATGGTGAGCAGATCAACCCGTTTGATCACTTCAAGTAATTCGTCCAGAGCCATGTCCATCCAGAAGTTCATGGTATCCATGGCGACCAACCGGGGTGTGGACTCCAATTGATCCAGGACTCGCCGCTGGACTGCCGGAGTCAGATTTCCCAGCATCACATAGGATACATTTTTCGCGTCGTCCGGTAAGACTGGATCGAAATCGGCGAGGACATTGAGATCTGTGACCAGTGTATCCCGGGTATTCAGATCGGTGTGGTACTTCCCCGCCCAGAAAAAAGACTTTTCTCCTTGTTTGACCTGCAGGCCATCCAGATTCACTCCTCGTCTGGTCAAGTCGGATAGTGTAGCTTCGGGAAAGTCATCACCAATGACTGATATCAGTTGGATCCGGTTGGTGAAATAGGAAGCTGCCAGGGAGATATAGGTAGCAGCACCACCGACGACCTGATCGACTTTTCCGTAGGGTGTTTCGATGGAATCGAAGGCTACTGTGCCAACAACAAGGAGGGACATAAAATTTTGGATTGATTTGCGGCTCAAAGATTGCACTTTTAAGGGGATTGTGATAACTTTGCTGCCGCTTTGAACGAAAGCTCAATCAGATATCTCTGGTACCAAAAGTGGTGCGTCATTTGAAGTTCCAAGGAACGAACAAGATAATTGCCTCCTTAGCTCAGCTGGTTAGAGCGGCGGACTGTTAATCCGTAGGTCCAAGGTTCAAGTCCTTGAGGAGGCGCAAAGGGTCCTGAACACAAGTTCAGGGCCTTTTTTTATGCAAATTGGAAGGTTGAATGCACCAAGAACGATTCAGCTGGTTAGAGCGGTCCCGAGTACTCGGGATTAATCCGTAGGTCCAAGGTTTCCCGCTCTAAAGCGGGAAGGAGGCGCAAAGGCTCTGAACGAAAGTTGAGGGCCTTTTTTGATTTGAGGAAGCTAAGCACAGGTCAAAGAACAGGCTGGCTAGGTAGCTCAGCAGGATAGAGCGGTCCCGAGGACTCGGGATTAATCCGTAGTTCGAATGTTCAAGTCCTTGAGGGGGCGCAACAGGTCCTGAACGAAAGTTGAGGGCCTTTTTTGATTTGAGGAAGCAAAGCACAGATCAAAGAACAGGCTGGCGAGGTAGCTCAGCAGGATAGAGCGGTCCCAAGTACTCTGGTATCATCCGAAGGTCCAAGGTTGAAGCCCATGTGTGGGTCCGGCATCAATAGCACCCAATTGGCTGTTAAAAGGTCATTGGAAAACTACATGACCCTACTTGCATACCAGTCCTTAGTTTTCTTTAACCGCCTTCGTGAAATAGTTACTTCATCTCCTGTAGTTAAATAGAGTTTGTCCTTCTTTAACTTCTCCACATAAATGCCATTGACTACTATAGATCTGTGACATCTGTAGAATCCTTTTCCATGAAGGGCTGCTTCAAAGTATCCAAGGGTTTTCGAACTCAACTTTGTTCGTCCGGTTGATAGATGAATAGTGCTATAATTCCGTTCACCTGATATCTTCACGATATCACCTAGTTTAAACTTCATACCACCATCGTGGGAAGGCAAGAATAGAATCTGGTCAAGTACATTCTTGGTATTCAGGTTTGTGATTGCTTGTTTAACCTGGCTTTGGTTTTGGAATGCATAGTCCTTCAATTTATATCGTTTCAGACTTGCTGCCAACTCATATGGCTTAATCGGCTTGAGTAAGTAGTCCAGCGCATTAAACCGGATTGCCTGTATGGCATACTGACTATAAGCTGTAACAAATATGGTCTGAAAATCAATTGAATCGACTCTACTGAGCACATCAAATCCAGATATTCCAGGCATTTCCACATCCAGCAATACTAGGTCAGGCTTCAGTTGGTTGATTTGCTCTACTGCTTGAAAGGGATCCAATATTCTACCAATAACTTCAACTTCGGGATGTCCACCTTCAAGTAAATCGGATAAAATCTCAACATTCAGTCTCTGATCATCAATAATTAAGCATCTTATGCAGCTACCTTCCACTTCTTTCATGTGAGGTAAAATACTATAATTATCCTAATCGTCTAGGGTTGCATACCACTTGCTCAATAAAAATACCGCTTGATAATCTAACTGGATGTATTTCAATTGGAACACCGTTATTTGTGTTAACAAAAGTAATTCGAGATGAACCGTGCAAATCCAAACATTTTTATTGTTGATGACGAACCTTTGTTGTCAGAGATGCTGAGCGACTATTTACTTAGCAAATATGGTGGATTCAATATTAAGTCCTTTGCAACTGGTGAAGCATGTTTGCCTCATATCATTCAACGTCCTGATGTGGTCGTCCTTGATTACTATCTGAATACAAAAGAAAGAGATGCAGCCAATGGAATTGACATTCTGAAGGAAATTAAATCTTTAGATAAAACCATACCCGTGATTATGCTTTCTAGTCAAAAAAAATATGCTACTGCTGCTAAAACGATTATGTATGGGGCTGTGCATTATGTTCCTAAAGGTCAGGATGCATTTGAACAAGTGTATGAACTGATAAAGGCAAATGTATAATGGTTGATCTTACCTTTTTAGAAGAATTTACCAAGGGGGATATCAGTAAGATGAAGCGATACATTGCTCTATACCTTGATGTTGCTCCTGAAACATTTAGTAAGATGCGGAGAAATCTAGATGAGAAAGATTGGAATCACCTTCGGATTAATGCACACTCCTTAAAGCCCCAGGCAGATTTCATGGGTTTATTGAATTTGAAAAAGGTACTCAAGCAAATTGAAGATAGTATTAATCAAAATCAATTTGACAATCTTACCATTCTTTATGGAAATGCCTTTAACTTTCACCAGGAATCGGAGGCTGTATTAAGAGAATTTATTGACAACAATAGTCACTCAGAATTATTGTAATTCCTATTATGTGGAAAATTTCAGGTCAAAAATATTATAATTTGTCATATTTCGGATCAGGCTTACGAGGCAGGCAACTTGGATGCATTTATTTTGTTAAAGGCATTTTGATATTCATTTTTTTCATTACCGGTGAAACAGTTTGTTCACAAACGCATACAGACTCCTTGTGGTCTGTGTGGTCTAATGAAATGCAGCATGACACAGTTAGGCTTAGCGCATTGGAAAAATATTATGAGACGACAAAATCAACGGAAGGTCCTGACATACTAAAGCACGTGGTATTGCAGATGCTGGCTTTTTCAACGAGCAAAAATCAAAAAATTTATGTAGCTAAATCTCATAAATATTTGTGTGATATAAATAAGCGAGAATCTAAATGGTTGGATGCAGTAGACCATGGAAATAAATCATATCAATTATTTGCTGAAGAAAATGATAAGAGGGGTATGGCTTCCTCTCTCTGGGGATTGGGCTTTATTTACTATCATATTGGACAAAAGGCAAAGGCTTTACGCATCTATATGCAGTGCATTGACATATATGGGGAACTCAATGATTCAAGGTCAATAAGTGGCATATTGAATAATATAGGCCTTATTTATCTTGACCAGAATGATTATGAAACAGCATTAGATTATTTTGAAAGAAGTGTAGAGATTGGGAATTGGGACAAGCAGGGAAATAGTATAGCCAAGAGGAACATAGTGAAAATACTTATTCAATTGGGTGAGTATGATGCGGCCCTTAGTATGATAGAGCAAATGATATTTCTTGTGAAAGAAGAAGAGGGTGAATATTATTATTATCACATGAATTCATTGAATTCCTTATTTGCAGATTTGTTTTTAAGGCAGAGTAAGTACGAATTGGCCTTGCATCACTATTTTACAAGTTTAGAATTTCAAAAACTAGATTCAGTATCAATTGGAATCAGGGGCACTGAAACTGACATAGGAGAATTATACGCGTTGATGGGAAAGACGAATCTTTCCATTGAATGGTGTTTAAGAGGGCTGAAAACAGGAGAAATTGGGGGGGCTATTGGTTTACAACAGAGATCATGCGAATGTTTGTACAAGGCCTATAGATATAAGGGAGACTCTGAAAGGGCACTGGAATATCTTGAGTATGTTCAGATGTATGAAGACAGTTTGAATTCAGAAGAAACAGCCCAAGTTATGTTGGAATTAGATTTCAAAAAGCACTTGGAGGAAGATTCGTTACGATATTATAATTTGAACCTTCAGGCAGAAGTTGAACATCAAAAGGAATCCCGAAGAAAAGACACGGTGCGAAATCTGTCGTTGGGCTTTGTAGGATTACTGATTATACTTTCTATCACTTTATTTAGACGAAACCGCCTGATTGCAGATTCAAAAAGGCGAATAGAAAAAGAAAAAGCCAAAGCCGAATCGTCAGAAAGGGCAAAGCAATTATTTCTGGCCAATATGTCTCATGAAATTAGAACTCCCATGAATGCCATAAAGGGAATGACTGATATTTTGATCAGGAGGAACCCTGGAGCGGAGCAATTAGATTACTTAAATGGGATCAAGCAGTCGTCAGAATCTTTACTTGTGATCATCAATGATATCCTAGATATTTCAAAAATTGAGGCAGGGAAAACAGAGCTGGAATGTATACCTTTTTCAATTCAGGAGAGCTTGGAGCAGATTCATACAATTATGCTATTTAAAGCTGAAGAAAAGGGGTTGGAGTTAAAATTAAAAATTTCAGATAGTATTCCCTATGTGAGTGGAGATCCAGTTCGATTGAGGCAAATAGTATTGAACCTCGTCGGGAATGCTATAAAGTTTACTCAGAAGGGTATAGTTACTTTTTCTGCAGAGAAAGTAGATTCTACCAACGATAATAAAATATCTATCCAATTCTGTATATCTGATTCTGGGATTGGGATTGAAGAAGAAAGAGCAAACAAAATATTCGATTCATTTGAGCAAGCCTATTCAGATACATCGAGAAAATTTGGCGGTACGGGTCTGGGGTTGAGTATTTCAAAAAAATTGGTTGAGCTTCAAGGTGGAAGAATATGGGTTGAAAGTGTCAAAGGAAAAGGAAGTCAATTTTATTTTACTATACCATATTCATTAGTTGAAAAGGAACAGCATAAATTGCCAAACGAGCAAACTGTGGATATGAAAAGACTAAAGACAGAATTGAAAGGTATTCGAATATTATTGGCAGAAGACAATGCTTTCAATGCTATTGTTGCACAGGAAGAGTTGGGTGATGCGATTGACGATGTATTTGTTGACGTTGTTGAAAATGGATCTATTGCAGTAGAGAAGTATAAATCTGAGAAATATGATGTTATTCTCATGGATGTGCAGATGCCAGTGATGAATGGGTATGAAGCCACTAATAAGATAAAGTCGTTATCAGATAAATATTATAGGGTCCCAATTATTGCCATGACAGCTAATGTATTGAAAGAAGAAGTTGACAAATGTTATCAGGCAGGCATGGATGATTTTATTGGGAAACCATTTGATATTGATGAATTGGTTCAAAAAATATACAGAAGTGTAAACATCCCTGGCCAGAAATCCAATGTGAAAAATATTTAGAATGCTGGAAGGCCCTGATAGTTTGTTCAGGGCCTTATTTATATGCCTGTATACACTACTTGAGTATTACTGCCATGGTTAAGTCTGTATAGGTTGGCTTCTTTTTTTGTTATCGAACAGGAGCAAAGCTTGCCTGTATATTTTGTTTATAGTTGGAAACAACATCAAACCCAGGGAAGAACAGGCTATTCAATAAATTTTCCCCTATATTTACTAGGATGTTACCATTCTATAGTAACCGGGAAGACGTGCTTTGGCCGACCCTCTCCAAGAGAGGAGGATTCCCTATGGGCCAAATGATGAAGTTTCTAGCTGGATGGGGTATTCTAGCTTTTTTAGTGGTTTGGCAATCTAGCCTTTCAGCCCAGCCTACAGTGGTTGTGCCTGATCTGAGCCAGCATCCATCTGCAAATCCTTTTCAGGTTCCCTTTCCAGAAGTAGAACAGGCACCCTCCTATTGCCCCTGTACCATTTCCCAGGATGCCTTCAGTACGACCCTCCCGTTCTTTTCGGACAACCAGTCGGCGCTCAGTTTCTACTCCTACGGAGTCCCCCTGGGCGCATGTGCCAATACTGGATTTGAACAGTCTGAACATCTGATCCTCATGCTCTATGAGGATACAAATACAGGAGAGGTGAGTTTCATCTTCATTGCAGATGAGCCCAATGACCCCACCGGCGGAACCATGGATGTCACGGTTTCTTGCCTCCCCAACTCAGCGACCATTGTGCTCCAAGACGATCCGGGTGAATTTAATGGTGTCCCTCCGACATTTACCGGCAGTTTCGTCTGGGCAACCTGTTGTACAGACGGTGGAATTGTAGGGGGCCTTGGATGTGGATATTCTTTTACGTTTGATATTGACAACTTGTCCGGGATCGATGTGGTCACCCTTCTGTATGGCACTCCGGCCAACCCGATCTGGATCAATCTTCCCAGTTCCGAATGTCCGTTTATTATCAACTGTGGAGGTGAAGTGTGTTGTGACAATGTCCTGACCCTTGATGCCGTGGTCCAGAATGCCAATTGCGACAACAGTGCCGATGGGATGATCGACCTGGAAGTGACTGCTGAGTGCATCCAGGAACCGACCTACCTCTGGTCAAACGGAGAAACCACCGAAGACATTACTGATCTGGCACCGGGTGATTATACCGTGACCGTAACCGAACCCAATGGATGCTCGGAAGTGGATACCTACACGGTTGGTGTGGAATATATGGATCCCGAACCGACAATTGACGGCCCAACCTGGTACTGTGAAGGGGAGGTGGTCCAACTTTCCGTAAACGGCAATTATACCCTGTATGATTGGTCGACGGGAGAAACCTCATCCGATATCTTCATCAGTAACCCGGGTACCTATTGGGTGACGGTGACCAATGAGGGGGGATGTGTAGGCACTGATTCCATCACCATTGAAGAATATCCCGCTCCGACACCGATGATATCCGGACCAACAGAGATCTGTCCCGGAGCCACCATCGAGTTGGATGCCGGCCCCGGATATGCCCTGTACGAATGGTCCAATGGCGGATATACCCAGGTGATCACGGTTAGTGACCCCGGATTCTATTCGGTTTTGGTCACAGATAATTTCGGGTGTACCGGAGAAGCGTATTGGGACGTCACTGAATTACCTGCACCGGAACCTTATATTTTTGGCCCTGAACAGATCTGTGCCGGACAGACCATCCTCCTGGAGGTGGATGATGTCTACGCCACGTACCTCTGGTCTACAGGAGCGACCATTCCCCAGATCGAAGTGACCATGCCCGGTACATATACGATTACCGTGACCAATCAGGAAGGCTGTCCCGGGATCGGCGTATGGGAGGTTAAAGAGAGTTTTGCCGTTCCCCTGGTCATCACCGGAGACACCCTGACCTGTCCGGGTGATTCGACCACCCTCGAAGCGCCCCCGATCTATCTGGATTATTTCTGGTCAACCCTAGAAACCACTCCATCCATCAAGGCCATTGGGCCCGGTACCTTTGAATTGATTGTGGAGGATGACTTCGGCTGTCGGGATACAGCTGATATTACCCTGGGGCTTTACCCGCCCATTGATCCACAGATCATGGGTAACACGGTCATTTGTCCGAACGATTCCGCAGTCCTGTCCCCGGGTATGGGATACGCCTCCTACCTCTGGTCTTCCGGAGCACAATCTGCATCCATCCCGGTGTCCTCAGCCGGCTCCTATTCCGTGGAGGTTACTGATGCGAATGGGTGTGTTGGCACTGATACCGTGGAGGTGATCGTCAATACCACAGATACCACACATCTCTTTACCTCCAGTTGCCATCCCCAGGATACAGGTTTGTTTCAAACCCTGCTCACCAATCAATACGGTTGTGACAGCGTCACCCTCCTGGCGGTCAGTTTTGAATTGGCCGATACCACCCATGTGTCGGCAACCAGCTGTGACCCCCAGGATCAGGGCGTGGACATCCAGGTGCTGACCAGTCAGTTTGGATGCGACAGCGTGGTGGTGACCAATACCGCCCTGTTGCCTTCTGACACCAGTATGGTCCAGGCCTACAGTTGCAATCCTGCCGATGCAGGCCAGACGATTGTGCACCTGATCAACCAATGGGGATGTGACAGTATGGTCCTTATCCAGACTGCATTTATCCCGGCAGATACCCTGGTCCTGAAATCCACATCCTGTGACCCGATGGTGGCGGATACCACCACCACCATCCTGAACAATCAATACGGATGTGACAGCGTGATCATCGAGCAGATCCGGTTGCTACCCAGCTCCACCAAAATGCTGACTCTCTTTTCCTGTAATCCGCTGGATACCGGATCCATTTCTCAGACGTTCACAAATCAGCACGGATGTGACAGTGTGGTCACCTGGACGACCAAACTCGTCCCATTGGACAGTTGTATCCTGCGCGTGACCCCAACACTCATCCCGGGGCCTTGTGCCGGAGACCCGGGCCAGATTCTGCTGGAAGCCGATCTCGGTTCCTTCCCGGTGGATGTGTCCTGGACACTCCAGGGAAGCGGGACTCCCCAGATGGGGACCTGGGCCAACTTCTTCTCACCTTATCTGATTTCCGATCTTGCTGACGGAACCTATATTCTGAACCTGATCGACAAGGAAGGGCACCCCTGGTCGGATACGGTGACCATCCTGAGTCCTGACCCGTTAATGGTTGATCTGTCCTCTTCACCGACGATCAACGGATATGATGTGGCTTGTTCAGGTGATCAGACCGCATCCCTCCAGGTCAACTACCTGTCCGGGGGGACACTACCCATTGAGGCACTCTGGTCTACGGGTGAAACAGGAACGGAACTGATGGATCTGTCCGCAGGAACTTTTTCGGTGACGGTCACAGATGATCACGGTTGTTCGGTGGTTCTCGACAAGACACTTGTGGAGCCCCCGCCATTCCTGGTTTCCTGGACGATCTTCCAGGATCCCTGTGACGGGTTGCCACCTGAGGTGGTCAATGCCGCCGTATCCGGTGGGATCACCCCGCTGACCTGGGCGGTGGATGGAGTGGACTATCCGGGCCAGACCTGGCCACCCCTGACGGCGGGACCACTGGAGTTGGCAGCCACGGATGCAAATGGTTGTACTGTGGATACATTGGTGGAGATCGAATCGGAGAGCGTCTTCAGTGTCGAACTGGGCCCGAACCAATTGCACGAGGAAAACAAATTGATCTTTCTGCTGGCCGAGATCTTCCCGGATTCTGTCGCGATCGGCTCCATTGAATGGTCTCCGGAACTGTGTAAAGATTGTCTGAATCCAGCATTTCGGGTCAAGGAGACCACGACGATTACGGTGACCGTGACCAGTCTGGGAGGATGTACCTCAACGGATGCCGTGCTCATCGAACTGGACCGTCGGGATATCTACATTCCCAATTCCTTCAGCCCCAACAATGATGGATTGAATGATCTCTTTGCTCCGCATGGGGACCCCACTGTGGAGGTTGTCGACTTCGGCATATTCGACCGATGGGGGGATGAAGTCTTTCGGAGCGGAGGCTTTCAGCTGGGTGATCCGGATGTGGGCTGGAACGGTGAAATCCGTGGGCAACCGGCTAGCATTGAAGTCTATGTCTATGTCATGGTCCTGCGTTGGCCGGATGGCCAGGAACGCCTGTACAAGGGCGATCTGCAATTGATGCGATAGTCCATCCTGTGCTTCCAGGCAATCAATCCCGGGTGGTTAATCCCCCGTTGAACTACCTGTAGCGAATGTATCTTCTCATTTGTATCTTTGGAAAGAGGCCTGTCCGTTCACTATTGATCGGGTTGGAAATCCAGATGGAATGATCTTTTTCCCCTATCGTTATTTACTGGACCGGATGCGTACACAGCCGGAAGAGCTTCAACGGGCCTTGTTGAAACGAATCATTGATGGGAATCGACGAACGCTGTTTGGGAAAGAGCATCGGTTTGACGAAATCAGAGGGGATTATCATCGCTTTGTCGCCCGGTTGCCCATTCAGAGTTATGACGATGTGGTCCCCTGGCTGCAACAACTACCCGCTCTGAAGTCCTCCCAGGACCTGCTGTCGGTGTACAAGCCAAAGTATTTCGGGCAGACCAGCGGCACATCCGCAGTAAAGAAGCGTATTCCGATCTCGGAGGAGTTCCTGCGGGCCAATCACTTTCGCGGTTCACGACTGATCCTGGCCAATCTGGACGATCGCTTCGACCAGAAATGGTTGATGAAGGCCCGGCATCTCTCCATGTCCGGCTATCGCTATCCGGATCCGTTTCTGGGGAAGGATGTTCTGGATATCTCTGCCCTGATGGTCGAACGCCTTCCCTGGTACTTTCGCTTCAAAAACTTCCCGAACCAGGTGTTTGGCAGCTGGGAGGAAAAGCTTGCCTTCTTCAGGCAGCACCTGGAGGAGATCCGCAAGATCAATATGATCTCGGGCGTACCGACCTGGGTGCTGGCCCTGATCAATCAATTGACCGAACACGACCCATCGCGTATTGTCGAGATTATGCCCGACTGGCGTTTATACGTGCATGGAGGGGTAGATTTCAACCATTACCGACAGATCTTTAAGGAGATCCACCCGAAACGCGAGATCACCCTGATCGAGGTGTATAATTCAACAGAGGGATTTTATGCCTTGCAAAATGGCCCGGAAAGTCCGGATCTGCTGCTGTTGACGGATGTCGGGATCTTTTATGAATTCCGGGACAAAGGGACGGATGAAGTGCTGCCATTATGGGAGATCAAGACCGATCGAAAGTATGAATTGCTCATTACCACCCTCGATGGATTGTGCAGGTACAAAACCGGAGATCTGGTTCAGTTCAGTTCAACAAATCCCTATCTATTGCGGATCATCGGTCGGACCACCGAGTTTATCAATGCATTTGGCGAAGACCTCTCCCTGGAACATGTTACCCTGGCCTTGCAGCGATTGAAAGGGGAAATGGAATTCTATATCCGCCATTATTTCGTGGTTCCCCGATACCCCCAGCCGGGAACACCCGGGTCGCACGAATGGTATATCAACTTTGAGATTCCACCGGCAGATGTGGGCCTGTTTGCTCACCGACTGGACCTGTTGCTACAGGATATCAATGCCAATTACCAACAGAAGAGAAGTGGCAATACCGCACTGTTGCCCCTGGTCGTCCATGAACTACCCCAGGATTCCATTCATGGGATTATGCGCAGAAGAGGGGAGATCGGCGGCCAGATCAAGATGAAAGTGCTGCACAATGATCGGGAGATCCTGAATTTCATGGAGGCTTGATGACCTTGAAGTGGAGAATAGGGACTGCTTTGCAGTGCAGCGGTCAACAGGTCGCTGAACACTTCCTTACGAACGTTTGTTCGTATGCCGTGGAGTGATTATTTTTGTGAAACGCACATAACTGACGAGTA
The DNA here is from genome assembly GCA_030429045.1 of Bacteroidia bacterium. Classification (GTDB taxonomy): domain Bacteria; phylum Bacteroidota; class Bacteroidia; order Chitinophagales; family Saprospiraceae; genus JAGNXB01. The sequence continues at coordinate 2,482 of JAUIEA010000024.1, read as the reverse complement.
TGAATCAACAGGATCTGGAAAGCCGTTTTCAAGACAAGATCGATCGGGAGGTCAAGATCGAGGCGAAGGACTGGATGCCCGATGCGTATCGCAAGACCCTCATCCGTCAGATCTCCCAGCATGCTCATTCCGAGGTTGTGGGCATGTTGCCCGAAGGCAACTGGATTACCCGGGCCCCATCCCTGCGCCGGAAAGCGGCTCTCCTGGCAAAAGTCCAGGATGAGGGAGGGCATGGTCTCTATCTGTATGCCGCTGCTGAAACCATGGGTGTATCCCGCGATCAGCTCCTGGATGAATTGCACACCGGAAAAGCCAAATACTCCAGCATCTTCAATTATCCAGCCCTCAGCTGGGCGGACATGGGTGCCATCGGCTGGCTGGTCGACGGTGCAGCCATCATGAACCAGGTGATGTTGCAGCGGACCTCCTACGGCCCCTACTCCCGGGCCATGATCCGCATCTGTAAGGAAGAAAGCTTCCACCAGCGCCAGGGCTACGAGATCCTGCTTACCCTGGTGCGCGGAAGTGCAGAGCAGAAGGCCATGGCCCAGGATTCCCTGAATCGTTGGTGGTGGCCCAGTCTGATGATGTTCGGTCCCAGTGATGCCGAGTCGACGCACTCTGCCCAGTCCATGGCCTGGAAGATCAAGCGCAAGTCCAATGATGTCCTGCGTCAGGCATTTGTGGATGCCACGGTTCCCCAGGCCCAATACCTCGGACTGACCATTCCTGATCCAGACCTGAAATGGAACGAAGAAACCGGACACTGGGAGTTTGGTCCCATCGACTGGGACGAATTCTGGAACGTGGTCAAAGGCAACGGTATCTGCAATCGCCAGCGTCTGCGTGACCGGGTGAACGCCCATGAAGAAGGTGCCTGGGTACGCGATGCCGCCCTGGCTTATGCCGAAAAGAAACAAGCACGAAAAGCAGTTGTAACCCCTTAATCAATACGAGCTATGAAGGATTGGCCTCTATGGGAAGTGTTTATTCGCTCCCGCAACGGATTGGATCACAAACATGTCGGTAGCCTCCATGCAGCCGACTGGGAAATGGCCATTGAAAATGCCCGAGACGTGTATACCCGTCGCAATGAAGGGGTGAGTATCTGGGTCGTGGAATCCAAATACATCCATGCCTCCGATCCGGAGGAGCAGGACAGCATGTTCGAGTCGGCCCGCGACAAGGTCTACCGGCACCCGACATTCTATGACATCCCGGATGAAGTCGGGCATATGTAAGGTTGGCAATCTTCCCACCTTTTCTCATCGCAGTAGAAATCTAGATTGACATGAATCAAACGGCTTCCCCCTCCTTGTTCCAGTTTGCCCTGTATATGGCCGACAACTGTCTGGTCCTCGGCCATCGCTTGGGTGAATGGTGCGGCCACGGCCCTGTCCTGGAACAGGATATCGCCATGACTAATATTTCCCTGGACCTGATTGGTCAGGCCCGGCTCTACTATCAATATGCCGCCGAGCTCGAAGGCAAGGGCCGCACCGAAGATGATCTGGCCTACCTGCGCTCCGAGCGCGAGTACACCAATGCCCTGCTGGTAGAGTTGCCGAATGGTGACTTTGCCCACACCATCGCCCGTCAGTTCCTGTTCGATGCCTGGCACCTGCCCTTCCTGAAGACCATGCTGTCTTCGCCGGATGCGGGCCTGGCCGACATCGCCGGGAAGGCGGTCAAGGAAGTGACCTATCACCTCAAATGGAGCCGGGAATGGGTATTGCGCTTGGGAGATGGTACGGATGAAAGCCATCAACGCATGCAAACTGCTCTGGATGAAGCCTGGATGTACCGTTTGGAACTCCTGATGCCGGCTCCGTTCGAACAACGACTCATCGATGCCGGCGTGATCGCCGGTCCGGATGAGATCCGGAATGATTGGGAACAAACCATCGCTGATACCCTGCGTGAAGCCACACTCACCACTCCGGATGATCCGGCGGTGCAGACCGGCGGTAAAACGGGTATCCATACCGAACACCTGGGTCACATGCTGGCTGACCTGCAATACATGCAACGGGCCTATCCGGGTCTGGAATGGTAATGAATACGAATGCACCCGATATCGCTTCTGTCTGGACCCTGCTGGAAACGGTGGTCGAAGCGGTCGACGGCGCGGCGGTGACCTTCAGCCCGTCGAGCGAGTGGACCGCCGGCGAGTACGCCGTCGAGGTGACCCCGGCCCTGACCGACCTCGCGGGCACCGCGTCGCCGAGCTGGTCCGCGACTGGAGGCGTCGCAACGCCGACCAGATCGCCACCGAGCGGCCGGCGTTGGACAAGGCCGTGGCGGCGGAGACCATCGAGCAGGTGTGGTCGTGGAACCTGGCGCGCGCCAAGCGCCTCGCCGAACTGGCCGACATTGGCGCGACGCTGGTGTTCTACGAATCGCCACACCGGCTTGCGGCGAGCCTCGCCGCCATGGAAAAAGCGCTCGGCGGCGGGCGCGACGCGGTCGTCGCCCGCGAACT